>NZ_CAWQGX010000009.1:0-247500 GCF_963894685.1 Proteus sp. G3927 | reverse complement strand
CGCTTAGCGCCCTGTGCCGTGACAACGAGGACGCATTATAGGGAGTTTTCTGAGGCTGGCAATAGTTTTTTGAAAAAAAATGTTTGTTTGTTGGTTAATTAAACGAAGTGCCTATTTTTTGTGGCTTTTAAGCCATTTTGGCAAGTCGGATAAGCTATCTAGAACAAAATCTGCACAAGTTTCGGCCTCTTCTGTAATCGCTTTTCCTGTGCGAACGAGAATTTTATGCCCAACGCCAGCCGCTTTTGCTGCCAACATATCTTCTTTTTTATCTCCCACCATATAAGAAGATGCCATATCGATGTTTAATTGTGTTTTCGCATCCATAAACATACCTGTTGCAGGTTTACGACAGTCACACTCTTTTTTGTATTCTTCTATAATTGCATCTGGATGATGTGGGCAATAATAAATGCCGTCTAAATCGACGCCTCGATCAGCTAAAGACCAATCCATCCATTCAGTTAAATGTAAAAACTGATCTTCACTATAATACCCTCGACCAATACCTGACTGATTAGTCACTAGCACTAAAGCATATCCCATGGCTTTTAATTCAGCCATTGCTTCAATCACACCTTCGATAAATTCAAAGTTATCAATTTCAGATACATAACCATGATCGATATTAATCGTTCCATCGCGATCTAAAAAAATCGCAGAAATCCCCTTGCTCACAGCATTACTCCTTTTAGATATTTGCGCTTAGTATCGCATGTTTTTTCTTATATAGAGAAGCATATCCACCTTTCTTTCTTTTATTGACTATTATTACCTATTACGCTTCTGCTCTTTTTTGTTGACTTGGACGTCTAGACGCCTTAACATCTATTTTAACTCGGGCAGAATAGCGTGAATGCCCCATATTCTACTTATATAAAGAACAAGATGATTAAACTGACGAATATAAATAAAGTATTTAAGCAGGGAGCGCGTTCAATACAAGCGCTATCAAATATTAACCTGCATGTGCCACAAGGGCAGATTTTTGGTGTGATTGGGTCGTCAGGTGCAGGTAAAAGTACTCTCATACGCTGTGTAAACATGTTAGAAAAGCCGACATCAGGTGAAGTTTGGGTTGATGGTCGTGATCTAACAAAATTATCTGATAAAGAATTAACCAAAGCACGTCGTGGCATTGGCATGATTTTCCAACATTTTAATTTACTGTCCTCAAGAACGGTATTTGATAATGTTGCCTTACCTCTAGAACTTGATAACACGCCGCGTGCAGATATTAATAAACGTGTTAATGAGTTATTAGAATTAGTGGGTTTAGCAGATAAAAAAGAGTATTACCCTGCCAATTTATCAGGGGGACAAAAGCAGCGTGTTGCGATTGCTCGAGCATTAGCTAATTCACCAAACGTTTTATTGTGTGATGAGGCAACTAGTGCTCTTGATCCTGCAACGACGCGTTCTATTTTAGAACTGTTAAAAGATATTAATCGTCGTTTAGGATTAACTATTTTACTTATCACTCATGAGATGGATGTTGTAAAACGTATTTGTGACCAAGTTGCCGTGATCAGTGGTGGTCAATTAGTTGAAAGTGATGCGGTAAGTGAGGTTTTCTCTCACCCTAAAACACCCGTTTCTCAAGCATTTATTCAATCAACATTACAATTGGATATTCCTGACGATTATAAAGAACGTATGAAGCCAGAGTGGGAAGAAGGCTTATTCCCGCTGTTAAAGCTTGAATTTAATGGGTTATCTGTTGATGCGCCATTAATGTCTATTGTTGCTCGTCGTTTTGATGCTGATATTAATATTTTAAGTTCTCAAATGGACTATGCCGGTGGAGTAAAGTTTGGCGTGATGCTAGCAGAATTACACGGTAAAAATGGTAACACAGAAAAGTCTATCGCGTTTTTAGAAGAGCATCATGTGAAAGTAGAGGTTCTCGG
Organism: Proteus sp. G3927; assembly: GCF_963894685.1. Classification (NCBI taxonomy): domain Bacteria; kingdom Pseudomonadati; phylum Pseudomonadota; class Gammaproteobacteria; order Enterobacterales; family Morganellaceae; genus Proteus; species Proteus sp. G3927. Next base: position 245,590 of record NZ_CAWQGX010000009.1, on the reverse strand, counting down.
TTATGTCTGAAGGAATGATTTATTTATTAATTAGTGGGATCTGGGAAACCTTAGTCATGACATTTGTCTCAGGCTTTTTTGGTTTTGTCATTGGATTACCATTAGGTGTCTTACTTTATGTGACTCGACCAGAGCAAATTATGGCGAACTCACCCGCTTATAAAGTAATTTCTGCTTTAGTTAATATTTTTAGGGCCATCCCTTTTATTATCTTATTAGTTTGGATGATCCCTTTTACACGTATGGTAGTAGGAACATCCATTGGTTTACAGGCGGCTATCGTTCCGTTAACTGTAGGAGCTGCACCTTTTATTGCACGTATGGTAGAAAATACCTTATTAGAAATACCTCATGGTTTAATTGAAGCTTCTCGAGCCATGGGGGCAACACCAATGCAGATAATCAAGAAAGTTTTATTACCAGAATCTTTACCAGGTTTAATTAATGCTGCGACCATTACACTCATTACATTAGTTGGTTATTCCGCAATGGGGGGCGCTGTGGGTGCCGGTGGTTTAGGTCAAATTGGTTATCAGTATGGTTATGTGGGCTATAATGCCACAGTAATGAATACCGTCATTGTACTACTTGTTATTCTTGTTTTTATCATTCAGTTTATTGGCGATCGTTTAGTTAAACTGACAACACATAAATAAATGAATTAAAGGTTTCTATTCATCTACTATCTAATCAATAAATGTAGTTTGTATGAAACCTTTTATTTAACCAGTTCAAAGAAAGGGTAAATCTATGTCATTGAAATTTAAATCACTTGCTGTAGTCAGTGCGTTAGTCGGTGCTTTAGCTTTAGCAGGTTGTGGCGAAAAAGAAAAAGATCCCAATCATATCCGTGTGGGGGTTATTTCTGGTTCTGAACAACAAGTTGCTGAAGTTGCTAAACAAGTCGCTAAAGATAAATATGGACTTAATGTTGAACTCGTCACTTTCAATGACTTTGTCATGCCGAATGAATCATTAAGCCGTGGTGATATTGATATTAATGCCTTTCAACATAAGCCTTATTTAGATCAACAAATCAAAGATCGTAATTACAAAATTACGGCTGTAGGTAATACCTTTATTTACCCTATTGCTGGTTATTCTAAAAAAATAACGGATTTAGCAGATTTACCCGATGGTGCACAAGTGGCTATCCCTAATGATCCAACTAACTTAGGTCGTTCACTGCTACTTTTAGAAAAAGTAGGATTAGTGAAATTAAAGGAAGGGGTTGGTTTATTACCGACTAAACTGGATATCATTGAAAATCCGAAAAACATACAATTAGTTGAGTTAGAAGCACCACAATTACCGCGCTCTTTAGATGATCAAAAAATCTACTTAGCGGTTATTAATACAACCTATGCGAGTCAAGTTAACTTAACTCCAGCAAAAGATGGTATTTTTGTTGAAGATAAAGATTCACCTTATGTCAATATTATTGTTGCCCGTGAGGACAATAAAGATGATGAAAATGTGAAGAAATTTATTCAATCTTATCAAACAGATGAAGTCGATAGCGCTGCGAATAAGATTTTTAACGGTGGTGCAGTAAAAGGTTGGTAATCATCTCACAACTCAACTTAATAATAAAAAAGGCGGACATTTGTTCGCCTTTCTCTTTTTTACTGGGCTAATTTGCATTAAATTAGGGCGGTTTAATTTTTGTATAGACAATAATAAAGAGGATATACCCATGCACATGCGCTTGCTACTTATTGGCATTATAGCGCTGTTTATGACCGGCTGTTCAATGCAGAAATCATCTGATGTTGATCAGTCTAAGTTTACGGATATGCGTTTAAATAAACCTGGCCAACCACAAAAGCCCAAACAGCAAACTTTATCTCCTGTTCGCATTGTTGAAAAAACAGAAGATCTTTTAGGTGCGCCTTTTAAAGATTTAGGTGTTGTTGCCGGTGAATCTTGCCGACAAACACTACAAGATCCACCCGCAAGCTTACCTGCTGCGAAAAAAAGAATGGCTATCAAAGCGGCTTATAAAAATGCGAATGCAGTTTTATTACATGAATGCCAAATAGTCACAGGAATGGGTTGCTATCAATCGGCAATCTGTGAAGGTTCAGCACTATTAATTACTCAATGAATAGCTACCAAATAACATCTATAGGGCATATTATCAGCCCTTATAAAGAGAAATTTGCCGTTCCTCGCCAACCTGGATTAGTCCAGGATGGCGTAGGCCAGCTAATACTACACACACCTTATAATCATCCTGATGCAGTAAGAGGCTTAGAACAATTTAGCCATCTTTGGTTATTATTTATTTTTCATCAAACAGCGCAACAAGGTTGGCATCCATTAGTGCGCCCACCAAGATTAGGGGGGAATAGCAAACTCGGGGTTTTCGCCACTCGCTCAACTTTTCGCCCTAATGCTATCGGCATGTCATTAGTCGAGCTAAAAGATATCATTATTGAAAAGCAATCGGTGATTTTGCAACTAGGCAGTCTAGATCTTATTGATGGAACCCCCATTATTGATATCAAGCCGTACCTTCCCTATGCTGAGTCTATTGCGGATGCAACAGCAGGCTTTGCCCAATATGCTCCTCATGAAGAGATGGAGATTCTTTTTTCTGAAGATGCCACACAGCAGTTACAATATTACTCTCATCAATATCCTCATCTTATGCGATTTATCACTCAAGTATTGCAACAAGATCCGCGTCCTGCTTATAAAAAAAGCGAACAAAGTGATAGAGTATATGCGGTGCATTTACTGGATTTTAATATTCGTTGGCAAGTCAATGGGCAGCAAACACTTGTTCTTAGTATAGAACCGCGCTAACTTGCACTTACTAACATTGAAACTTCTTGTCTTTAAGCAAATCAGATTGAAAAAAATGCTTTGCCTCTTTTGGCAAACCTAAGTCACTGGTAGACTAAAGACTTTCTCTATTTATATTGATGTAGACTGGCCTGACAGTCAGCCTAAGTATTTTTGTTCTAATGGAACCTAATAATGCGTACTAGCCACTATTTGCTCTCTACTTTGAAAGAGACGCCTGCTGATGCCGAAATTGTCAGCCATCAACTCATGCTTCGCGCAGGTATGATCCGTAAACTCGCATCTGGTCTTTATGATTGGATGCCGACCGGTGTTCGTGTCCTGAGAAAAATTGAGAAAATTGTTCGTGAAGAGATGGACAACGCAGGCTCACTCGAAATTTCAATGCCGGTTGTTCAGCCTGCTGATCTATGGCAAGAAAGTGGCCGTTGGGAACAATATGGCCCAGAATTGTTGCGTTTTACAGATCGCGGTGAGCGTCCTTTTGTTTTAGGTCCAACCCATGAAGAAGTGGTGACCGATATTGTTCGTAATGAAATCACCTCTTACAAACAACTACCACTCAACCTTTACCAAATTCAAACTAAATTCCGTGATGAAGTACGCCCGCGCTTTGGTGTTATGCGTTCACGTGAGTTTATCATGAAAGATGCCTATTCATTCCATATCTCTCAAGAGTCTCTACAAGAGACTTACGACAGAATGTATCAAGCCTATAGCAATATCTTTACTCGTATTGGTTTAGACTTCCGTCCAGTATTGGCTGATACAGGCTCTATTGGTGGTAGTGCCTCTCATGAATTTCAAGTATTAGCAGATAGCGGAGAAGATGATATCGTATTCTCAACAGCATCTGACTATGCTGCTAATATTGAATTAGCAGAAGCGGTTATGCCAGCAACACCTCGTTCACCAGCAACAGAAGAGTTGCGTTTAGTAGATACACCAAACGCAAAAACTATTGCTGAATTAGTTGAACAATTTAATCTGCCTATTGAAAAAACAGTTAAAACACTTATTGTTCATGCAACTGAAGAAAGTGGTCATAAATTAGTGGCTTTATTAGTCCGTGGTGATCATGAGCTCAATGAAATAAAAGCAGAAAAATGTAGCATTGTCGCTTCACCTTTAGTTTTCGCGACTGAAGAAGAGATCCGCCAAGCTGTTAATGCAGGTCCAGGCTCTCTTGGTCCAATTAACTTGCCATTACCAATCATTATCGATCGCGCTGTATCTGTTATGAGCGATTTTGGTGCTGGTGCAAATATTGATGGTAAACACTACTTTGGTATTAACTGGGAGCGTGATTTACCTCTTGCTGAAATGGCGGATATCCGTAATGTTGTCGAAGGTGATCCAAGCCCAGATGGTAAAGGTACTTTACTTATCAAACGTGGTATTGAAGTCGGTCATATCTTCCAACTAGGTAAGAAATATTCTGAAGCATTAAAAGCGACGGTACAAAACGAAGAAGGCCATAACCAAGTTGTGACTATGGGTTGTTATGGTATTGGTATTACTCGTATCGTTGCAGCGGCAATCGAACAAAACCATGATGCCCGTGGTATTATCTGGCCTGATGCTATCGCACCTTTCCAAGTTGCCATTTTACCAATGAACATGCATCGTTCTTATCGTGTAAAAGAAGTAGCAGAGAAACTCTATGCTGACTTACGTGCACAGGGTATTGATGTATTATTTGATGATCGCAAAGAGCGCCCAGGTGTGATGTTTGCAGATATGGAACTGATTGGTGTACCACACACCATCGTGATTGGTGATCGTAATCTGGATAACGAACAAGTTGAGTATAAAGCACGCCGTAGTGATGATAAATCTCTGGTCAATGTGAATGATGTTGTTGCCTTTATTAAAGAGCAACTAGCTTAATCCATTTAATATTGTTTAGCCCTTATTGGGCTAAACTGACCAAACTTAACGACTGCTGTTACCACTTTTGTTAACGTAAAAAAAACCGCTTTATTTAAAGCGGTTTTTTTATAATGAATTAACTTCTGCTATTACGACGGCTATTGCAAGAGCCATGACGATCAAAGCGTGGTTTATTATCGGTAACCACTAATGCACGATCATACTGTCCATCTTCCATTGAAGGACGAATACTATAGTAACCTCTGACCTCTAGATAGACAGGTGTTCCGCCATCAACGCCTGTAGCAAAATAGCCTTTTTCTAATACTAATCCATCAGCGGCATAGACACGTCCAGATTGGCAATCTTTAAAGGTTCCAGCGTCAGCAAAATAGGTAAATTCCCCCGCTAACTGCTTAGGTTGAACCTTTGCTAAGGTATAATTAAGACCCGAATTAATTACATTACCATCGATATCCAACATAACTAATTTATCTTCACGAGGTAAATAGTAACTCTTCTCGCCATAACTATTAGTCAAGGTCAGTTTATCTTTACTTAATGACCAAGTACCTGACTCAAAAAAACTTCGATTGTCATCAGAAGTGCCTTGGTAACTTTGCTCCATTACATAAGAGCCATCTTGATTGACAAGAATAGTCGTGTCGATACCAGAACAATCGGCACAAGGTAGAATACTGTTATATGTTTGATCAACAATTTTACCATCGAGTGACAGGCCAATATTATTCTGGCAGCCTGACATAATAAATAACCCTGCAGCAATGGCTGCAAATAAAAGTTTTTTCCCCATCATCAACTCCCTAAGTTCTGGGTACTTTCTAATTTCTCGTTTTCAATGCTAGTTTAGCATTTTTTTAAGCAAAAAGGGTGAATAAAACCCCCTTTAAGATAATTACACTACGTTTTAGTATAAATTCTTAAATCTTGTCGCAGAATGCACTATTTCAGAAAATTATCACAATAACTATTGTGATCACTTCGAATAACAGCATAATGATTTTATTCTGAATTATTCACTGGCGGCAATACCGCCACGAACGAGTGGTGAGGGAATATGTCAACAAATACAGAATATCAACCAATTAATTGTGATGATTATGAATATTTGGAGTTAGCTTGCCAACGAGGCTTAACACTCCATATTGAATTACATAATGGTGAGCAAATTGATGGTGTCGCAGATGATCTCTTTTTAAGTAAAAAAGTTGAATATCTGAAAGTAAAAACATCTGAGGGTGCAAAAGATTTACGACTGGATATTATTGCCAGTTTTTCTCATCCCGAACTTGGCACTATCATAATCAAATCTGAATAACTATTTACATAAACAACCGCCGTAATTGGCGGTTGTTTACGACGCTTGCCACTCAATTGTTATACTTTGTTCTGTTGTTGCATTTCCCTCTAAAGTCACAAAAGTATTAACCCCTGCAATTAATGTATCGTTATAATAAATCAATGGGATACGAGTTCTTTGCCATGGGGCAATATTAAGCTCTTGCCAAATTTTCTTGCTTGATCTGGCCAAATCTCGCCCAACAATACGTAAAGATGAAGCGGTTAAGCCAAAACGAACCGTCACTTTTTCATCTGCTAACGGTGCTCTGCAGATTGTTTTACCGCTATCACGACTCACCGCTAATATCCCTAACTGATTAGGCAAAATTAAAGGTTGTGATAATGACCATTCGATAACCCTATCCGTTAGTTCTTCCATAACAGGCACAAGATAGAGGCGTTGTTGATAACGCCTAACTTCATCTTGGAAAAAACGTAACCGTGGCTCTGCATCTGCTTTAGCTAAAGCAACTTCTTGCCATAGCCGCGACAATTGAGATCTTGATGGCATGCTTTTATTACATTTAGCAAACCAACGACGCAACAATGCATTACGTTTTATTTCGCTACAGCGGGACAATAAATTGATATCTAAACTCTGATGCTCATCAATCAATTGCTGCAATTCTACATCGAGTAACTCATCTAAGAGCGCTTCTTGTTCACCACACAGTGCGGCACTACGAGTGACAGCTTGAGAAAAATGTGGCCAGCGCTGAGTCAATAGAGGCATAACATGTAAACGTAAGAAATTGCGATCATAGCGATCATCTTGATTACTATCATCCTCAATCCATAATAAACCGTGCTCATGTGCATAAGCTTCGATTTGCTCACGTGTGATATTAAGTAATGGTCGTAATAAATACCCTTGTTCAAAAGGCATTTTTGCAGGCATTGAAGACAACCCAGCCGGTCCACTACCGCGTTTAAGCGCTAATAGGAAAGTTTCCGCTTGATCATCTTGATGTTGTGCCGTCACTAAAACTTGATTAGGCTGTAAATATTGGCGATAAGCTTGATAGCGCGCTTCTCTGGCACCCTGCTCAATTCCCCCTTCTTTCCCATTGACTTGTACTCTTTCACTGATAAAACTGACCTGCCAGTTATGACAAAAATGTTCGCAATGCGTGAGCCAATCATCGGCTTTTGAATTCAATCCATGATGAACATAAATTGCCGTTAATTCTAAAGGAAGTTGATATTTATCACGTAAGTAAACCAACCCATGCAATAAAACGGTTGAATCAACTCCACCACTAAAACCCACTAAAATATGAGTATGAGAGCCAATTTGTCGTTTAATTTCGTTAATAAGAGGACAATTTTTCAGTTCCATAGCATTATCAGTTATCGAGGAATTCAATGGGTTATGTTAAGCCTTTCCATTGCATTTTGCACGAACACAACCTTTCGCCACAACATAATAAAAAAGAAAGCAGAATATAGCTTTTCACTTAAGCTGATAACGATACTAAGAAAATGCTGTCCTCATCGCTGTCATGGGTTTAAATTATGCCGTAAAACCACCATCAACGAGATAAGAAGCCCCTGTGACAAACGAGGCGGCATCACTTGCTAAAAAGGCAACAACATTAGCCACCTCTTCAGGTGTACCTAACCGACCAATAGGGTGTAAAGCGACGAGTTTTTGTTTGTCTAATTCACGCCCCTCTAATAAAGGAGTATCAATATAGCCTGGACAAACAGCATTAACACGAATACCTTGACTGGCATAATCAAGCGCTAACGTTTGTGTGAGTAATTTAATGCCCCCTTTAGAGGAGCAATAAGCAGGAAATGCATGCTGGCCGACAAAAGAGCAGATTGAACTACAGTTAACAATAGCGCCTGTGGTTTTAGTTTCTAACCAATGTTGAATAACCGCGCGGTTAATAAGAAATAGTCCATTAAGATTAACATCAAGCACTTTTTTCCATTGATCGTAATGTAATTTATCGGCAACGGTATCGGTTAAAACCCCCGCATTAGCAAATAAAAAATCCACTTTGCCATAATGTTTTACTACATGCTTAACCAGTTGTTGATTATCTTGCTCATTGGCGGCATCCATTTGTACAAATTCTGCGGAAAACCCTTTATCTTGCAAATACTTTTGTGCTTTTTCCCCACGACCTGAATGACTTCCAGTAATAACAACCGATGCCCCTAGTGATAAAAATTTCTCAGCGCTAGCTAAACCGATACCACTATTACCTCCGGTGATAATGCCTACTTTGTTGCTAAATGAAATCATAACTTTTCCTTCTTTGATTAACGATAAGCCTTATCAAATCATAGGTAGGGTTACGTATTTTTTAAGCAAAGATAAACATAAATCTTATATTTGAGATCGAGTTAACATATTGATATATAATTAAAAATGAAAGTATCACAAGCTATTACTATTAATAATAGAAATAGTTTTATAAAAGAAAAATTAGCTGGAGTGATAGTGGTGTGATAATAGCCTGATCCTATTCGCCATAAAAAAAACCCCATGCTATAGCATGGGGAGTGATCTTTTTAATGGCTAGCTAAGTACCCGCTCAATCAGCAATAGCCATATTCCATTAAGCGTTGATAACGGCGGTTAGTGAGTTCTTCTGTATCAAACTCATCTAACTGCGCTAAATCAGCTTTTAGCTGTGCTTTTAGTGATGCTGCCATTTCATCATAATGACGATGAGCACCACCTAAAGGTTCAGGGATCACCGTATCAATCAATTTTAATTCTTTTAAACGATTTGCCGTGATCCCCATAGCTTCAGCAGCTAATGGTGCTTTATCAGCACTCTTCCATAGAATAGAAGCACAACCTTCTGGCGAAATAACGGAATAGGTGCTGTACTGCAACATATTCACTTTATCACCCACACCAATCGCCAAAGCACCACCAGAGCCACCTTCGCCAATAACGGTACAAATAATTGGCACACCAAAGCGAGACATTTCTCTTAAATTACGAGCAATCGCTTCTGATTGTCCACGCTCTTCAGCGCCCACCCCCGGATAAGCTCCCGGAGTATCAATAAAAGTGATAATAGGTAATTTAAAACGTTGTGCCATTTCCATTAAACGCAGCGCTTTGCGATAACCTTCAGGAGCCGGCATACCAAAATTACGACGAATTTTTTCTTTCGTTTCACGTCCTTTTTGATGACCAATGATCATCACCGGACGACCGTCTAAACGAGCAATACCACCGACAATCGCTTTATCATCAGCATAAGCGCGATCACCCGCCAACTCCTGAAAATCAGTAAAAACACGATTAATATAATCAAGGGTATAAGGTCTTAATGGATGACGAGCAAGTTGTGCCACTTGCCATGCACCAAGATCAGAGAAAATTTTTCGAGTAAGTTCTAAACTTTTTTCTCTTAAGCGTGCAACTTCTTCATCAATATTAATATCAATTTTTTCATCATGTTGGCTAACTGCGGTTAGCGAATCGATTTTCGCTTCTAACTCGGCAATTGGCTGTTCAAAATCCAGAAAATTAAGACTCATAACATTCCTATTCTAGTCAAATTCTAATTCCACCTGCTCATTACCCAGCAGAGTTCGCAGATCGGTCAAAAGCATATCAGTCGGCGTTACTCGCCATGTTGCACCAAAACGCAAACGTGCACAGGCATCATGCTTTTGAAAATAAAGATGAACCGGGATCGTGCCTGAACGATGAGGTTCTAAAACGCCGCGAAGACGATTTAATAATTGCTCATTAATTTGCCTGTCTGATAACGAGATAGCAAGCCCTCGAGCATATTTTTCACGCGCTTCGTTAATATCCATTAATTCGCGGACTGTCATTTTAAGCCCACCGTTGAAATCATCAAAGCTGACCTGCCCGGTAGCAATTAAAATCCGATCTTGTTCCAATAGATGTTGGTATTTATCTAATGCATCGGAAAATAACATAATTTCCAAACGACCAGAACGATCATCTAACGTACATATACCAATTCTATTCCCTCGTTTAGTGGTAAAGACTTTCGAAGCAAGGACTAATCCTGCCACTTTTACCATCTGACCTCGGGGGGTAGGTACTAAATCTTTTAGACGGGTTCCTGCCGCATATCGTTCAATTTCTTTTAGATAACGGGTGATGGGATGTCCCGTTAAATATAAACCGAGGGTTTCTCGCTCACCTTCTAAAACAACTTGATCTGGCCATTTAGGTACATTGGCATAAGAACGTTCCACTTGCTCTGGGGCTTCTGCCAATACACCAAACATATCGGATTGCCCAATGGCTTCCGCTTTTGCGTGTTGATCTGCCGCCTTTAAGGCATCTTCCAGCGAAGACATTAATGCTGCACGGTGAGGCCCTAATTTATCAAATGCGCCTGACATTATCAGTTTTTCCATCACTCGGCGATTCAATTTTTTGGTTTCTGTTCTCGCACAGAGATCAAAAATATCTTTAAAATGACCACCTTGTTGACGCGCTTCGACAATTGCCTCAATAGGGCCTTCTCCAACCCCTTTGATGGCCCCTATGCCATACACTATTTCGCCTTCATCATTAACATGGAAATGATAAAGCCCACTATTAATATCTGGAGGAAGGACTTTTAAACCCATTCGCCAACATTCATCCACCAGACCGACCACTTTTTCGGTATTATCCATATCGGCAGTCATGACTGCCGCCATAAACTCCGCAGGATAGTGAGCTTTTAACCAGAGCGTTTGATAAGAAACTAAGGCATAAGCCGCTGAGTGCGATTTGTTAAATCCATAACCGGCAAATTTCTCTACCAAGTCAAAGATTTTCATGGCTAATTCGCCATCAACACCATTTTTAATCGCCCCCGCTTCAAACACAGAGCGCTGTTTTGCCATCTCCTCAGGTTTTTTCTTACCCATCGCGCGTCGTAACATATCCGCGCCACCCAAGGTATAACCGGCAAGTACCTGTGCTATCTGCATCACTTGCTCTTGATACAAGATAACACCATAAGTTGGCTCTAATACAGGCTGTAAGCTCTCATGTTGCCATTTAACATCAGGGTAGGAAATCTCTTCAACACCGTGTTTTCGGTCGATAAAGTTATCCACCATCCCCGACTGTAAAGGCCCTGGGCGAAACAGTGCAACTAACGCAATCATATCTTCGAAGCAGTCTGGTCGCAGACGCTTTATCAGATCTTTCATACCACGGGATTCCAATTGGAATACCGCGGTGGTTTCAGAGCGTTGCAACATATCGAAGCTACGCTGATCGGTTAATGAAATGGCTGATATATCAACAGGCTCAAGTGATTTTTTAGCCCGTCGAGCATTAATCATTTCTAATGCCCAGTTGATTATCGTCAGCGTTCTTAACCCTAAGAAGTCAAATTTAACAAGACCGGCATATTCAACATCATTCTTATCAAATTGTGTAACCGGGTTATTCCCTTCCGGATCGCAATAAAGTGGCGCAAAGTCGGTAATTTTGGTTGGAGAAATAACGACACCACCGGCATGCTTACCCGCATTACGCGTTACCCCTTCTAATTTACGCGCCATATCAATAAGCGATTTCACTTCTTCATCAGCTTCGTAAATTTCAGGTAACTGAGGCTCGGCGGCAAAGGCTTTTTCTAACGTCATTCCCGGATCTGGGGGAACAAGCTTGGAAATTCTATCAACGAAGCCATAAGGGTGTCCTAAAACACGCCCAACATCTCGAATAACAGCTTTGGCCGCCATAGTACCAAAGGTAATGATTTGCGATACGGCATCACGACCATACATATCCGCAACGTGATCGATAACTCTATCGCGCTTCTCCATACAGAAGTCAACGTCAAAGTCAGGCATTGATACACGTTCTGGATTAAGAAAACGTTCAAACAGTAGATCAAACTCAAGAGGATCGAGATCTGTTATCTTAAGCGAATAAGCCACCAGTGAGCCAGCACCTGAACCACGTCCTGGCCCTACAGGAACGCCATTATCTTTAGACCACTGGATAAATTCCATCACTATCAAAAAGTAACCGGGAAATCCCATCTGGTTAATAACTTTAAGTTCAATCTCAAGACGCTCATCGTATTCAGGACGTCGCTTTTCTCTCTCTTGCGGATCAGGAAATAAAAAGGCAAGGCGCTCTTCTAAGCCCTCTTTGGACTTTTTAATTAAGAAATCTTCTGTACTCATATCCCCGGTCGGGAATTGAGGAAGAAAGTATTCACCTAAACGAATGGTCACATTACAGCGTTTGGCTATTTCAACACTGTTTTCTAATGCTTCAGGAATATCAGCAAAAAGCTCACACATCTCTTCTTCTGTGCGCATATATTGCTGAGGACTGTAGTGTTTAGGACGTTTAGGATCGGATAATGTGAAACCATCATGAATAGCCACGCGAATTTCATGAGCATCAAAATCATCACTATCCAGAAAACGGACATCATTTGTCGCAACAACAGGAAGCCCTTTTTCTGATGCTAAGGCTACAGCTTCGTGTAAGTAGCTCTCTTCATCCGGACGCCCGGTACGAATAAGCTCTAAATAATAGCTATCAGGAAAGTGCGTTTGATAATATTCAAGACATTGCTCAACTAAAGCTCGATTACCGCGTAGTAGGAATTTACCAACATCTCCCATTCTACCGCCAGAAAGCAACAAGAGACCTTCTTTATATGTTGTTAACCACTCTTGTTTGATAACCGGTCCGGCAGCACCATAACCATGTTTATAAGCTTCAGAAATCAATAGTGTTAGGTTTTGGTATCCCACATTATCACGGGCGAGAATGGTTAAATGCGCGTATTCATCACCTAATAGTTCCGTTTCCAGATAGACATCTGCACCAACAATAGGTTTGATACCGGCACCATGAGCCGCACCATAAAATTTCACTAACCCACATAAGTTAGTGAAATCTGTAATTGCAAAAGCAGGCATACCCAGCGAAGCCACTTTCTTCACAAGAGGCCCTGTTTTTGCCAATCCATCGATCATTGAATAATCGCTGTGTACCCTTAGATGGATAAAACGAGGATCTGCCATATCTTATTAATTACTCTGTGGATTAGACTAAATTTAAAGCACGTTTTACAGGCGCAAAACTTTTACGATGATAAGGCGTTGCCCCTAATGAAGCCAGTTTTTCCATATGGAAGGCTGTTGGATAGCCTTTATGTTTGGCAAAGCCGTAATCAGGATAAAGTTTATCTAGCTGTTCCATTTCCCTATCACGGGTAACTTTAGCCAGTATTGACGCTGCGCTAATTTCTTGAACTAAACTATCACCTTTAATCACTGCTTGAGATGCCATTGGCAAGTTAGGACAACGGTTTCCGTCGACTAAGACCATATCAGGCGTTATGGATAATCCCGCGACAGCACGCTCCATGGCTTTCATTGTTGCCCAAAGAATATTCAGTTTATCTATCTCTTCAGGCTCAGCACGTCCAATAGCCCAACATAATGCTTTTTCTTTTATTTCATCATAAAGCGCATTGCGTTTTTTCTCGGTCAATTTTTTCGAGTCCATTAATCCCTGAATAGGATTAGCTGGATCGAGGATCACCGCAGCAGTAACTACCGCACCCACCAATGGCCCGCGACCGACTTCATCGACGCCTGCAATTAGGTTTGCTTTAGGATAGACAAATTCCATTATTGACCTGCTAATTCTAAAACTGCATTCGCTGCTTGCTCATCAGCACGACAACGGATAGCTGAGTGTAATTGTAAAAATATCTCTTTTAAGTGTTGTGCTTTTTCCGCATCCGTTAATAGGGGGAGTAATTGTTCTGCCAGTGCTTCTGGTGTGCACTCTTCTTGCAGCAACTCTTTAATTATTTCCCGTCCCGCTAATAAATTGGGTAAAGAGACATAGGGCGTTTTAACTAATTTTTTTGCTAACCAAAAGGTAAATGGTTTCATACGATAACCCACTACCATCGGGCATTTCGTTAACATGCATTCTAAGGCGGCTGTACCAGATGCTAATAAAGTCGCATCACTGGCGGTCATCGCCTCTCTTGCTTGTCCATCTAAGAGTTGGATTTCAAGTTTTGGGGCAACACTTTGATGTATTTGTTCAAATTGTGCCCGTCGCTTCGCATTTACCAAAGGGACAACAATATGTAATGCGGGGATCTGTTGCTTTAATCGCTGCGCTGTTTTTATAAAGTCCGCACTGAGCATTTCCACTTCAGAATGCCGACTTCCTGGTAGCAGAGCTAAACAGATTGCCTCTTGATCAATACCTAGATGTTCACGAGCCGCTTTTTTATCAGGGTGTAACGCAATTGCATCAGCCATTGTATGACCGATAAAGCGACAAGGAACCTGATATTTATCGTAAAACGCTTTTTCAAAAGGAAGGAAAGCTAAAACCAAATCCGTTGCTTTACCAATTTTAAAAACCCGTTTTTGACGCCAAGCCCATACTGATGGACTGACATAATGGATAGTTTTCAACCCTTTTTGTTTTAAGCGACCTTCAAGGGTGATATTAAAATCAGGAGCATCAATACCAACAAAAACATCTGGCTTAAGTTGTGTAAAGCGTTGAGTGAGATCTTTTCTGATCTTCAATAATCGTGGCAAACGTTCAAGTACTTCCACGATCCCCATCACCGCAAGCTCTTCCATTTCATACCAAGCTTCACAACCTTCTGCTTGCATCAAAGGACCTGCGACACCAACAAAACGAATATTGGGATGCATTTGTTTAAGAGCGCGGATTAATCCCGCGCCCAAGATATCACCGGACGTTTCACCAGCCACAAGGCCGATAACTAACGGACGCTGTTTTATAGATGATTGGCCTGACAAGGTCATATCCTAATTAGCGAATAATACCGCGGTTTGATTTTGCTGAATTTTCCAGAAAATCACTGAATATTTTTACATACTGATTATTATTGTCTGCGGCTAATTGAGCAATCTCTTCCCGCGCTTCTTCAAGCGTTTTACCATTACGATAAAGTATCTTGTAAGCGTTACGAATGGCATGCAGATC
This sequence comes from Proteus sp. G3927, assembly GCF_963894685.1. Lineage (NCBI taxonomy): Bacteria > Pseudomonadati > Pseudomonadota > Gammaproteobacteria > Enterobacterales > Morganellaceae > Proteus > Proteus sp. G3927. The sequence goes on along the minus strand of NZ_CAWQGX010000009.1, from coordinate 230,571 downwards.
TTCTTTTGCAAAACCGCGACGTTTTAATCCTTCAATATTCAAACCATAAGGGGTGGCATGGTTTCCTTGTGCAATCACAAAAGGAGGAACATCTTGTGCTACACCGGAACAGCCGCCCACCATGACATGTGAACCAATCTGACAAAATTGGTGAACCGCACTCATACCACCGATTATCACATAATCACCTAAAGTGACATGTCCACCTAAAGTACCGTTATTTGCAATAATACAGCGATCGCCAATGATACAATCATGAGCAACATGGGTGTTGATCATCAATAAGTTATCATTGCCAATTTTAGTAATATTACCGCCTTGTGTCGTACCACGATGAATAGTGACACTTTCGCGGATAAGATTGCGATCACCAATAATGACTTGGGTCGGCTCACCACGATATTTCAGATCTTGGTTTACTTCACCGATAGAGGCAAATTGGTAAATCTGATTATCACGGCCAATGCGTGTATGGCCATTAATAACCACATGAGATTTGATATCTGTACCTTCACCAATCTCAACATGGCTACCAATAACGCAAAAAGGGCCAATGCGAACATTAGCACCAATTACCGCACCCTCTTCAATAATTGAAGAAGGGTGAATTACTGCGGATTTATCAATCATAAGCTAGACCTCACGGCGGCGAGCACACATCATCTCAGCTTCGCAGGCAATTTCTCCATCAACTTTAGCGACGCCTTTAAAGCGTGCAACGCCACGGCGTTCTTTAATGAATTCAACCTCAAGAACCATTTGGTCTCCAGGTAAGACAGGACGTTTAAAGCGAGCACCGTCAATAGCAGCAAAATAGTAAAGTTCACCGGGTTCCAGTTTTCCTACGCTTTTGAATGCTAAAATACCTGTTGCCTGCGCCATTGCTTCGAGGATCAGTACACCAGGGAAAATAGGTTTGCCCGGGAAGTGACCTTGAAAGAAAGGCTCATTAAAAGATACATTTTTTACTGCTCTTAGAAATTTCCCTTCTTCAAAATCAAGGACACGGTCAACCAATAAAAATGGGTAACGGTGTGGAAGTAAATCTAAAATTTCTTCGATTTGCAGAGTATGATTATCACTCATTGCAATACTCTTCCTGTCTAATAAAACTGAATCTAATTAAGAATGACACGACCTGCTGTGACTCAAAAAGGGAGTTAACGCGCAGGTCGCAAAATAGGTAACAACAACCGTCAAAGATGCTACTTGTTACTTATCGCTATTTTCTACTTGACGTTCTAGCGACTTTAGCCTTTTTTGCATTTCATCAATTCGCAGCACCAGGGCTGCGGTTTTACGCCATGCTTTATTCGGTTGTAACGGAATGCCAGAAGAATAAACCCCAGGTTCAGTGATAGGACGCATAACCATCCCCATTCCTGTTACCGTAACTTTATCACAAATTTCCATGTGACCATTGATAACACTTGCTCCACCAATCATACAGTAACGCCCAATTTTCAGGCTCCCCGCCATGATGACACCACCTGCCACAGCAGTATTGTCACCAATAATGACGTTATGTGCGATTTGGCACTGGTTATCAATGATAACACCATTACCGATAACTGTGTTATCTAATGCGCCTCTATCGATGGTAGTACATGCACCAATTTCGACACGGTCACCAATGATCACTGAGCCTAACTGAGGAATTTTAATCCAATTGCCACGCTCATTGGCATAACCAAAACCATCAGAACCAATGACAGTACCAGATTGTACTAAACAATCTTTACCAATAATAACTTCATGATAAACAGAGACATTTGCCCACAAACGGCTATTATCGCCGATATGTGCTTTTTTACCAATAAAACATCCTGCACCAATAACTACGTTATTACCTAACTCAACACCTGACTCAATGACCGCATTGGCACCAATTGAGACGTTATTCCCTAATTTAGCATCAGCGGCAATAACAGCAGAAGGATGTATATCTTGTGCTGGCGCGGGCGTAGTATCCATAATCTGAGCCATTTGTGCATAAGCCAGATAAGGATTTTTCACCACCAGTGCAGCAACAGGACAAAAAGGAAGATCAGCCTCTGTTAATACCACCGCAGCGGCCTGACATTCACTTAATTTTTCACGATAGCGACTATCGGAAAGAAAGGTAATTTGTTCACCATTTGCTAAGCCCATTGAAGCAAGACCGGCGATAGTGATATCACCATCGCCGTGTAACTGTGCATTCAATTGCTGAGCAAGATCAGCTAATCGAATTGAAAACATCTATTATTTAACCTGTTTTTGAACCTGAGCAGTAATATCTTTACCGTCTGCGAAATAAGGAACAGTGTTTGCATCTAAAATCACATCATAACCTTCTTTTTTCGCTACAGCATCAACAGCGTCTAATACACGTTTCATGATTTTATTACGCTCTTCTGCTTGACGACGGCTAAAGTCTTGCTCAAAAGCTTGTGCTTTTTGTGCATAAGCTTCACGTTTAGCAACCAGATCTTTTTCTGTATTAGCACGTTGTGTCGCATTCATGGTTGGTGCATCTTTTTGGTATTTCTCAACCGCAGTTTGTAATGCTTTACCTAAATTTTGCAATTCGGTATCACGTGATTTAAATTCATTTTCCAATTGTTTCTCTACCGCATCACGGTTAGGCACTTTTTGGAGAACTTGACCGATGTTCACAACACCTACTTTATCTGCAGCTTGAGCGCCTGCTGACATCGTCAATGCCATTCCTAGGGCAGCGGCACATAACAATTTTTTCACGATAGACTCCTTAAAACCCAAAATAAATTTTTTGTCAGATATGAGATGTCTTTTCTATATATTGAGAAAAGACATCAACTTTACTTACATCGCTACCACGTTCTACCAATATTAAACTGGAATTGCTCAGATTTATCGCCTTCGTAATCTTTAATTGGCTTCGCATAAGAGAAGACTAACGGACCTAAAGGTGATAACCACTGTAAAGCCACACCGGTTGAAACACGCACATCGCCAGCACGACTATAATCTGGCATACCAGCAGTCCAATTAGAGTTAGTGCTACTCCATTTAGTATCCCATACCGTACCCGCATCAACGAATACAGAGGTTCTGACTGATGAAGAGTATTTATCATCAATAAATGGCGTTGGTGTGATCAGTTCAAAGCTGGCGACTGCCATAGCATTACCACCGATAGCATCGCTAGATGGCTCACCTGGTTTTGGCTTACCATCTTTATCTAAATAAATTGCTTTAGGACCGATATTATTGGAACGGAAACCACGCACTGTACCAGAACCACCGGCATAGAAGTTTTCATAGAAGGGTAATTCTTTACCCCCTAAACCGTCACCATAACCTAAACGACCTTTGAACAAGGTGACCCAAGACTCTTTTTCATTTAGAGGGTAATAAGCCATACCGTCCCAAGTTACTTTATAGTACTTGTTATCAGAGCCCGGTATAGTAATACGCCCACTTAAATTACTTCTTGCCCCAGAGGTTGGGAAGAAACCACGGTTTAAGTTATTAAATGTCCATCCCATGCTGACAGTATAGTCATCCGCATTAAAGGATTCGCGTTTATCAAAACCCGGGTTTTCCCCCATACTTTCAAGATAACGCCACATCGCCACTTGAGGTTCCATCCGTGACAAGCCGTTATGCGTATAGCCTAAGCCAAGACGAGCCGAGTTATATTCATTGATAGGGAAACCTAAGGTGCCGTCTAACCCATAAGATTTATTGGTATAGCCGGATAAATCTGCATCATTAGCTCGGAAATCGTTATAGAAAATACGACCCCCTAAGCTGACACCATTTACAGTAAAGTAAGGATCAGTGACTGACAATTCAGCATACGTTGAGTAATCATTTTTACTGGCATTAATCGCAACAGCATTTCCCGTTCCTAACCAGTTATCCTGTGTTACCCCAACTTGGAAGCTGACACCACTTTCTGTACCGAAACCGACACCAAAGTTAAGTGAACCCGTATTACGCTCTTTGACACGATAAACGATATCAACTTGATCAGGTGATCCCGGAATACGCTGTGTTTCCGTTTCGACTGTTTCAAAATAACCTAAACGGTTTAAACGCTCTTTACCTTGTTCAACTAAATCGCTACCTAACCAAGCCCCTTCCATTTGACGCATTTCACGACGTAAAACTGAGTCTTTGGTTATATCATTACCCGCAAAACGGATTTGACGCACATAGAAACGATTCCCTGCATCAACGTTAACATGCAGTTTTACCGTTTTATTTTCATCATTGATTTCAGGATTTGTCATCACCCGTGGATAGGCGTATCCATAGCGACCTAATAGATTTTTAATTTCATTTTCTGTTTTGGTCACTTGAGCACCGTTATACAGTGAGCCTGGTGCGATTTGGATCAGATCTTCAATCTCTTTGGTATAGCCTGCGGTATTACCATTGATTTCGGTACTTTCAACCGTGTATTTATCACCTTCTTTCAGGTTAATAGTAATATAAATACCTTTTTTATCAGGCGTTAAGCTAACGTTTGTGGATTCAATATCAAAACGTGCATAACCACGATCTAGATAAAAACTTCGTAATGTCTCTAAGTCACCAGCGAGTTTTTGTTTCTGATATTTTTCATCAGCCGCTAAGTTCCACCAAGGCACATCATCACGTAGTTGGAAGCGGTTAACTAATTCAGCAGTACTAAATGCTTTATTACCAACAATATTGATTTGTTGAATAGTAGCTGAAACACCTTCGGCAAATACCAGTTTTAAATCAACACGGTTACGAGGAAGAGGAGTCACAACAACTTTTACTGTGGCGTTATATTTACCAACACTATAGTAGAAATCTTCAAGACCTTTCTCAATATTAGCCAACATTGTTCGGTCAAGTGTTTCACCAATACGGATATTGGAAGCATCAAGATTTTGCTTAAGCATATCTTCTTTAATTGCTTTGTTACCTGAGAAAGTAATACTCGCAATTGTTGGACGCTCTTTAACTTGAACAATAAGTACATTTCCGTCACGCAGAACCCGAACATCATCGAAGTTTCCTGTCGCAAATAATGAACGGATAGTTCGACTAATATCATCATCGCTGACCGAATCTCCAACTCGGACAGGCATGTTCAGTAATGCTGCACCAACGGCGACGCGTTGAAGACCTTCAAATTGAATGTCCTGAACTACGAATCCGTCTGAACCGTATGCAGTGGCGCTGCCCAGCAGCAGCGACGCTATAAGCAACTTTTTCATCGCCATCGTTGTTTTGTGTTTTCCTAACCGGTCCCTGCTTATTTTATTATAAGCGAGAGAAATCATTGAAAAGTGCAAGTCCCATTAACAGCATCAGTGCCATAACACCGAAACGATAACAGACATCTTGTACACGCTCAGATACCGGCCCTCCCTTTATCTTCTCGATAACCAGGAAAAGCAGGTGCCCACCATCTAAGACAGGCAGGGGAAACAAATTAATGATCCCCAGATTGACACTGATAAGTGCGATAAACATCAAATAGTAAACAAAACCTGAATCCGCAGACATTCCAGCGCCTTTAGCGATAGAAACCGGTCCACTAAGATTTGTTAACTTGACATCACCAACCACTAACTTGCCAATCATTTTGACAGTCAAACCCATTAACTGCCATGTTTTATCAGATGCTTCATATAACGCTGAAAATGGGTTGTATTGTTGCATTATCAAGTATTGCTCATCTGGCGGTAATACTTGTAGCTTCGCACCCACTTGTCCAACTTCGCTACCATCTTTCAGCGCTATTGCTGTAGGAGTAATATTTAACACCAAAGAAGCACCGTTACGTTCAACTAACAGTTCCAACGTTTTGTTGGGGCTTTGTCGAACAAAATAAGTAAATGGGTGCCAAGTATCAATTGGCTGACCATCGACTTTAACGATCCGATCCCCTGCTTGTAAACCTGCTTTTTCAGCCGCAGAGTCTGGTGTTACTTCTACAACTTTAGAGTCCAACCGTGCGCCAACAGGCATGATGCCTAGGGATACGATAGGATCTTGTCTTTCAGGATCAAAATTCCACTGTTGCAAATTCAGTATATTCTCACTCTCAGAAAGAGAGTTAGGCTGAGTTACAACGAAAGCCACCTCTTTTGCACCAATTTTACTCACTAATGCTAAACGAACAGCATTCTGATCAGGCGTTTCGATACCTGCAACGGATTTTAGTTCCATTCCCGGCGTTAATTTTGCTTGTTCTGCGATAGAGTCAGGGCGAATATCTGCAATTATTGGCTTTAATGCCGGCACCCCTATCATAAAAACAAGCCAATAAGCCACAATGGCTAATAAGAAATTTGCAATCGGTCCGGCGGCAACAATAGCGGCTCTTTGCCCGACGGTTTTATTGTTAAAAGCGAGATGACGACGCTCTGGTGCGACTTCGGCGACACGCTCATCCAACATTTTTACATAGCCACCTAAAGGTATCCATGCAACGACAAATTCGGTGCCATGTTTATCTGTTTTACGCCAAATCGCTTTACCAAAACCAATAGAAAAACGCTCAACATAAACGCCACAGCGTCTTGCTACCCAAAAATGTCCAAATTCATGTACCGTAATAAGAATACCTAAAACGATAATAAACGCGGCTAGATTCCACAGGATACCCATTGCTTACCTTTACATTTGAAAGCCAGAAGAAACTAAAAACACCAATCCAGCGAAAACAGGGATCGCCGCGGTCAAACTATCAATACGATCTAGCACACCACCATGCCCAGGGATAAGCTGACTACTGTCTTTGATGCCGGAAACACGTTTAAACATACTCTCAGCCAGATCGCCGAATACGGAAACAATCACCACGACGCCCGAAATCAGTAATAGATGGTTAGGCACTTCAGTAATTGGTGCGAAACGCGTAAATAGCCATGAAACAACACCTGCAGTGATTAACCCGCCCACCAGACCTTCCAAAGTTTTACCCGGTGATACTTTCGGTGCCATTTTATGTTTACCCATTAAACGGCCAAATGCATAAGCCCCTGAGTCCGCAGCCCAAACCAATAACATGACATACAGTAACCACCAGGCCCCTGTATATGAGTTTGTGCTATATCCCAACATACGTAGCGCCATCATGCCACAATAAAAAGGAACAATCGTCAATATACCGAACAATAACTTAAGAAGAACAGAATTTTTCCACATATTGGCTGAATTCGGATAACTGACAACTAATAAAATCGCCGCTACCCACCAAAAGAGCCCAGCCCATAAGCTATTCTTAATCATTGCTGTATCAAGCAGGTGATCAAAATCCGGTAACGAGGCTTGCATAAGAACTAAGAGTGCAGCAAATCCAACACCTGTAGCAATACGTTTACCTTGAGAATGCCAGCCGATAAATTGAGCCCATTCCCAACCCGCTAAGCCTGAAATGGCAATAATAACTAATCCAAATCCTGCGGGAGGAAGAAGAAATAAAGCAGCAATAACAATAGGGATTAGTATTAATGCAGTAATGACACGATACTTAAGCAAATTATCCTCCCAGATTTACAGTATCTGTTTCCGATGTTGTACCACCGAAACGTCTTTCCCGTTTAGCAAAAGCATCAAGTGCATTCTGAAAAACTTGTTCATCAAAATCAGGCCATAAAACCTGTGTAAAATATAACTCAGCATAAGCAATTTGCCAGATAAGGAAATTACTTATACGATGTTCTCCACCTGTACGGATCACAAGATCTACAGGCGATTGATCGTGTAAACACAAGTGTGAGGATATCGCATTTTCATTAATATCTTCGACAGCTAACTCCCCTTTTGCGAGGGAACTCGCTAATTGTTGTACACTTTGTGTAATATCCCATCGTCCACCGTAATTGGCAGCAATATTTAAATTGAGTCCGGTATTATTTGCAGTCAGTGCAACAGAGTTTTTTATTCTATCTTGTAAACGACGACTAAAGCGGCTGATATCACCGATAATTGTTAATCTGACATTGTGTTTGTGTAGGCTTTTCACTTCATTATCTAATGCAAAAACAAACAACTCCATCAAAGAACTCACCTCTTGTTCAGGGCGATTCCAGTTTTCGCTGCTAAATGCATATAACGTTAGTGATTCAATTTTATGTTTGACGGAAAAGCTAACCGCATCTCGAACTGCTTTAATTCCCGCGCGATGGCCCGTAACTCGGAGTTTCCCTTGTTTTTTTGCCCAACGTCCGTTGCCATCCATAATGATGGCAACATGCTTTGGTTTTGATGCGGATGAATCGTCACTGGATAAGTTCACTCAATTTAACCCTTTGCTAATCTGATACTGATACAGACAGTCCTCTTCGGATAACCTACGCACAAAAAAACCGTGTGACTCCACGGCCTTTGGCAAAGCCTCAAAGTTGCTAAAGCGGTTGCTTTAGTAATGAACTGTTAATTTTCATTATTGTCTTTAGTGATTTGGCAACTATACCATTAGCCAGAAAGACGAACAAACACACTCTGGTAAATATCATCATCATTATACAATTTGTGCGATAATCTGCTGTGTTTGTAACCTTGCTAATTTATCAATTTCTAAAACATCGTCGATACTTTGAGGCTCAGAGAGGTCAAAATGTTCAACCACTTTGCGATTAATTTTAGCAATATCAGTGAATTTTATTTTTTCGTTTAAAAAAGCATCAACAACAACCTCATTAGCGGCATTTAATACCGTTGTTGAAGCTTGTCCCCGTTGCGAGGCTTCGATGGCAAGTGCTAAACAAGGATAGCGCTGATAGTCTGGACGGATAAATTCTAGGGCTTGTATCTCAAAAAAATCTAATGCTTTCGCGCCCGATTCGGTGCGGTGAGGATATGCCATGGAATAAGCGATGGGCGTTCTCATATCTGGCTCACCAATTTGTGCGATAATGCTACCATCACGATAGCGAACCATTGAATGGATCACCGATTGGGGATGAATAATGACTTCCATCTCTGCTTCCGAGGCATTAAAAAAATAACGAGCTTCGATATATTCCAAGCCTTTATTCATCATAGTGGCTGAATCAACCGAAATTTTACGCCCCATTGACCAGTTTGGATGTGCGCAAGCTTGGTCTGGAGTCATTGCATCTAGCTCATCTAAAGGCGTATAGCGAAACGGCCCACCGGAGCCTGTGAGTAAAATACTGGTGATGCCATGGGCTTCTAAAGATGCATGGCCTAAATTGTCTTGAATACCTGTAGGTAAACTTTGGTAGATAGCATTATGTTCACTATCAATAGGTAAAACCTTCGCACCATATTTAGCCACCGCATCAAAGAATAAACGACCACTCGTGATCAGGGATTCTTTATTGGCTAATAAAATTCTTTTCCCTTTTTCTATCGCAGCCAGTGTAGGCTTAAGCCCCGCCACCCCTGTAATAGCAGACATCACTTGATCGGCTTCATCCAATGCAGCAATTTCATTAACAGCATCAGAGCCTGATAATATTTCCGTTTTACACGATGTATTGGCTAATAATTGTTTCAGCTCACCGGCACTTTTTTCATCTGACATCACCGCATATTTAGGCTGAAAAGCGCGACATTGCTGCGCCATTTTAGTTGCATTTTTTCCAGCCACTAAAGCAAGCACCTGAAACTCATCAGGGTTATTTTCAATGACGGATAACGTACTTGTTCCGATAGACCCTGTTGAGCCTAATATAGTTATTTGTTTCATTATTAATCAATCAGTATATCAATAACATTTTCATTAAAAGGAATTATATCAGCATGACGAGATAAATGAGGGGAAAGATGATAACTTTAATAAATAATGTGATAAAAAGAAGATATTAGGCATTTATTTTCCAGTAAATGCTCAAAAATAATGCCACATTTCAGTGGCATTATCAGAAAAAGAATAAAAATTAGAATTCCATTAACTCAGCTTCTTTCAGCGTTAATGCTTCATCAATTTTTTTAATGAACATATCAGTTAATTTCTGAATTTCATCTTGTGAACGGCGTTCATCATCTTCACTAATTTCTTTATCTTTCAGTAATGCTTTGATTTTATCATTAGCATCACGACGGATATTACGAATAGAGACACGGCCTTGTTCTGCATCTCCACGCACAACTTTGATTAAGTCTTTACGACGTTCTTCAGTTAACGGAGGCAGTGGAACACGGATGATCGCGCCTGCAGATGAAGGATTTAAGCCTAAATCTGATGCCATAATCGCTTTTTCAACAGCAGGTGCTAAAGTACGATCGAACACCGTAATTGCCAATGTGCGGCCATCTTCTGCCACAACGTTAGCAACTTGATTTAATGGAGTTGGTGCGCCGTAGTATTCTACAACAATACCATCTAATAGGTTTGGAGACGCACGGCCAGTACGAACTTTATTAATTTGGCTTTTTAGTGCTTCAACGCTTTTGTCCATGCGTTCTTGAGCATCTTTTTTGATTTCATTAATCACGTTATAAACCCTTGGGAACTGGTTATCTTCCAGACGATATCAAATTATGATATCGACATAAATGAATTGGCGTACTTTAAGATGTTAACGCCAAATTATACCATTGTCTCTGTGTATTAAGCGTGAGAAATCAAAGTTCCTTCACTTTCACCCATTACAACCCGACGTAATGCACCCGGTTTATTCATATTGAATACGCGGATAGGTAAATTATGATCTCGGGCTAATGTGAATGCAGCAAGATCCATGACTTTCAATTCACGTTCTAATACATCCTGATAAGTCAGCTTTTCATATAATACCGCATCAGGATCTTTGGTTGGATCGGCTGAAAATACACCGTCAACTTTTGTCGCTTTCAATACAACGTCAGCTTCAATTTCAATACCACGTAAACACGCAGCTGAGTCAGTCGTAAAGAATGGGTTGCCTGTACCTGCCGAGAAGATAACAACTCGGCCATGGCGTAATAAGCTAATAGCCTCAGCCCAACTGTAGTTATCACAAACACCATTAAGTGGAAATGCTGACATTAATCGTGCATTGACATAAGCACGATGCAATGCATCACGCATTGCTAAGCCATTCATCACTGTGGCGAGCATTCCCATGTGGTCACCCACAACACGGTTCATACCTGCAGCTGCTAGACCAGCGCCACGGAACAAGTTACCACCGCCAATTACGACACCGACTTGTATGCCCAATTCAACGAGTTCTTTAATTTCCTGAGCCATGCGATCAAGTACGCTCGCATCGATACCAAAACCTTCTGCGCCTTGCAGGGCTTCGCCACTCAGCTTTAATAAGATTCGCTGATATACGGGTTTTGCATTGGTTGCCATGGTGTTCTGTCCTAAGCAGATTAGTTAATTGGAGGTTTTAGATAGCCTTACTCTTTTCAAAGAAAAGCAAACTGTCAGTGGAGATTGTAACAAAACAGAACCGCCTTAAGGCGGTTCCATTAACGCAAAGCGTTATTATTTGCTCATTGCCGCAACTTCTGCTGCGAAATCAGCTTCAACTTTCTCAATACCTTCACCAACTTCGAAACGAACGAAGTTAATGATTTCAGCATTGTTTTCTTTCAGCAGATCGCCAACAGTTTTGCTTGGATCCATAACGAAATGCTGACCAGTCAGAGAGATCTCACCGGTGAATTTGTTCATACGACCAGTAACCATTTTTTCTGCGATTTCGCGTGGTTTACCTGATTGCATTGCGATGTCCATCTGGATTTGGTGCTCATGCTCAACAACATCAGCAGGCACATCTTCAGGGCGAACATATTCTGGTTTGCTTGCAGCAACGTGCATAGCAATGTGTTTGATCAGTTCTTCGTTAGCGCCTTTAGCTGCAACTAAAACACCGATGCGAGCACCGTGCAGGTAAGTACCTAACTCTTCGCCTTCTAAAATAGCAACGCGGCGAATGTTGATGTTTTCACCAATTTTTGCAACTAATGCAGTACGAGCATCTTCGAATTTCGCTTTCAGTGCTTCGATATCGTCAGTTTTGTCTGCTAATACTGCAGCCATAACATCTTTACCGAATGCGATGAAGCCAGCATCTTTAGCAACGAAGTCTGTTTCACAGTTCAGTTCAACCAGCGCACCGAATTTACCATCAGCAGCAACTTCTGCAAGGATGATACCTTCAGCAGCAACGCGACCTGCTTTTTTAGCCGCTTTTGCTTGACCTGATTTACGCATGTTGTCGATAGCTAATTCGATATCACCGTTAGCTTCAACCAGCGCTTTTTTACATTCCATCATGCCTGCGCCAGTACGTTCACGCAGTTCTTTTACCAATGCAGCGGTAATTCCAGACATTTGTTTCTTCCTCGACTTTTCTATGGGCGAGCCATAGATGTTCTCATAGCAGATGTGTAAAGGGGGCCTATTGAGGCCCCCTAACCAATATATAGCAATACCTGGTTAAATAAGGGCTCTTACGAGCATGCCTTATTATTCAGCTTCGACTAAGCCTTCTTCAGCCTGAACAGCCAGATCTTGAGAACGACCTTCACGAACAGCTGTTGCTGCAGCGGTCAGATATAATTTAACCGCACGGATTGCATCATCATTACCAGGGATAATGTAGTCGATACCATCTGGATCAGAGTTAGTATCAACGATAGCAAATACTGGGATACCCAGGTTGTTTGCTTCTTTGATAGCAATGTGTTCGTGCTCAGCATCGATAACAAACAGAGCGTCAGGTAAACCGCCCATGTCTTTGATACCACCCAGGCTGTTTTCTAACTTACCAAGTTCACGAGAACGCATTAACGCTTCTTTCTTGGTCAGTTTGTCAAAAGTACCGTCCTGAGATTGAGATTCTAAATCTTTCAGACGTTTGATTGACTGACGAACAGTTTTCCAGTTAGTCAGCATACCGCCTAACCAGCGGTGGTTTACATAAAACTGGTCACAGCTTTCTGCTGCTTCTTTAACAGCTTCAACGGCAGAGCGCTTAGTACCAACAAACAGGATTTTGCCTTTACGAGAAGCAATTTTGTTCAGTTCAACCAGAGCTTCATTGAACATTGGAACAGTTTTTTCCAAGTTAATGATATGAACTTTGTTACGCGCACCAAAGATGAATGGTTTCATTTTTGGATTCCAGTAACGAGTTTGGTGACCGAAGTGAACACCGGCTTGCAGCATATCGCGCATTGAAACAGTTGCCATTTTAGACCTCTATAAGTTTAAATTTGGGGTTATTTCCTCCACAAATCCCATACGACCGACTCATCAGCTGTAAAGATTAAACCTTTACATAAGAGCACCCCGGCGTATGTGTCGATTTGTGTGTGTCATTAACACAATTGAATGTTTTCAGATTTACTGCTATTTCTTAAACCTCACGCGGTGAAGTCATAGCCAATAACAGAACTCCGGCGCGCTTTATACCATAAATAACCTCAAGAAACCACTATTAGTTACGGTTTCACTGCCAATATATCGGTTAACAACAGCGAATAAAAAAGCGCAATATGTAAAGACAACAAACAATATAAGGCGTAATGTGCCTGATTATTGGCGATATCAAACAGATTACTCCTATCCTCTTTGATTGGCACACCCACTTTCTGCTGATATCATAAATGGTAATTAGAATTATTTCTCACCATCATAATTCATAGACCTGCAATACCATGCAATAATGATTGTATTGTGGCTTTTAAATCTATTAATGAAGAACTCAAATGGCTATTGTAATCAAGACTGAAGAAGATATTCAAAAAATGCGCGTCGCGGGTCGTCTTGCGGCTGAAGTCCTTGAAGTTGTCGCACCCTATGTAAAACCCGGCGTAAGTACAGCGGAATTAGATCGTATTTGTCATCAACATATTGTTGATGTTCAGCAAGCTATCCCTGCTTGCTTAAACTATCATGGCTTCCCTAAATCAGTGTGTATTTCTGTTAATGATGTTATTTGCCATGGTATTCCTAGTGAAGACAAAATCTTAAAAGACGGCGATATTGTTAATATTGATGTTACTGTCATTAAAGAGGGTTTTCATGGCGATACGTCAAAAATGTTTATCGTCGGTAAACCGACTATTCAAGGTGAGCGTCTATGTCGGATCACCCAAGAAAGCCTCTACCTTGCAATAAAAATGGTAAAACCAGGTATTCGCTTACGTGAATTAGGTAAAGCCATTCAAAAATTCGTTGAAGGACATGATTTTTCTGTAGTACGCGAATATTGTGGACATGGTATTGGCGAAGGTTTCCACGAAGAGCCTCAAGTATTACACTATGATGCTGATGACGGTGGTGTTGTATTACAAAAAGGCATGGCATTTACTATCGAGCCGATGGTCAATACTGGAGATTACCGTATTCGTACCATGAAAGATGGTTGGACAGTAAAAACCAAAGATCGCGGTTGGTCTGCTCAATATGAGCATACTTTAGTGGTTACCGACAATGGTTGTGAAATCATGACACTGCGTAAAGAAGAAGAGCCATTTATTTCTGCCGTATTAGTCAACGAATAAATCGCACTCTTCTAAAATGTAAAAACGACATATTTTTTCGAGGTATGTCGTTTTTTTTATTTTCAACTTTGGTAAGAAAATAGAAATGCTAGTCAGGTTACCGTTTTAACATTACTCTTAATATAATCAGCATATATGAGTGAGATGATTAACTATGATAACCTCCAATACCTTTCAAACAGCACCACCGTCCCCTTCGTTGCTGACTGAAAATACGCTAGATAGTACTTTACTAAAACACTCTATTGAACAATTTCAGTCATGGTTAGCAGATGCTTTTCATCATGATACTGATGTTGCTTTGTTACTACAAGCTCGTAGTCACTTTATCGACCAACTACTCACTCAATTATGGCGTTATACTGAATTAGCGGATCACCCTGATCTCTGTATCATTGCCGTGGGGGGGTATGGTCGCCAAGAATTACACCCTCTTTCTGACATTGACTTGCTATTTTTAAGTCAACAGCCTCTTCCTCCCCAACTTGCCGAAAAAGTGAGTCAATTAATTACCTTGCTTTGGGATATCCGTTTAGAGATAGGTGTCAGCGTAAGAACGATGGAAGAGTGCCTTTTAGAAGGACTGTCTGATTTAACTATTGCCACCAATTTACTAGAAGCGCGTCTTGTTTGTGGTAATAACGCACTCTATCAACAATTAATTAAACATATTTTTAGCCAAGGTTTTTGGCCATCGCCTGATTTCTTTGCAGCTAAAATTGAAGAGCAAGAACAACGTCATCAACGCTTTCATAGCACCAGTTATAATCTAGAGCCTGATATTAAAAGTAGTCCTGGGGGACTTCGTGATATTCACACCCTTATATGGGTCGCTCACCGCCATTTTGGCGCAACATCAATATCTGAAATGGTCAACTTTGGCTTTTTAACCCCTGCCGAAGGACAAGAATTACTCGAGTGCCAATATACCTTATGGAAGATCCGTTTTGCGCTACATTTAGTCCTCAATCGTTATGACAATAGGTTACTGTTTGATCGCCAATTAAGCGTTGCCCAACTTTTAAATTATCAAGGTGAAGGTAACCAACCTGTCGAAAAAATGATGAAGGATTACTATCGCGTTACTCGCCGTGTGAGTGAGCTAAACGATATGCTACTGCAACTCTTTGATGAAGCAATCCTCGCATTACAACCCAATGTTAAACCTCGCCCTCTTGACAAAGAATTTCAATTAAGAGGTACATTAATTGATGTTATAGACGATGAATGTTTTCTTAATGATCCTATTGCCATTATGCGGTTATTTTTACGTATGGCAGAGCATGCAGAGATAACCGGAATTTATTCGACCACACTACGCCATTTGCGTTATGCCCGTCGTCATTTAGTACAACCTTTATGTGAGTACCCACTAGCTAGACAAGTATTTATGCAAATCTTACGTCATCCTAGGGCGGTTTCGGGGGCATTTGTCCCAATGCATAAACATAGTGTATTAAGTGCTTATTTCCCACAATGGAACAATATTGTCGGTCAAATGCAGTTTGATCTATTCCATGCTTATACAGTTGATGAGCATACTATCCGTGTATTACAAAAACTTGAAAGTTTCGCTGATGATGCAAATCGAAACCGACATCCTCTTTGTGTCGATATCTACCCGAAACTACCTCAAATTGAGTTATTAAGACTTGCTGCTCTATTTCACGATATTGCTAAAGGACGACATGGTGATCACTCTTTATTAGGTGCACAGGATGTTATTAGCTTTGCTCAACAACATGGACTAAATCAACGAGAAATCGCTTTAGTTGAATGGCTTGTAAGTCATCACTTACTTATGTCTGTAACGGCACAAAGACGTGATATTCAAGATCCCGATGTTATCTTCCAATTTGCCTCTGAAGTCAAAAATGAGAGCCGTTTACGCTATTTACTCTGTCTCACTGTTGCTGATATTTGTGCAACAAACAGTAGCTTATGGAATAGTTGGAAACAAAGCTTACTGCGTGAACTATTTCTCGCTACGGCCAATCAATTACGCCAAGGGATGCACTCTATTCCAGATTTACGGGAACGTATCCGCGATCACCGTCAGCAAGCACTAACTATTTTACAACAGCAACAGGTCGATGAAGAAAAACTGCAAGCGATTTGGGCTCGTTGTCATGCGGACTATTTTTTACGTCATACTCCAGAGCAAATTGCTTGGCATGCTCAGGCACTTATTGAGCACAATAGTGCTGAGCCTATGGTATTGATTAGCCAACAAACCGAGCATGGTGGTACAGAGGTATTTATTTGGTGTGCTGACCGACCTTCTCTATTTGCTTCTGTTGCAGGTGAGCTAGATAGACGTAATTTAAATATTCACAACGCACAAATTTTTACTAATCGCGACAATATGGCAATGGATACCTTTATCGTTTTAGAGCCTAATGGTAAACCACTGGCGATTGATCGCTATCATGCTATACGCCAAGCGCTTATTCGCGTTGTATCAGCCCCTTATAACGCCAATGCCAAAACCCGTGCTTTACCAGCTAAATTACGCCATTTTGAGGTACCCACTAAAATTAACTTTATCGCCTCTAACCATAATAAACGTACTTATATGGAGTTATTTGCACGCGATCGTCCAGGCTTATTAGCTATTATAGGTAAGGTTTTTGCCGATCTTTCTCTTTCGTTACATGGCGCCAGGATCACCACTATTGGTGAGCGTGTTGAGGATTTTTTTGTATTAACAGATAACGAAAATAATGCGTTAAACCAAAAAATGAAGGATGAAGTCGTAGAAAGGTTGACAAAAGCCCTCGTTTCAAAGGATAAAATATAGAAACTCACGACAATACATATAGGAAATACTATAGATGCAAGCATTACAATCTATTATTGATAACGCCTTTGAACAACGCGCTGAAATCACACCAGATAATGTTGAACCACAGGTACGCGATGCGATTAATAACGTTATCGCTCAACTAGACAGTGGAAAATTGCGAGTTGCTGAGAAAATTAATGGTCAGTGGGTTACTCATCAATGGCTAAAAAAAGCGGTTCTACTCTCTTTTCGTATCAGTCACAATCAAGTGATCGACGGTAGCGAAAGCCGTTATTTTGATAAAGTGCCAATGAAATTTGCAAATTACGATCAAGCTCGTTTTGAAAAAGAGGGATTTCGTGTTGTGCCACCTGCTGCCGTCAGACAAGGGGCCTATATTGCTCGTAATACGGTTCTAATGCCTTCTTATGTCAATATTGGTGCTTATGTTGATGAAGGAAGTATGGTGGATACATGGGCAACCGTTGGTTCATGTGCGCAAATTGGTAAAAATGTCCATTTATCCGGTGGCGTTGGGATCGGTGGCGTATTAGAACCTTTACAAGCTAACCCAACCATTATTGAAGATAACTGCTTTATTGGAGCACGTTCTGAAATTGTTGAAGGTGTGATTGTTGAAGAAGGCTCTGTCATTTCAATGGGTGTTTATATTGGACAAAGTACCAAAATTTATGACAGAGAAACTGGCGAAATCCATTACGGTCGTGTTCCTGCTGGTTCAGTGGTGGTTTCTGGTAATCTACCTTCAAAAGATGGTCGTTACAGTTTGTACTGTGCTGTGATTGTAAAAAAAGTCGATGCTAAAACACGTGGAAAAGTGGGTATTAATGAATTGTTAAGAACTATCGACTAATATAATAACAGCGGATAGAATGAATTCTGTTCGCTGTATCTCATTCATCTTTCTATCTGGTGCCAATATATGTACGATAATTTAAAAAATTTAGGGATCCAACATCCTGAAGATATTGATCGCTATACCCTACGTCAAGAAGCTAACAACGATATTTTAAAAATTTATTTTCGCAAAGATAAAGGTGAATTCTTTGCAAAAAGTGTAAAATTTAAATATCCACGCCAACGTAAAACAATTTCTGATACTCAATCAGGACAAGGTTTTAAAGAAGTCAATGAAATCAACACTAACTTACGTTATGTGATTGAAGAATTAGATCAAATTTGCCAGCAAGATCAAGTGGAAGTGGATTTGAAACATAAAATCCTCGATGATTTACGTCACCTTGAGCACGTTGTTGCCAATAAAATTGCTGAAATTGAAGCCGATTTAGAAAAATTGACTCGTCGTTAATTAATTGTCTCAATTTTATAAGAAACACCGCTTATAACTATTCACAACTTAATAGTAAGCGGTGCTCTTTAATAAGATAGCCATGATCCATCAATTTATTGCTCAAGTAACCGATTAATTTAATTCAATAATGTAGCCCAGTTTTCCAGCCAATTTATAGCAAATACTTCTGGCTCGGCAATATCCATACTGTCTATTTTTAATATTTCACCAATACGCTTTGCTTGATGCTCTTGTAATAACGCTTCAAATTGCATACCTGCACCACAAAAATTATCGTAACTGCTATCACCTAACGCAATTAGGCCATAATGTAAATTAGGTTGATAACCGACATTATCTCGTAGCTCATAAAATAAAGGTGCTATTGTATCGGGTAAATCGCCTTGGCCGGTTGTAGAGCTTATCACCAGTACTGTTGAATATTTTTGCCAATCGGCAAGTGTACCCTCTTCATAGATATTAGCTTGATGTTTATGCTCAAGCAAAATGCGCTGCGCTTCTTCAGCAACCGCCAATGCATTGCCATAAACAGTACCAACAAAAATGCCGATTTTAGCCATAATGTCCCCTATTTCATTTATCTATAATCATAGTAAATCACATACTATATTATTGATATATAATTTATGCTCTATATTTCTTCTCTCTTTCTCTCTACAATAAATGATCTATCTACAATAAATGATTTATAAATTTTATTCCATTCTGTGCGCTCTTTAGAGAATCGCCAAAAAATATCGTTTCTAGGCATTGATTCATTTATTATTTTAGCTACTAATTTGCAAGCCCAATCAGGTACATAATTATTTTTAAAATCTTTAGATTCAAGCAAAAAGAATAAATCCCTATCCAATATTTCTAATTTTTTAACAGCATTATCATTTATCTCTTTTTTTCTTAGGTATTTGTTTTTAAATAATAATTTATATAGTTTAAGGAAAAAACCTTTATTTTCCTTTAATGATTTATTATAAGAAGATAATTGAGAAAACATATCTTTTATATTATTAAAAAAAACCTTTTTAAAATTAACATTAATCTCGTTAACTGTAGTAAAATTAGATTCATCTGCTTCTTTATAAAAACAATATAACTGATTAGATTTAAAACCCTCCATCTTTTTTATAATTTCATTAAGTTCTTCAATTGTTATTTTTATTTCACTTAACTCTATCTCAATATCTTTTTCAGGTAAAAACTGACTATCTTTATTAAAGACATTACATTTTTTTACCAAAGTTTCAATAGACATTTTGAATTGGTCAATGAGGTCGGAATTACAAATGCCATTATCAGTTTTAGAACCAATTAAATTAGATAGATTATCTATATACTCTACAGTTTTTAATAACCCTTGGCTAGAAACAGCTAACAACTCATTCATTTTCTTTTTATCTTTATCAAGTTGTTCCATCAAGGCTGTTTTTTTTGATTTTTTGTTTTTTTTGGAGGAGTCTTCTTTTTTTATTTTATCAAGATTATTTTTATTATGAGAATCATCGTTTGTTATATCAGTATTCTCTGGTTCCTTAAAAATTTTATTCGAAATAGTAGTTATATGTTGATATTTAAGAGATTTATTATTATATAATGTAAATTCTGGGTTACGCATAATTTTATTTGCTATCTTTTCTATGTCATCAGAAATCTTTTTTTCTTTTTTAGAGATAAAACTATTAATTATAGTATTTTTATTACTAAATATTTTATTAAAAAGTGTACTAGAATCATCTTTATTCTTTAGCAAAGAGGAAAATAATACATTTATATCATTAGCATCTTTTATTTCTGATACAATTACCTTATTATCAAGTATTTTTATTTTATCAGTTAATCTTTCTTTTTCAAGAATATCTTTTAATTTCTTCAGCCTATCTTTTTTTTTATTTTTTCCAAATATGTATTTTTCCAGAGCACATTTCAACTCTAATGTAAATTTAAGAAATAAAACTTCTTTATCTTTATTAACAATCATAAAGTCTCTATTACTATTACTTATAAGTAAAGATAAATCTTTTCTTCCTAAAGAAATATCATATTCTCCCAAAGAGATGTTTTTTTTATTCCCTATAGAGAGCACAAAAGTTTTATATTCATCATCTTTTCCAAATAATTTCATTGTCATTTAATCTCTTAAACTCTGTTTATGTTCTAAAATAATTACATAATTAACACCTATATTATTTCAATAAAAAAACACTCTTAGCTGATGCATAAGAGTGTTTTCTAATTTAGTCAAAAATAATTTATTTTTCAGTTGTACCTATAGACCGAATATATTCATCCATTTCAGTTTTTAAATTATCAGACTTAGGGCCAAAAATTGCTTGAATACCGGATCCAACCACCACAACACCAGCCGCTCCCAGTCTTTTCAGCTCATCACGATCGACCTTATCAATCTCTTTTACACCAATACGCAAGCGTGTAATACAAGCATCTAAGCTACTGATATTATCTTTACCACCGAAAGCAGCGACTAAAGATTGTCCCATCGCACTTTTATCCGCTTGTTTCGCGTTTTTATCTTCTACTTCTCGCCCTGGGGTTTTCAGGTTGAGTTTCACGATTAAGAAACGGAAAATAGAGTAATAAGTTATCGCATAAAGTATGCCAATAATTGGGAATAGATACAGTTTACTGCTATTGCCACTCAATACGATAAAGTCGATTAAGCCATGAGAAAAACTTGTACCGTCACGCATACCTAACAAGATACAAATAACAAATGCTAAACCGGCAAGAATGGCATGAATAACATAAAGAATAGGTGCTACGAACATAAATGAGAATTCAATTGGCTCTGTGATCCCTGTTAAAAAGGCAGTCAATGCCGCAGAAATCATGATCCCGCCAACTTTTACACGGTTTTCAGGACGTGCTGTATGCCAAATAGCAATGGCCGCCGCGGGTAGACCAAACATTTTAAATAGGAAGCCACCTGATAACATCCCCGCAGTTGGATCACCTGCCATATAACGTGGAATATCACCGTGGAACACTTGTCCTGCGCTATTTACATACTCACCCACTTGCATTTGGAATGGTACATTCCAGATATGATGCAGACCAAATGGCACTAACGCACGCTCAACAACACCATAAATACCAAATGCAACGGCTGGATTTTGATACGCTGCCCACTCAGAAAAACGTTGAATAGCAGTACCAATAGGAGGCCAAATAAAGGATAAAAGAATACCGACAAAAATCGCAATCAGACCAGAAATAATAGGTACAAAACGTTTACCTGCAAAGAAGCCTAAATACTCAGGAAGTTTAATACGATAAAAGCGGTTAAACATTGATGCGGCAATAATACCGGCAATGATCCCACCGAGTACCCCCGTATCAGTTAAACGTTGTATTTCAACACTATCAGGAGATAATCCTAAGACCCAAGGTGCCACCACCAGCATGGTTTTTGACATGATGCCATAGGCAACGACGGACGCAAGAGCTGAGACACCATCATTATTGGTAAAACCTAACGCCACACCAATAGCAAAAATCAGTGGCATATTAGAGAAAACCGATCCCCCCGCTTCTGCCATCACTTGAGAAACAGAGACAGGGATCCATGATAGTCCCGCAGACCCAACCCCTAGTAAGATACCGGCAATAGGTAGCACAGATACCGGTAACATTAAGGATTTTCCAATTTTTTGTAAAACAACAAATAGGTTTTTAAACATCAAGCAGACTCCCGAATATGGGTTGTATGTGTTATAAGTTTTTTATTTGTTTAAAGTTAAGGTAGGTTTATTCAATTAACTTATCTAATAATAAGCTCTATTTATTTTACATCATAAAATAAATCCATTATTGAATATATGATAGCTGTCACGTTTCAGTTCATATCTTTTATCAATAAAAGTAACTTTTTATATTACAACCAGTTATTGAGGAATAAATATTGCGCAAACTACCAAAACTTAAGTAAATAAGTCTTGATAGTCACGAGAGGTAAGCAATATTCAAATATCAGAAAGTACAAAATGGTGAGCTAAATCCTCACCGAATTGCTCTAATTCGGGCTTTAGACCACGCCAGCCAAACTGATTAATCAGATGTTGCCATGGCAGATCCCACTTCGCTGTTAAGTTAAGTGGCTGTTGAGTGATCGGATGAATTAAGTTTAGCTGACTTGCGTGTAACATCAAACGATGTGATTGAAAATGATTTACGACCCCACGATTTTGTCGTAAATCGCCATGGGCTGTATCCCCAATAATAGGGTGACGAATATGAGACATATGACGGCGCAATTGATGTTTACGCCCCGTTTCAGGACGTAATTCCAATAAGCTAAAACGCGATGTTGGATAGCGCCCTATCGCCACTTCTTTTTCCACTTTTGCAAGTGGCACACAATGCGTAATACAGTGTTGAATTTTAGGAGGTTGAGAGGCAAATTTGTCAGCGATTTTGTCATGCTCTTCAACAAGTGGACTATCAATTATCATTGGCTCTTCAACATAGCCACGCACAACTGCATGATACACTTTCTCCATTTGATGTTGTTCAAAACAGACTGAAAGTGTTCTTGCAACCTCGGAAGAGAGCGCCATTAATAGCACTCCGGATGTGGGTCTATCTAAACGATGAACAGGAAAAACATGCTGACCAATTTGATCTCTTAATGTTTGCATCACAAACACGGTTTCATGCCTATCAAGCCAACTGCGGTGAACAAGCCAGCCCGCCGGTTTATTCACCGCCACAAGATATTCATCTTGATAAATAATATCTAGCATCATTGACCTTATTGCTTAAATAACGCATCAAGTTCACGAAGGTGATTGAGTAAATCCACATAATCACGCGTCTCATCGTCCTTAAATGCTTCTTCATAATAAGGTGCGATAGCAAAAGCCGTCGGCAATGCCATACCACTGTTAATAAGAGAAGATAAACGAGGGATCAGAACCCATTGCAACCATTCATGCGCCTCCATTGTATCAATACAAAAAGGCTCTGAGCTTGCAAAAGCCTCATCATTAGGCGCATCCAATTGCCATAACCCTATGTTTTTCATCTCTTCTTCAATTAATAACAGTCTTGCTAAAATGTGTTGTTCTGAGGTCATTGTTTATTCCTTACATAAAATCAGAATAAGCATAACATTGGGGCTGAAAGAGTGAAAAACAAATAGAAAATAAAGGGGCCGTAGCCCCTTTAGACAAGAAGATATGATTATCTAATATAATACCTGCATCCTAGCAGAACCGTTTTATTGTCATCTGTCATCCATGATGATGAAAGTCTATATCCTGTATTAATGGAAATATCCTATTTCCTACATCCTTGATTACTTTCTTTATCACGGTTACCAAATAATCCCTTAGTTGGCGGAGGTAGAATGCCAATAATTGGTTAGTGAAACAACCCACAAAACAAAGGTAATCAATAAAGAAAAATCATCACGAAAAACAATGTATTATTAATCCATTGAAATTATTTAACAAACAAAAAAAGCATTACGCAATATTTGCATTTAGTAAGCTAAAGACGCTCTTTTTGTAAGATATATCTCACAGAAAAAATAGCTAAATGATTACCTTACTTATCAAAAACAGGGGTTAATTTTGTTAAAAATAGTGATAAATTATCTGCAAGCACTTCCCTTTTCTTTTGACCAAAAGTTTCTAGTATTACTTCACCTGAAAGATTACATACAGAAATAATATCGTTTTCAGACGCTGTTGTACCGATAAACAAAGTCGGGGTAAGCTTCAATCGTTTTTGTGTCACAAGATGTCCGATCATGTTCTCTTGTAGGCGAATAAAATCCTCTTCACTCCAAATTTGAAGCAGAGTAAAGTTGAGCGAATCAAAACGGACTTGCATATCACCAGCATATTGCGTAGTAAAATAGTCATGTAATTCAGGGCGAATAATAATTCCCATCGCTTTTTCAACTTTTTCTAATTTATCTCGACCCTTAAAAGGCTGTGGTAACCAATAAACCACATTATCTCCGGTACGAGAAATACAAGGAGAAGGAACACCATAAAGCTCATGGCTGGCAGGAGGAAACCCTGACTCTTGTTGCCATAAATCAACATAATTTTGCGTAAGCTGTTTTAATTCAGTGGAAATATCATTCATCGTTATCATCGTCTGTAGGCATAAAAAAGAGAAATATATCCCTTATGTTACCTGATAATACCGGTAATTTTGAGCGCCAATAATAAAGCGTTCATATACTCTTGATATTTCGCTAGTATAATCACGGCTCTTTCCATTTTTTGATGACATTAGGATATCGATTATGTCTTTATATCAGGGAGATAAGGCTCTCGAAGCACTATCATTAGGCAAAGAAACACAATACCACACACACTATGATGCGAGTCTATTACAAGGTGTACCTCGTCGCTTAAATCGAGATTCACTCTCTTTAACTGCTGACAATCTACCTTTTCATGGTGGTGATATCTGGACAATGTATGAGCTATCTTGGCTCAACAGCCAAGGCTTACCTCAAGTGGCTATTGGCCATGTAGAATTAGATGCAACGACAGAAAATCTCATCGAATCAAAAAGCTTTAAGCTCTATCTCAATAGCTTTAATCAAACTCGTTTTGAAAATTGGCACATTGTTGAAGAAACATTACTCAAAGATTTAACTGCTTGTGCTAAAGGCAGGGTGCATCTAACGCTTTACCCACTTTCCCATTTTACCTCACAGCCTATTGTCGATTTTGTAGGAGAGTGCATTGATAACCAACCTATTGAAATTGATAATTACCAATTCGATAGCCAATGGTTAAACGGATCAACAACAGATACACTGGTTGAGGAGACGCTTGTTAGTCATCTGCTAAAATCAAATTGCCTGATCACGCACCAACCTGATTGGGGATCTGTGATGATCCAATATAAAGGCAAAAAAATCGATCGTGAAAAACTACTACGCTATCTTGTATCCTTTAGACAGCATAATGAATTTCACGAGCAGTGTGTTGAGCGAATATTCCACGATATTATGACATTTTGTTCACCAGACACATTAACGGTTTATGCAAGATACACTCGCCGTGGAGGATTAGATATTAATCCTTGGCGTAGTAATTGTGAGTTTGTTCCAGAAACTGGTCGCTTAGCCAGACAATAACGTGAATAATGCCTGTATGTTAATATGATCTATGTTATACAGAGATCAGTTGCACTTCAGTTTGTTATTTCGGGAGAAAAAGGAGTCCTACGTGATAACTCATGTCAGCCCATTAGGTTCCATGGATCTGCTTTCACAGCTAGAAGTTGATATGCTTAAAAGAACAGCCAGCAGTGATCTTTATCAACTGTTTCGTAACTGTTCACTTGCAGTTCTCAACTCTGGTAGCCTTACTGATAGTAGTAAAGAACTGTTATCTAAATACCAAGATTTTGATATTAACGTACTGCGTCGCGAACGTGGTGTAAAATTAGAGCTAGTTAATCCCCCAGAAGATGCCTTTGTTGATGGAAAAATTATTCGCTCTCTACAAGCAAACCTATTTGCTGTACTGCGCGATATTTTGTTTGTGCATGGGCAAATAACCACGGCAAAACGCGACCTACATTTAAACCTTGAAAACAGCGCCCATATAACAAACACCATTTTCTCTATCTTACGTAATGCAAGAGCGCTGCATATCGATGAAGATCCAAATATGATCGTTTGCTGGGGCGGACACTCCATCAATGAAACAGAGTATCTTTACGGTAGAAAAGTCGGTAATGAATTAGGGTTACGCGAACTGAATATCTGTACTGGGTGTGGACCTGGGGCTATGGAAGCTCCCATGAAAGGCGCTGCAGTGGGGCACGCTCAACAACGTTATAGAAATAGCCGTTTTATTGGTGTTACAGAGCCATCAATCATCGCCGCAGAGCCACCAAATCCTCTAGTTAATGAACTTATCATTATGCCAGATATTGAAAAACGTCTGGAAGCTTTTGTTCGTATTGCCCACGGCATTATTATTTTCCCAGGGGGCGTAGGAACCGCAGAAGAGCTACTCTATCTACTTGGTATTCTGATGTCACCAGAAAACCAAGAACAAGTACTGCCACTGATTTTAACGGGTCCTAAAGAGAGTGCAGACTATTTCCGAGTACTCGATGATTTTATTGTTAATACCTTAGGTGAAGATGCACGACGTCATTATCAAATCATCGTCGATGATGCGGCTGAAGTGGCTCGTATTATGAAGAAATACATGCCATTGGTAAAAGATAACCGTCGTAGCACAGGGGATGCTTACAGCTTTAATTGGTCAATAAAAATTAATGCGGACTTACAACATCCTTTCGAGCCAACTCATGAAAATATGGCATCACTTAATTTAAGCACGCATCAATCTCCTGAAAAACTGGCGGCTGATTTACGCCGTGCATTTTCCGGTATTGTCGCAGGTAACGTAAAAGAAGTGGGAATGAAGGCGATAGAAGCTCATGGCCCTTATAAAATTCACGGTGAAAGCGATATTATGCGCCGTATGGATATTTTATTGGCGGGGTTTGTCGAACAACATCGTATGAAGCTACCTGGTGGTAGTGCCTATCAACCTTGTTACGAGATCATCAGCTAATTAATTATGGTACATTTGCTGATCATTGATGCATTAAACCTGATCCGCCGTATTCATGCGGCATCAGGTTCTTCATGCCTGACAGTGTGTGAACATAGCGTGAATCAATTGCTTAATCACACACAGCCTACTCACGCGGTTGCTGTTTTTGATGAAGATGATAGGGAAAATAGCTGGCGCCATCAGTTATTGCCGGAATATAAAGCAGGCCGCTCGCCGATGCCGGCTGATCTGCACCAACAGCTTCCAGAAATTAAAGCAATGCTACTTAACTTAGGTATAAAAAGCTGGCATTCAGGAGGCGATGAAGCGGATGATGTGGCCGCAACTTTGGCAACAAAAGTCGCTCAAGCCGGACATAATGTGACCATTATTTCAACAGATAAAGGTTATTGCCAATTACTTTCCCCTGCCATACGTATTCGTGACTATTTCCAAAAACGCTGGCTCGATCTTGAATTTATTAATCAAGAGTTTGGTGTTAAACCGACACAATTAACTGATTATTGGGGATTAACAGGCGTTAGTAGCAGTAAAGTTTCCGGTGTCCCCGGTATTGGTCCTAAAAGTGCAACAGAACTTTTGCAACTTTATCCTAATTTAGAGTCACTGTATCAACACATTGATGAAGTGCCAAAAAAATGGCAAACCAAATTGAGTGATAATAAAGAAGTTGCTTTTATTAGCCGCCAAATCACCACACTTCGCACTGATATTAAGCTAAACGGTAATTTACAACAGTTACGTTTAAAATAGTTTAATCAATAAAAAGGCTAACGCTCTGTAATCGAGAATTAGCCTGTTGATAATTTATTCATCAAAAGATGAACTTAACGCTGTGAAGTTAAAACTCGCGATCAGGACGATAAGCAGCCCAGATATTTTGGATATGTACCGTGATCTCTTCTCTGTCATGATACAAATGCTTAGCCTGAATTTTAGCATTAATGCCTTTCTCAGCTAATTCAGCTCTAATTTTATCAAGGATATGCGCAACTTCTTCATAACGCTTTTTCATCGGTAATTTTAAGTTGAATATTGCTTCACGACACCATTCATTAACTATCCACGTTGTCATTAATGCAGCCACTTTGGCAGGCTTCTCAACCATATCACACACCAGCCAAGTAATATTCTTTGACGTCGGCTCAAACTTAAAGCCATCAGCTTGATGGTGGCGCACTTGTCCTGTTTCCATTAAAGAAGGAGCCATAGGACCATTATCAACGGCATGCACCATCATGCTACGTTTAACTAATTGGTAAGTCCATCCTCCGGGACACGCCCCAAGATCAACCGCACTCATCCCACTGGCTAAGCGCTCTTCCCACTCTTCATAAGGAATAAAAACATGGAACGCTTCTTCAAGTTTTAAAGTTGAACGACTTGGTGCATCTGCTGGGAATTTTAAGCGGGGGATCCCCATATAGAATGGCGAGTTATTAAAGCTATAGGAATAGCCCACGTAACAACATCCCGGAGCAATAAAAAAGACATGGATCACCGGACGGCTATAATTTTCAACTTTTAATAAAATCTTTTCTTTACGTAATTGATTACGCAAAGGAACAGTGAATTTGCGGCAAAATTTTAATAACTCTTTGCTTTCATTGGTATCAGCGACTTCAACACGTAATTCACCTGCTTTTTCTGTACTACCTTTTAGCTGGTCAATAATGGGAGTAATACGATCTTCTGGTGGTAAGTTCTTTAATAATTCACCACAAACAAATAATTGGCGTGCGAAGATAAGTCCTCTAAAATCCACATCACGAGCAATTTTATCTGCATCACCTTCTTGATAGCATTCAAAAATGACGTAGCCACTTCCCTCTTTCACACGAGAAAAGCCATAAACACCTATTTGTCCTGCTTTATCCGTTATCTCCGCCGCGCACTCTTTTTCAAAACCAGGGCGACAATATAATGCTACTTTATTCATGGCGAGATGCCGGTGTCCTTAGACGCAAAGCGCCAATAAAAATTAAAATCCAACCAATAAGAAAACTAAATCCACCAATTGGCGTAAAATAAGATAATAACCTAACCTGTGTTAGCGCCATACAATAAAGGCTACCACTGAAAAGTAAAATGCCTAAACCAAAGAAAATACCTGCCCAATAAAGCCATAAAATGGTTTTGCGCATTAATATCGCCGCTAACCCTACAAGTAGTAAAGTATGTACGATTTGATAACGCATAGCTAACTGAATATATTCCCAATGCTGTGGCGATAAATGAGGGGCTAATTTATGGGTAGCGAATGCCCCAAAAGCCACATAAAAAAAACCACTGATTGCGGAAAACATAAGCAATGTACGACTATTCACTGTTTATTCCTTCCTGTTAGGAGCTAATTTACCTAAACAAATATTAAGAAGTTGCCAGTAATCCTAATTTTTCCTGTTCATTTGCCGCTTGAGATAAAATCCATTGACGGAAAGCAGCAATTTTTCCTAATTCAGCCTGACTGTCTTGGCAAACTAAATAAAAGGCATTTTTACTGACAAGCACATCTTGAAAAGGCCTAACTAATCGACCTGATTCAATTTCACTACGAGCCATAACATTATTAACTAATGCAACACCTTGTCCGTGTACTGCAGCCTGTATCACCATAGAGCTATGGCTAAAGATAGGCCCTTGTTGCACATTAATCTGGTTTTGGATCTCCAATTGACGAACATAAGCTTGCCAATCACGACGCGATGTATCATGTAACAGTGTATGATAAATCAGATCGGACGGGGTTTTTAGTGGTTTTTCACCTGTCAGCAAAGAAGGAGCACAAACCGGAATTAAATATTCAGCGTAAAGACGATCAGTACGCAATCCAGTCCAGTTCCCGCGGCCATAAAAAATAGCCACATCCACATCATCAGCAAGCTTATCTTCTTCGCGATCAACCGCCTGAATACGGACATCAATCCCCGGATAAGCCTGATTAAACCCTGATAACCTCGGTACTAACCACTGAATAGCAAAACTCGGCGATAAGCTCACTGTTAAAGCCCCTTTTGCGCTTCGTGCAAGTAATTTTCTTGTCGCTTCATTAATTGAAGAAAAAATTTCTTTGATATCAAGATAATAACTTTGACCTTCTTCGGTCAGTAACAAAGAACGATTGCGTCTTCTAAATAATTTTAGTCCAAGAAATTCTTCTAATGTTTTAATTTGATGGCTAACCGCTGCTTGAGTCACGAATAATTCTTCAGCCGCTTTAGTAAAACTTAAATGACGTGCTGCCGAATCAAAAACTCTAAGGGCATTTAGTGGAGGTAAACGTTTAGACATATTCTGTTGTGAAACCCCTATTTTGGCTGTTGGTAAACCCTAACGTTAGTTATTAGTTTTTTTTATGCGAAGCATTATAATTTGTCCCTTGATGATTAGCCAGTAAATACCTATAGTACTCGCACTTCCTAAGCCGGAACGAAAAGTTGTGTAGTAGCAATACTGCAAAACTTTTGGCTTTGTGGTTGTGATGTTGTGTTTGCAAGTTGTCTGGAAATTCCAGACTTTGTAGCTGATGCTACTGTTTTTTTTCACTTCCTGTACATTTACCCTGTCTGTCCATAGTGATTTTATAATGCACCGCCAAGGCGGTGCTTTTTTTATATATAATTTTACTCTAACTTCGTAACGCTGACGGACTGCACATCCTATTTTTATGCTAAATGCGCACCTACTTAGCTATTATTATGCTAAAAAAGTGTAACATCTTTTCCCCATAGGCAATAACAGCGCTGAGTAGATAAACATCTATTCCATTTTCGATGCTATAAACAAGCTCACCTTTATCGTGTTACCATAAAAATCTATCGCAATTCACAGTAAACAAATTAGCAATTTCATTATAAATAAATATTATTAACCGTATAATCTCGCGGTTAGATTTTTACTTACTATAACGGCGTTTTCTAGACTGACTAACACAAGCTCATTATGAAACCATTTTCCCCTACTGTTTTTCGCCAACAATTTCCTGCTATTGAGGAAAATATTGTTTATCTTGATAGTGCGGCTACCGCGTTAAAACCTGTAGCTATGATTGAAGCTTCAGATGAATTTTATCGCCATAGCTTAGCAACGGTTCACCGTAGCCAATATCAACAAGCTAAAAAGATGACACAACACTTTGAGCAAGCACGTCAGCAAGTCGCTCAATTACTTAACGTCGCAGATAGCGATACTATTATTTGGACGCAAGGCACCACAGGCTCACTTAATCTTATTGCTCAAGGCTATTTCCGCCCACGATTACAAACTGGTGATGAAATTATCGTTAGTGAACAAGAGCATCACGCCAATTTTATTCCTTGGTTAATGTTAGCAGAGCAGACTGGGGCAAAAATTATTCGTTGGCCGATTGAAGATAACTTTTTACCTTCAATCGCCACACTGGCGACATTACTTACGGCAAGGACAAGAGTAGTGGCAATAAGCCAAATGTCGAATATCACCGGTGCACAAATCGCCTTAGATAAAGTTTCTCAATGTGTACATCAATATGATGACTGTTTACTCGTGGTTGATGGTGCACAAGGCATAGCTCATCATGCAACGGATATCAGCGCCCTTGATATCGATTTTTATGCTTTCTCTGCCCATAAATTATATGGCCCCAATGGCCTTGGCGTATGTTATGGAAAGCGCGAACTTTTAGAAGTGATGTCTGCGTGGCAAGGGGGCGGAAAAATGTTAACCACGGCAAGCTTTAACGGTTTTGTACCCGCGGCTATTCCTCATCGCTTTGAAGCAGGCACCCCTAACATAGCTGCTGTAATTGCTTTTTCAGCAACATTAGATTGGTTACAAACGCAAGATATGGCGCAAGCCAATCAATACGCCTTAACTCTAGCAGATAAAGCACAGGCGCGTCTTGAGCAACTGGAGGGTTTTATCAGTTACCGCGCGCCTCATTCACCGGTACTCGCTTTTAATTTTGAGGGTATTCATCACAGTGATTTAGCGGCATTAATCGCGGAACAAGGTATTGCTTTACGCACAGGGCAACACTGCGCACAACCCTTAATCGATGCTTTAACCATCTCTGGCTGTTTACGCGCTTCTTTTATGCCATATAATCAACTTTCTGATATTGATAGGTTAGTTGATGCGGTTAAATTCGCACTGTCCTTATTAAAAGATGAAGATTAAATATGAGTAATAATACACAACACCCTTTTGGTCATGACATTACCTTAGATGGATTATTTCAAGACTTCCAGAAATCTAAATCATGGGAAGATAAATATCGTCAATTGATCCAACTTTCAAGAAAATTACCCGCATTACCTGATGAATTAAAAACAACAGAAAACGAAATCAAAGGGTGCGAAAATAGAGTATGGCTAGGTGTTGAGTTAAACAATGACGGCAAATACCATATTTATGGTGATAGTGATGGGCGAATTGTAAAAGGCTTACTGGCGGTTATTTTAACAACAGTTGAGAATAAGACGGCACAAGAAATAGCCAATATCGATATATTAGCTATTTTTGAACAATTAGGATTGGCTAATCAAATTAGCCAATCACGCACTGATGGTGTCAATGCCATTATTGCGCGATTAACGTCGCTGACACAGACATCTCAACCCTAACAATCAATGTGTACAACTTGTTGTATGGTGGATCAATACGCTTAAATGCTCCAAAGTGCAACTAGGTGACTAGTGCGATTGAGCACCATCAACATCGCTACAACTTGAAGTATGACGAGTACTACTCTAAATAATTCAAGGTGTAGCTAGGCGACAAGTGAATGAGTCGCTAGGAGCATACATCAGTATGTGACTAGTGCGAATGAATGCGGTCAACAACGCTACAACTTGAAGTATGACGAGTACGTTGCGCCTTAGCTAACATCTTCTTTAATACATGAGAAACGGCAATAAAACCAAAGGAAGCGGTTACCATTGTCACCGCGCCAAAACCCGCTGAGCAGTCCATACGCTTGACACCATCGGCAGTACTTTTGGCCGCACACACCGTACCATCTCCTTGAGGGTAGACTAATTGCTCGGTTGAAAAAACACAATCTATGCCTAATTTACCTTTGCTATTTTTCACAACATTAAAATCAGATTTTAAACGCTCACGTAATTTAGCGGCTAATGGATCTTGAATGGTTTTCGCTAAATCGACGACTTGGATTTGAGTTGGATCAATCTGTCCACCTGCGCCACCAGTGGTGATAACAGGAATTTTATAGCGACGACAGTAAGCTAATAATGCGGCCTTTGGTCTAACACTATCAATAGCATCAATCACATAATCAAATGAGTTTTGCATCATTTCTGCCACATTATCAACCGTAACAAAATCATCAATACAAGTAACTTTGCATTCAGGATTAATTTGCAAAATTCGCTGCTTCATCACTTCACATTTAGGCTGCCCGACATGCTCTTTTAGCGCATGAATTTGTCGATTGGTATTGGTGACACACACATCATCCATATCAATTAACGTAATAGCGCCGATCCCACTGCGAGCTAAGGCTTCTGCAGCCCAGCTACCAACGCCACCAATGCCGACAACACAAATATGTGCCTGAGAAAAATAATACAGCGCTTGTTGTCCATAAAGACGGCCAATACCAGAAAAGCGTTGCAGATAGGAGTCTGATAATGAATTTTGCATAATGCGATAACAACCTAGATAGCAGAAATAATCATGGCTATTGTTAATCAATAGCCATGGCGTTTGCTCATTTTACCGTTAATATGACAATATAAATAGTCAATCGTTTTACTGTATGGGGTTCAGTAAGGTGGGTTGCGATTTTTTTAATACCCATACACGTCCATAATGATTATAAAAACCCGCCATTTGTC
This sequence comes from Proteus sp. G3927, assembly GCF_963894685.1. Classification (NCBI taxonomy): domain Bacteria; kingdom Pseudomonadati; phylum Pseudomonadota; class Gammaproteobacteria; order Enterobacterales; family Morganellaceae; genus Proteus; species Proteus sp. G3927. The sequence goes on along the minus strand of NZ_CAWQGX010000009.1, from coordinate 196,602 downwards.
CGGCTTCTTTACCAATACCATGATAAATATCGAAATGATGTCCTTTAATGGCTCCCCCCACATCCAAAGCAACCATTAAACGCATTTGGTATTGTCCAGTAAACTTACCGGTATTATCTAAAATAGGGATTTCAGCTAATAATACGGTTCCTGCGGGGATAATACTTCTATCCGAAGCCACTGACGCTTTAGCAATCAGCGGAATAGCGCTTGCCCCTCTTACTGGCGTAAAAGGTTCAGGTTTAAAGAAAACGAAAGAGGGGTTTTGTTCTAATAATTTTCTGACTTCTTGTTCACTATGCTTATCAGCCCACTCTCTAATTGCCAACATTGACATCGCTTCTTTTTCAACTTCACCATTATCAATCAGCACTTTACCAATACTGCGGTAGGGATGACCATTTTTCCCAGCATAACCAAAGAAGGTTAAAGGTTTACCATCACCATAATCGACATAGCCACTGCCTTGCACTTCCATCATAAAGTTATCCATGATGGAGTTACTATAAGCGGCAATTAAAGTGGGGCTTAAAGCACCGTTATAGATAGCCGCTCGTGAAGGCAATTTACCACGCACTTTGGCTGGCATGCGGTAGAGCGGATATTTAAAGTCACCTTGTGGCGTTAAACGTGCTTCTAAAACAGGGGTATAATATCCGGTAAATTTTACATTCCCATAATTATCTTCCCCTTCCATTTGAAAGGCTGCGATATTAAATTGACGTAATTGACGCGTATCTGCCCCTGAGCGTAACCAATTTTCCACTGCTTGATAAGTATCTTGATTACTATTGTATAGACGTGAAGATGTTTGATTTATTTGGTTAATTTGTTCAAGGTAATCTGAGCCATTAATGGGCTTGCCTTGCGTATTTGGCGAGTTAACTTCAATAAGATCTTGCTTAAGCTTACCATCTTTATACTGTTGCCCCTGATCTGTTGGACGATGGCAGCCTGTTAAGGCAAGCGCTAATATCCCCAAAAGCAACGATTTTCGCCAAGTAACCATTTTTTACTTATATTCCTACTTTAAAAAGAGTTGATGACGAGAAAGATACCAAAGCCAAATCAAGAAAGATATCGATACAGAAGTGGTTGCGGTTTTTTTAATTATCGGCTTCACCATTTAGTGTGTTATCTAAAGTATAACTGTCTAAAATTACACCTCTATGTATTATTTCTGACCGTTTTTAAAAGAAAATGGCAAAAATTACATAAAAAACTTGCAAGTTATCAGATCCTGAGTATAGTGCCCCTCTGTGGAGACGCGGGGTGGAGCAGCTTGGTAGCTCGTCGGGCTCATAACCCGAAGGTCGTTGGTTCAAATCCGGCCCCCGCAACCAATTCACAACATACGCAGTAAGTTAAAATTTATAGATTCAGTCGCGGGATGGAGCAGTCTGGTAGCTCGTCGGGCTCATAACCCGAAGGTCGTTGGTTCAAATCCGGCTCCCGCAACCAATTTCTATAAATGTTTTCGGACGCGGGGTGGAGCAGCATGGTAGCTCGTCGGGCTCATAACCCGAAGGTCGTTGGTTCAAATCCGGCCCCCGCAACCAATCCTTTCCCTAATTCTATTTTCTACAAATTCCCATTAAATACTCTCTTAATCCCTACTCTATTTACAATAACCGATATACTCCCTGTTACTCAGTTATGATTTAACTTATTGGATAAAAAAATAATAAGTTGTTACCTCTAGTAGAAAATAACTATTTATTTCCCACTAGAAGTCTCAAAAATAAGTTGTAGTTGTATAGCGAGATCAGCCTCGATCAGCTAATGTCAGTTCACCACCATTAGCAAAATAGGCTTTAATACCTTTGAAAATAGATTCAGCAACTTGTTGCTGGAATTTGGCTGTTTTGAGCTTTCGCTCTTCTTCAATATTACTAATAAAAGCCGTCTCTACTAAAATAGAAGGGATCTCAGGGGCTTTTAAAACCGCAAATCCGGCTTGATCGACCTTATTTTTATGTAGCTTATTCACGCCACCTAATAATTTTAATACCTCACTACCAAATTTTAGGCTGTCATTAATTGTCGCGGTCTGTACTAAATCAAGCATTGCGTGATCAACATAGCGATCACCACTTCGACTCACCCCACCAATTAAATCCGCTTCATTTTGGGTTTGAGCTAGGTAACGTGCGGTATTACTTGTTGCGCCTGTTTTGGATAACGCGAAAACAGAAGAGCCTCTAGCCGAGCGATTGGTAAATGCATCTGCATGAATAGAGACAAAGAGATCAGCCTGCATTTTCCGCGCTTTCGCTACTCGCACTTTTAAGGGGATAAACACATCCTCATTACGCGTCATATACGCTTTCATTTTGGCATCTTTATCAATCAAAGCTCTTAAGCGACGGGCAATTTGTAGTACAACGTCTTTCTCACGAGTTTTATATTTCCCCATCGCTCCCGGATCTTCACCACCATGGCCGGGGTCAATCATGATAATAATCGGCCTATCTCGTCCTGCTCTTCCGGGCTTACGCGTATCCGTTTGTTCAGGCACAGCTTGTTGTAAATCCCCTTCGTTATATTCACGCAATAGCGCTAATAGCGGATCATCTTCACTTGTCGCCGCATGACTTGGATAGAAATCGAGCACTAAGCGATTTTTAAATTCAGCAACTGGTTTTAAAGTAAACATTTGTGGCTGAACGGGGGTTTTAATTTCAAACACTAAACGAACCGTAGTTGGGGTATTTTGACCGACACGAATAAGTTTTAAGTAAGGATCGTTTGTTTGCACTTGACTAGCCATACCTTTCAGAACGCTATTCAGTTGGATACCTTCAAGATCAACCACAATTCTATCTGGTGCTGATAACGCAAACTGGCGATATTTCAAGGGTCTACTTGATTCGATAGTCACACGTGTATAAGTCGATGCAGGCCATACCCTGACGGCAACCACTGATGATGTTGCCGCTAAGCCAACAGGACTAACACTTAATAACAATAACGCGCCAATTCCTTTAATAAGACGACGACGTGTTTGATTATGTTCTGAATGACTCATGAAAATATTCCAAAAAAAACGATTAACATCAAAAAGTGCTAAAACAGACGGTCAAAAAATATCTGAACGAAAAACTTTACCGAATCCACACTTCACTGTCACTTAAAAACAGCACAATTACACACTTTTATACAAATATTCTGCCTTCTGTTAAAACAGTAAGATCGGATTTTACTTGCCATTTCCGCTCAAAAAGAATAAAAATACATTAAATGCGAATAAAAATTCACTTGAGAGGGGCTTTATGAAAGAGCGTAGCACCGAATTGGTCGATGGTTTTCGACACTCGGTTCCGTATATTAATGCACATAGAGGTAAAACATTTGTCATTATGCTAGGGGGAGAAGCAATAGCCCATGAGAACTTTCCCTCTATCATTAACGATATTGGGTTATTGCATAGTTTAGGAATACGGTTAGTGGTGGTTTATGGCGCTAGACCACAAATCGATGTGGCTCTTGAAGAGCAAAAAATTTCTCCGCTCTATCATAAACACACACGAATTACTGATAGTAAAACCCTTGAAGTAGTTAAACAATCTGCCGGTACTTTACAACTCGATATTACTGCTCGTTTATCAATGAGTTTAAGTAATACGCCCTTGCAAGGAGCGCATATTAATGTGGTTAGCGGTAATTTTGTCATTGCACAACCTTTAGGTGTCGATGATGGGGTTGATTATTGCCATAGCGGTAAAATTCGCCGTATTGATGAAGAAGCCATTCATCGTCAGTTAGATAACCATGCCATTGTGTTAATTGGCCCTGTTGCCGTCTCTGTTACAGGGGAAAGTTTTAATTTAACCTCTGAAGAGGTCGCAACCCAGCTAGCTATCAAACTTAAAGCACAAAAGCTTATTGGCTTTTGCTCTTCGCAAGGGGTTGTAGATGCAAGTGGCCAGATTGTGTCTGAACTCTTACCTAATCAAGCAGAAGAACGAATTCAAGCATTACAAACTACAGGCGATTATCACTCAGGTACTGTACGTTTTTTACGAGGTGCGGTAACAGCCTGCCGTCGTGGTGTTGAGCGTAGCCATTTATTAAGCTATCAAGCGGATGGTGCCATTGTTCAAGAGTTATTTTCTCGTGACGGTATTGGTACGCAGATTGTGATGGAAAGTGCCGAGAAAGTCCGTCGCGCCAATATTAATGATATTGGTGGCATATTAGAGCTTATTCGTCCATTAGAGCAACAAGGCATTTTAGTGCGTCGCTCAAGAGAGCAACTTGAGATGGAAATTGATCAATTCACTATTATTGAGCGCGATAATCTCACCATTGCTTGTGCTGCCCTCTATCCTTATCAGTCTGAAAAAATAGGTGAAATGGCCTGTGTCGCCGTTCATCCTGATTATCGTAGCTCTTGTCGAGGTGAAGTGTTGTTACAACGCATATCAACCCAAGCTAAACAGATGGGGTTAGATAAATTATTTGTGCTCACGACTCGTAGTATTCATTGGTTCCAAGAAAAAGGCTTTACGCCTGCTGAAATCGATAAATTACCTATTGAAAAACAGGCTCTGTATAATTATCAGCGCCGCTCTAAGATCTTAATTTTAGATCTACATAAAGAGTAGTTTTATTAATAAAGTAAAAAAGACAGGCTCCCCCTCTCAAAGCCTGTCTTTTGCTATTCACTATAATTATATTAATTCGTATTAAATTAAAAAATCACTCAGTAACGCAGTTTTTCAACTAATCCACTGCGGCGTTGAATACGTGTCTGGATCGCCATTTTCACCATATATTCAGAAGAATAAAGTGATAGCTTCTGCTTGGCTCGCGTTATCGCCGTATAGAGTAATTCTCGGCTAACAATAGGAGAAAATTGTGTTGGCAACACCAGTGCCGTATGGGTAAATTCCGAACCTTGTGATTTATGTACTGTCATCACATAAGCAGTCTCATGTTGCGGTAAACGACTAGGTTGAATAGCTTTCAATGTGCCATCAGGCAACTGAAAGAAAGCTTTCATTTCCCCTTCATCGTTATTAAGCATAATGCCGATATCACCATTAAATAGCCCCAATGTGCTGTCATTACGCTGGATCATAATTGGTCGCCCAATATACTCCCGCTGATAGCTATTTATAGGTCGTCGTATCAAGCGTTGGCGATGTAACAGCATCTCAATACGTTCATTTAGTCCTGTGACACCAAAAGGCCCTTCTCGCAAGGCGCACAATAAACGATATTGATTAAAGCTATGAAGAATAGTCTCTGGTGCTGCTTTTTGTGCGACTAACGATAGATAGTGATGATAAGCCTTAGCAACATCTTGAAGCATCTTCATATAGCTCTCATCGGTGTCTAATGAGATAAATTCGATGTCCTGCGGATCGGTATGTTTTTCTCGCTCAGTGCTCTCTTGTGTTACTGTCGCTTTTTTCAGTAACGTCATAGCACTCTTCACTTGTCCTTGATTAACCGCAAAAGCTAATTGACCAATACCTGAATGTGAGCCAAAACGATAACTTTTACGCAGTAAACATAGTGAATCACTGACCACCGAAACTGGCGTAGTAGAAGTCGTCATAGAAGCGGGATCTTTCTGTAATTCACCTTGTGTTAAGCGATCAATCTGCTCAAAACGGCGTTGGCTAAACCCCTGATCCGCAAAACGACAAATATCCCCTAAAACGGCTCCCGCCTCTACCGAAGCGAGCTGATCTTTATCTCCCAGAAAAATAACATGGCAATATTCCGGTAAAGCCTCAATTAAACGCGCCATCATCGGTAAATCCACCATAGAAGCTTCATCTATGACCAAGATATCAAGTTGTAGCGGATTATCGCGATGATAACGAACTTGCTGACTTTCCGGTTGAGCACCTAATAAGCGATGAATGGTTTGCGCTTGATCGGGCATCCATTTTAACTCTTCTTCACTTAGTGCCAATTGCGCTAATGCTTTACCTAATGATTCGGTCAATCTAGCTGCCGCTTTTCCCGTGGGTGCGGCTAGTTGAATAATGGGTTTTTCATTCGCCGTTAGCATGACAAAAGCAGCTAAAATCTTTGCTACTGTCGTGGTTTTCCCTGTTCCTGGGCCACCCGAAATAATCGAAATAGGGCTTGTAATAGCAACCGCTGCGGCGACTTTTTGCCAGTTAGTTTCAGCATCTGTCTTAACACTTGGGAAAAGTTGATTTAATACGTTTGTTAATTGATTTTCATCGATATCAACCACCCGTTGCTCTTGGCGAAAAAATTGCGCAATTTGCTCTTCATAACGCCACATTCTTTGTAGATAAAGTAATCCATTATCGAGAATAATAGGTGAAGGTAAGTCACTATGGCCTTGATTAACACACTCGCTCTGATTAAGCTCTGCCAGTATTTCTTTCGCTGATGGTTGCGCCATTTTCTGCCAAATGGCTTGTGAAAGCTCGGTGTGTCGTCCATCAAACAATTTATCTTGTTGTATGATATTTAACGGTAAGCAAACATGGCCCGCCCCTGTTTGAGCACTGAGATAGGCAAAAATAAACAGTAGGATAGGATTTTCATCTGCCACCAGCATTTGAGCAAAACGTAAATCTAACGGGCGCAATAGGTTTTGTGCAATTGCTTGTTCTAATAATTTAATCATTTGAATTGTTCTCACCCAGCACGTTCACTTTACTGCCGTTAACCTCAAGCGCTTCCCCTTTAAATAGCGCATCTAATGCCTCTACAAACTTTTCTTCAGGGAGATAGGTATAGACGCCATTGCCCGGGTAGTCAGCATCAATACCACGTAAGAAGAGATAGCAGATCCCACCAAAATGACGTTGGTAATCATAATCAGGTAAGCGTTGTTGTAAAAATCGATGTAGCGCTAAAGTATAGAGTTGATACTGTAAATCATAACGATGATCGCGCATTGCATTGCTCATCGCCTCTTGCGTGTAATCCTCACTCGATTCACCAAGCCAGTTAGATTTATAGTCAACCACATAATACTTGCCCTCCCAACAAAATACTAAGTCAATAAAACCTTTTAGCATGCCTTGTACTTGCTGAAAATTGAGGGCTGGACATTGCGCAGATAAATGATCGTATTGACGGGTTAATGCTGTTAACTGTGCCGCCGACATCTCCTTTTCAATAGGCAGATAGAATTGTAGCTCATCGAGTTGATGCTCCTTGGGAATATCAGCTAAACATAAGCCTTGCGCATTTAATGGGGTGTGAAAAAGGGTTTCCATCCAAGCCACCAACAATGGCGTCCATTTTTCCTCAAAACCTTGGGCAATAAGTTGCTCTTGCATCCAACTTTCATCAATAGGCTGTGAAAAATCAAGCTCTTCAAGCAAACTATGTAAAAATGTCCCCGCGACTGCACCACGAGGGAAGTGATGAATAGAGAGTTCATCGCTGTGTTGCGCTGTTTTCTCACCTTTAGCATCGGTATCTAAGCCCGGTGCGATAGATTGTACCAAGGCATCCAAATCAGCACTATCAAATAGATATCCACGAGCAGAGTGTTGTGCCGTTAATCCCGAATAACTGGTGATACGCCAATTATCATTAATTTTTCGCTTAAATATGGCGGCATCTAAAGCAATATCCGTTGTATGTGGAGATTGATATCGATGCGTTGAGGTATCACCTAACGTGATCACTTTTATATTGTCATCAAGCAATTGATTAATGGATTGATGTAATAGCTCACTATTACCCTCTTCCCCATGCTGCAACAGATATCCCAGCGCATTTTTATGCAAATCAGTTAATCCTGACTTACGTTTATTTCCTTTAACCAAAGGCGCAACACCAACATAACAACAAAATTTCGCCCGAGTTAATGCCACATACAACAAGCGTAAATCCTCTGCCAATCGCTCTTCATCAGCAAGACGCACGCTATCAGGTTGATTAAAAATATCTAATTTTGCGTAAAATTCATCTCTATCATGATAAAGCGCGCCCTTTTGTTCTTGATAATTACAGGCAAAAGGTAGACAAACAATGGGATATTCCAATCCTTTAGATTTATGAATGGTACAAATTTGCACTAGATTTTTATCACTTTCCAAACGCATTTGCTGACTTTCCGCTTGTGCATCTGGTCGAGAAATTTGCTGGGCTAACCAACGAATAAGGGCGTGCTCGCTATCAAGCTGTAATGATGTTTCTTGTAGCAACTCGCCAATATGCATGATATCGGTTAAACGTCGTTCTCCTGCTTGGCTTGCGAGTAAGTTCTCAGCGATTTGGTTTTCTATCATTACCTTACGTAGCATAGGTAACACACCACGTTTTTGCCACAAGACAAAATAATCAGCGAATTGCTCCACATAGCGGTTCCAACGCTGTTCATCTTGATTAAGTTCGTCAATTTGTTGTGCGTTAAATCCAAACAGTGCACTGGCAAGAGACGCTCTTAACACCCGTTCTTTTTCAGGGGTTACCACTGCTTGTAGTAACCAAAGTAGATCTTTGGCTTCATTGGTTTCAAACACACTTTCTCTATTGGATAAAAATACTGATTGGATAGATAACAGATCTAATGCATCTCTGATCAATAATGCTTCTCGGCGACTACGCACTAGCACCACAATATCGGCAGATGTAACAGCGCTTTTATTATCTTGTTCGATTAACCAAGCTTGTTGATTGTCACCGGCTGATAACCAGTCACGAATTTGCATCGCACATTGCGAGGCCATTAATTGTTCATAATTACCAGTTGAAAGGCTTTCACCTTCAGCTAACCAAAAATTTAATGGGGCAACCGTTTTTTGCTGGTAAATAAACTTCATATGCTGATTTTTTTCAGCCGAATTGACCTCAATAAAAGGAATATGATCAAACAAAAAAGGGGTTTTAGAACGTAAAAACAGTTTATTAACTGCACTTACCATACCCGGAGCCGAGCGCCAGTTAGTATTCAATGTATAGTGGTGATCGGTTTGTTGCCTTGCCCGAATATAGGTAAAGATATCTGCACCACGAAAAGCGTAAATGGCTTGTTTGGGATCACCAATAAATAGCAAACCACTCTCTGTATGCTCACCATAGATAGTATCAAAAATACGATACTGCTGAGGATCGGTATCCTGAAATTCGTCAATCATCGCAACAGGATAACGTTGGCGAATAGCATCTGCTAATGCTTCGCCACCTTCTCGTTGCAATGCCTTATCGAGACGCGTTAACAGATCATCAAATCCCAACTCACCACGACGCATTTTTTCATTTTCTATCCCTTGGCGTATTTCAGGGATGGCATTAGCAATGATCACATCACGTAACGTTAAACTTTGTTGGCAAAGTAGTTCGATTTCCGCAAATAAAGCGTGCTCAGGCGCAGCACCCTTTGTAGTTTTTTCATGTAGGGTTGCTTGCGAAAAACGACTTAAACAGTCAGGTAACTGATAACTTTTGGTTTCGAGTGGAGTGGCCCATGCGGTAATTTCATCGATCCATTTAGGTAAGAAACGACTACTGTAACTGCGTTTATCAACACCAGATGAAGTTATCCAATCTGCAATTTCATTGCAATGATGACGCCATAGTGTTTTAACTTTATCAATAGCCTCAATGACTGCTTGATGACGCTGTTCAACAGTCTCTTTTTTAGCGTCGAAATCAATACCTTGAATTTCGGGGCATTCACCTTGTAAATAGGGTTGAATTTCATACAGCAGTTGCTCAGGGCCAGACCAAATTTCGCTTACCGCATAGGCAACATCATAAGAAAGGGGATAACAGTGCCTGCGCCAAAAATCAGCGCAAACACGTTTTTTTAACTCATACTCATCTTGGATCAACACCTGTTCAAACAATACACCAGATTCAAAAGCGTTAGTGGCTAACATGCGCTGACAAAAACCATGAATAGTATAAATAGCGGCTTCATCCATTTGACGCTCAGCTTCTAGTAGCCATTGCGCCGCCACCATTTTATTCGGGATTTGATCTAATAATATTTGGTAAGCGTTATTGTCATTTTCTACTTGATGACGGATACAGGCTAGCCTTAACTGATGAATATTTTGACGAATACGGGCGCGTAATTCATCCGTTGCCGCTTCGGTAAAAGTAACGACTAAGATCTCTTCAACACTTAAGGGGCGATGAAATGCTGACTCGCCCCCTAATCCAAGCAGTAATCGTAAATACAATAACCCTATAGTGTACGTTTTCCCTGTTCCCGCAGACGCCTCAATGAGGCGCCTTTGATACAAAGGAAGTGTATAGGGATCTAATACCTGTGCCTGTATCACTTCACTCACTCTTTAATTTCCTCAACAGGTAATGTTTTTTGTAATTCACTCACGGTTGAATAGATTTTCCACTGTTTATTTTGCGCATAATCAGCGTTGTTACCCTCTTTCCCGATTATTTGTGAAACAAACACGAGTCCTGTCGGTTTAATTATCGCTTTTTCATAAAATTCGATTGCTTGTTTTAGCGTTACCTTATTCAGTTGGGCTAAAAACTTCTCACGACCATCATATTTTAAGTTATTACGATAGAAATCATTACGATAAAGAGAAACCTCTTCATAAAATGTTTGCGGTGGTTGTTTTACTTCATCAATAATGGCTTTTTTATATTGATTAAATTCAGCTTCACTTAGCTTTTTCAAGCGATCATAAGCTTGTTGATAAAATGCATGATAGCGCTCATTGAGATAAACAGGTGGTTTTGCATTACTTTGCAGTAAAAAGCCTAAACCGGACTGCTCGCCCATTGAAGCTTGGAAAGCAAAGACCGCATAACCTAATTGCTCTTCTGTTCTGAGTTGTTCAAAGAACCAAGGATGCACGATAGAGGATAATACTGATGTAATTGCTTTTCCTTGTAGACGCTCATAGCCAACAGGGATAAACAATTCCCCTAGCGCATTATCGGTGCTTTTAGATTTATTTTGGAATGTAACTTGATTTAATTTATCAAAAACTAATGTGTCGCCAATCCAATATTCTGTTCCTTTATTGCCTAATAATGCTTGTGCCGATTTAACTATCTCACGGCTCTGCTCTGGCGTTAAATTACCGATAATTAATGCTTGAAGCGCTGCATTTTCAATGACATCACGACGATTATCTTTAATATCTTGTAACGTTATCGACTCTAATGCCTTAAGTTTATCGGCTTCTTCATAATAAGGGATCGTATTTAAGCGACGGGCAGGTAACATTGCAGCATCATACGCTTTAAGGTTATGCGTCACTTCCAGTTGTTCACGATACCAAGATTTAGCTTGATCAAGCTCTTGCTGAGTAGCTTCAAACGTTATATAGCTTTTTAGTGTGGCATTCACTAGCTCTGGTAAATGTTGAGTATAACCATTGACTGAGAAATCGACTCCACGCCCAGAAGAAGAGGAGATATTCATGCCGGCAACAGAAGCTTGATAAGCCAGTTCACTAGAGGTTAGATCAGCAAGGTAATTGGTCAATGTTTGTATAACTTGCTGTTTAACTGTGCGATCTGCATTTTTATTCACTAAACTTAACGTCACACTGGCTTTCGGCTCATCAGAAAAATAGTGCGATGGCATATAGAATAACCGAGCATGACTGTCTTGCCATAATAATTGAGGCTTAGTGATGTTACTATCAGCATCAATAAGTGACAGATTATCAGGAATATAAGGGTTTAGTGTCGGCAATGACAATGAGATGTCGCTGGCTAATTCCTGCCATGAAGCTAATTGCTTCGCAGTAATTTTATCCACTTGATAAGGTGCATGAACAAAATAAGCTTGCTTATTTGAAGGCTCATTAGGGCTAATCACCCAAATACGCGCATTTTCTGGTGTAAGCGATCCTAGGCGAGAAAGGATCGCAGAAGGTTGATAGTCATCGGCAATAAAATCTGCATTAAGAATATTTTTAATCGGATAACGCAGCATCATATCGGAGATATCTTCAATATAGTTCATATCTCTGACAATAGAGCCATAGCGGAATGAGAGGTCAAGCACATTGGCTATTTCTTTAAAATAGCGCTCACTGACCCCTTTATTTTGGATCAGTTGAATATAAGAAAAAATCGCTGAAATAACTTTATCTTTCTCAGCAAGGCCTTTGTCTGTTAAAGAAACATAAATGGTAAATGAACCTTGGTTGCGATCGATATAGGATTCAGATGAAGCACTAATATTCTCTGCTAATCCTTGCTCTTGTAACCAAGTTGCTAGTGTTCCCGTGCTACGATTGCTAATAAGGTAGCCAATATATTCATCTGATTTACTGCGAAAATCGGCAAGATTATTATCAATACCAAATTCGATTTGTAAGGTTTTTTGTGGCTGAGCTGGGACTAAGTGGATCATTATCCCTTTTTCTTTTTCTGTCATCGCAGGCACCGTCGTTACTGGTGCTTGGGTGTTTTTATTAGGAATACGGGAAAAAGTATCAGCCGCTAATTTAGCGAGTTCGTCCAGTGATTTATTACTATAAATCACCCCATTCATTAAGTTACCAGAATAGTATGTTTGATAGAATTTCACTAATTCATCTTGTAATTTACTCTCTGGCTTATCACTTAATGTTTCTAAGTTTCCTCCCATAAAGCGAGAGCTTGGATGAGCCGGATTCAAAGTTTCGGCTCTCACTTGCCAAAAACGCATTCCATCGCGGGAGCGAGCCATGGTTAATTCCGCATTAACCGCATTACGTTCACGATCGGCATATTTAGGATCAAGTAATGGCTCCGCTAGTGCATCTGCCAAGCGATCAACAGCTTCATTAATGGCGCTATTTTCAACTTCTAAATAAAATGCGGTGCGGTAAGTGGTTGTGCTGGCGTTATGAGAGCCACCATTTTTATTTAAAAACTCTGTCAGATCCCCTGATTTTGGGTATTTGGTCGAGCCCATTAACACCATATGTTCTAAATAGTGGGCAAGACCTTGTTGGCTATCTGGATCTTCTAATGCACCGACAGGCAGAGCAACGGCGGTTAATGATTTGACCGCTTTTTTATCTGAAACCAGTAATACGGTCATATCATTAGCTAATTTAATAGCCTGATAATCACGTGGATCACTTTCACTTTTTTCAATGCTATCCGGCAATACTTGCCAAAGTGGATCTGTTGCGAAGCTGTTGATACTGACTAGCATCAATAGCAACATAATCCAAAGTTGCGATAAGTATTTTCTCATCTGATATGAGCTCCCTTATTTTTTTATAAATGGAATGATTGGCTTAAATATGGCTAACGTGGTCTGTTTTACTGCCTCAAGAAAAGGTGCATCAAGCTGATGAAATACACGTTGAATATAGATATCATTCATTTCACCTTCTCGGTTATAGCTATCGGTTAAATATTGCGTTAATACCAATTCTGCCTTGTTTTGTATCTCTTCATCATCAAATAAAAACGTCTGTGTTTTTTTATCGAAGCAAGCTTGTAACCAAGCCCAACCACTATTGGCGAATAAAGCTAAAGGTGTATTCATCCCTGTTTGATAATCTTGGATCAATCTTTCAAGGGTTGAATACGCAATATCCGCAGACACCGGTGATAGACACCATTGCGACTCTTTTCTACCATAAAAACGGCTTTCGCCAGTTCCACCACTTAAGCAGTACACGAGATGTTCTATCCATAATTGCAGTAGATCATTAGCTGTTAATGTGGCGGGTCGCCAACGGAGTAAGCCATCGGCTTGTACTTCATTTAAACGACCAATTAATGGGATCGCATTAAATTGGTATTCTATTGTGACAGAATGGGTTGCTAAACGTTCACTTCTGACTTTTTCGGCTAAAGGTTGCAACGTTTCTATTTGTTGCTCCCAATAAATTTGACCAAACGCACTAGCTGGTAATTTTCCAGCTGCTTTAATGCGTTCATAAAGTGCTTCTGTTGATGTCCCTTCGATTAAGGCTTTTAATAACCATTGGTTTAATAGATAACGTTGTAATGCATTAATGACAAAAGGCTCTTCTTCCGGTAGCTCGGTCTCTTCAATAACAAAATTCGTTTTTAGACTTTGCTGGAAAAAAGCGCGTACGGGATGGCGATAAAAGCGTGATAGTTCATCTAAAGAGACTTTCTCAATTTTTTTATTTAATGGCGTTGGAAATGCTTGGTGAGCAGTCCCTTTCCCACTTGCTGCCGGTAACCATTCAGCGGCATAAGAGCGATATAGCGCATCCGTTTTAAAGTTTTCTGGCGCAAAAGGCACTCGACTATGTTGGGTTAATAAGTGGCTGATGATACGCTGCGCACTGTCATCAACATTTAATGATGCATCTTCCCTTAAACGGAAATTTTGCCCAATATAATCTTGTAACTCTTTAATCAATACCGAAGGATTACATTCGCGATCGTCACGAATAGATTTACCAATATAACTGATATAAAGGTATTTTTCTGCTGAGCTTAATGCTTCTAAAAACAGGTAGCGATCATCATCACGACGTTTTCTATCACCTCGACGACGTTTTTCTGCCATTAAATCAAATCCTAATGGCTGAATATTACGTGGGTAGACCCCATCATTCATTCCCAATAAACAGACTGCTTTAAATGGAATTGAACGCATTGGCATTAAGGTGCAAAAATTAAGGCTTCCGGCTAAAAAGCGTTGGCTAATTTTCTCATCATCAAAACGCACTGTAAGTTCATCGCGGATCAGCACTAATGGAATTTCATGTTGATAGTGCGCCTCTAGACCATTTTTTATCACCTTTTGCCACTGTTGTGTGATAAGCGCCAATACCAGCTCTGTCTCTTCATCAGTGTCAAAAAAGGCATCAACAAGCTGTTGACCGATATCAAGCCACTCTTCTAAGTTTCGAGTTTCGCTTAATCGAGTTCGCCATTCACTTAAGGTATATAAAAAATCTGCTAGATGCCCTGCTAACTCAGCGACTAGGCCACTTGATTCATCGTAAGGCAGTACCCCTTGCCACGGCCCTGCCTCACTGTCCATCGCATAACCAAGAAGCATCCTTAATAACCCAAACTCCCACGTATTTTTTCCTGTCACAGGTAATAAAAAGGAGGCCACATTTTCATCATCTAATCCCCAACGTATACCTGACTCTTCAACCCAGCGCCGTAGTAGCTTCAACTCATTTTCAAAAATGGCAAAATGCGCAGCTAAGGCGGGTACTTCAAGTAATGCAAGCACTTGCTCTGCGGTAAAACGGCTTTGAGGTAATTCTAATAAAGTGATAAAAGCTTGTAAGACAGGATGTACTTGGCGAGCTTTTCGGTCTGAAATGGCAAAAGGAATATAACGCTCTGCGGGCGCATTACCAAATACGGCTTGAATATAGGGCGTATAGCTATCAATATCCGCCACCATAACAATAATATCTCGCGGTAATAAATCAGCATCTTGCTCGAGGAGATGTAGTAATTGGTCTTGTAATACCTCAACTTCCCGTTGTGGGCTATGGCTAGCATGAAAGGTCAAAGAGCGATCATCATTGGCGATGATCCGTTTTTTTTCACTACTTTGGTAATCCTCAAGCGTCTGACCTATTTGTGAAAAATCCTCTAAATCGAGTATATCGGCCTGAAGTTGATGCAGTAAATTATCTCTTGGTATATCAACAAAAGCATCTAACACATCGCTATATTCAAGCTCAGAAAGAAAATAGAGATTATCTTTACCTAACTTTCCCCAAGACGCTAATAGTGGATTGCCGACATTTTGCTCCCCTTCTTCATTAAATAGTGTCGATGCATTTTGTTCATCTTTAAACCAAGGTAGTTCATGAAGTTGCTGATAATGTCGAGGCTTTCTACTATTTAGACGAGCGAGGAATTTTGGATCTTGAATATCTCCCCAATAATAGCGGCAAGGATTAGTAAACAATAAATAGATTTCGGTATGTCTACCAATTGCTTGCAGTGCTTGCAAATAGACTTGTGGCAATGCTGAAATACCACAAATAAAAATACGCGATGGAAAACAGTGCGCAAGCGCCCCCATAGGCACATCATTCAAAGTAGAAATAAATTGTTGATAAAGATTAGCACGATGCCATTTAGGTTGCGCAAGATCTTCTGTATAGCGTTGCAGTGCCAACCACAGTGTTTTTTGCCAGTATTGATTGTCACTCAAGCCATCAATTAGTTGATCATTTTCCCATGCCGACAACCAATCGGGACGATAAACCAGATATTGGTCAAAGAGATCCGCCACACGCCCCGCTAGTTGATGTAATTTACGTTTGTCTTCATCATCTTTAAGATAATGTAGCAAGGGTTTAAATGCCGGATCATCAAGGTAATTAGGCAATAATGCCATTAGTTTCCATGTCATGGCATCTTTAGAAAACGCACTTTCTTTAGGTATACCTGATAATACCCGAGTAAACATTTCCCAAATAAAAGTAGCGGGTAATGGATAACGGATATTAGCAGCAATACCCAAACTTTCTGCTAATTGGATTTGTAACCACTGCGACATTCCGGGACTTTGCACTAAAATCACTTCTTGCTCAAAAGGCGATGATAGTGGCCGATTTTGCATAAAATGTACCATCAGTGATTTAAGTAGTGATAATTGATTTGAATGGTAAATATGGAACATCAGATCCTCATTTTATTAATCACATGACCAATGGTATAAGCGTGTCACATAACCTGAATGGTGGGTTATCGATCCCTCTATTTTTTGACAGCCTTCCGCTTCAATAAGTGATTGTGTCATTATTTTAAGGTTATCAACAGAGTTGAATGACATTTGCCCATAAAAAGCAAAAAGAGACGCTCCGGCTTGTTGGATAGCCACTAAGCGCTGAAAATCAACTTTTAAGGCTTGGCTATACCCTATAATAGCGACAAAGCTAATATTAAAGAATAGCAATACTGACACCATATTAATTAGCATACTATCTTCTTTTCTTTCATGATTAATTAAGTATTTATTATCAAATACAGCCTTCTTTAACTAGTGGACAGTAGTCTAGCCAACCATTATGTTGGGCTTCAATATGCAGTTTTTCCTTACCAACCAGATTAATCCATTGATAATGAGATATCTTATCTCCGCTATGACTTTTAGCCTCTCCGAGTAGTAAAGCGCTTGTCTTTCCTCTCAAAGAGAAACAGCTTTTCATATTAGGCTCAGCAGTAAAAGTACGACATTGCCATTGGTAAAGACGAGAAGGCGATAAATCCCATGTTAAGGTCATTCCCCATGACAACGCAGATCCAGCGAATAAAAAGGTCTGCTTTGCTTGTAACTCTTGCATCACCATTAATTGACATTGACGATAATGATAAGCAAAACTTGTCAGTAACGATAAACTTATCACCATAAAACCTACTGCAGCCATCAGACCGATGACACCCTGTTGCTCCTTTATTGTTCCCTGTGTCGTTATCACGAAATATTCCTTAATAGTATTGATGTTTGATAGTGTACTTTTAGGTTAATATTTTGTTTTGCTTGGAATTTTAATGATAATGATAGATAGTTAAATGCACGTTTTTTTATTGGAGAATAGTGTGTATAGGGAGTTAAGATAAATTCTGTCACCTCAATTTCTTCTTTTTCGAAGATCTGTTGCCAACCTGTTGAATCACAATTTTGCACACCACGACGTTGTTCAAGCTGACCGTTTTTTAATCTAAAACCAAAGTAATCACTCTCTTGTTCTTCTGGACTCTCCCAACGGCCGTTATTGTTCATATCGTAAACAAACAAAACACAAGAGCCATGAGGGTGATAAGGATAATGACCTATTTTAAGTGATGCAGGTAAAGAAGCTTTTTTAACAGTGCAATCACCATTGCAGTACCCTGCTCGCCTTAATTGCGTCTCCAGTAACTGCAAACGCTGTTTTAGATAAATCTCTAAACGATATTGTTGATAAGAAGAAGTTAACTCATTGATAATATAAGGATAAGCACGTCCAATACAAACTAATAAAATACTACTTATCGTCATCACAAAGAGGCACTCCATCAACATAAAACCCGCAAAATCATGATGTTGAATAGACAAAGGACGCTTTAGCATACTGAAAATGCCTTTATTGTCTGACTGCACGCTCGAATACGCCCTAATGAAGAGATAATAATTTTGACCTCTTCATCACCATTTGACAGCACAAAATGCATCGGTCGTAATGTTTGGCGTAAGCCACAAAATGTAAAGCGTGTTGCTGTAGAGCGAATAAGCTGATTGTTTAACCCTAATTGAATACTTTCTTTGGTTGTGGGTGTTGTTAACGATTTTGCCTCTAATTTATTAATAGGTGATAGCCACAATACAATTTGCACTTTGCAATTAAAGAGCAGTGAGCGTTGTTGTTGATAAGCTAAAAACGCCATCACTTCTCTTACACTTTGAACTAACTGGCGTTGGCGTAACAACTGATGATATGAGCTCAAGGATAAAGCGCTCAATATTGCTACTATAGCCATAACAATAAGCACCTCGAATAAGCTACTCCCTAAATGTTTAGAGTGGGAATAATGATTGCCTGTCATCCATGCCTCCTACTTGTTTTCCTTGTCATTGTTACTGTTTTATCTCAATAACAATGCAGGCAAAAACCAGATAGGTAAATAAAAGCTCATCAAATTTAAGAGAGGTTACGCAATACGATATTTTTTTAAGTTAATAACAATAAAATGACTATTTTTTGATATCAAAAACCCCCAATAATTAAATTCAACTATTGGGGGTCACTTCAAAGGTTCGGGCTTAGCTGGAGTGCTACATTTCAAATTTTTTTACTGGCTTCGGATCTTTACTTCCATAAATATCTGTTTGGATAGTGACTAGCAGTTCATGAAGAGTAATTTGTAAAAATTCAAGAAAATCTGGGTGAAGGAGAGTTCTATCTACGACAGACACAGGTAAGAATCGCTTCATCTCTCCCTTAAACTTTTCACTCGCAACCAATGCAGGCAAAGACTCAATTCTTGCTTGCAACCATTCCTCAAAATGCTCATTGAGCTTATAATCGGCAACCTTTTTCATTACCAGTTCAGCGTCTGGTTTAACCCCTTTCTGGTGCAACCACACCAAATCCCACATATCTCTATACCGAATACGTGAGGTTGTTGCTGGGAATGAAACCAATTTATCAGCCATGACCTCCGTGAGCTCTTCCACTCTAATAATCAGGTCAGAATAGCCACTAGGAAGCTGCTCATAGTTTTTAACAAGCGTTCGAAGGGTGTTGGTGTATGCAGGAATGTTGGCTATTTCCACTTTGATCTTCTGCTTTGGTAGGTCTTTTTTTCCTGGATTGGTAGTCACTGATATTTGCCACTTATCGACTTTTACATCTGCATAATCAGGTTCTTTTCTTAGCTCTTTTGGCTCTTTAACCACAACCTCCAAGCCATATCGTTCACCAACATATTTCTCAATACACGCTTTAATCTCAAGCAGTTGCGCTGAACAGAAGTCACGACCACCAGCAAAGTCCAGATCTTCACTAAATCTGTTTGATCCATAGCAAAGCCTAAGCGATGTACCGCCCTGAAATGTGATGTGCTTTAAAAGCCCTGTGGCGGAAAGAGCATAAAGAATGTCATAATGTAGCAATTCTTTTTCCACGACAGGCCTGTTCGCGCCGTAATCCTTTTCGATGACAATGCTGTCAACCAGCTCATTAAAATTGACAAAATCAGACATAGTTTAATTCCTCACGTTGGATGAGGTGTGTATTCCTGCCAACCTTCATTAGATCCTTAATGGCAGTCTCCTTTGTTGCAATTCTTAATGGCCCCCTTCCTTCCACCGTAGTATTGAGTATTTCAAGAGGCTTCTTGGCAGTATGGGTAACCTCAATAACGCCCCAAGGCGTTACAAACTCTCCAGACCGGCCTGTGGACATAATCGTAAGTCTGTCGATGGGGATCTGTGAAATTACACCGTACTGAGATAGAGCGGATTCCAAACTAATGTAGTTGTAGTGGCCTCGTCGAATATTTTCGGCCAGACGTTCTAAAGGGTAAGGCCCCAATGAACCTTGAGTATAGATATATACACCTTTTGATGCTCGGCGTAGCACATCATGCGCGATCAGCCGGTCAACTGATTTTTGTAATGTTTTCGGAGACTCATCAGGAAAAAGCATTTTTAAATCTTTGGTGAGGAAGATATTTCTACCTTGCTTACTGAATTTGTTAAAAACATTAATTGCTCTTATTAACTCCATATCAACCTCTACTAAATCACCCCCAACGAGGGGTTATTTTGTATATTTGAGTATAGTACATTACCTTGATATACAAATAAACCCCAATAAAGGGGGTGTTTTGTATATCAAAAACCCCCAATAATTGAATTCAACTATTGGGGGTTGTTAAGTGTTAAACCAAATTAGTGAGTTAAACTATACCGTGAACGGGTATTTTATCGCCTCGTGACACTGATAACCTTCAACACTAAAGTCATCTGTCGTGACCCAAGTTTCTATATCATCTAATGTCTTAATGTTTGGATTAATATGTAGCTTAGGTAATGGCAATGGCTCTCTTTTTAGTTGAACATCACGCATCAGAGGTAATTGGTTCTCATAAATGTGAGCATTAACTATCTTATGGAATGCTTTACCTGGTTTATGCCCTGTGATTTGAGCCACCAGCGCTAATAATACAAAGCATTGAATTTGATTAAAATTCAACCCTAATGGGACATCACAGCTACGTTGATATGAGGTTAAATAAAGCCTGTCACCGAGCAATGAAAAAGTATGTGTATGCATGCATGGACGTAAACACCCTAACGCTGTTTCTCCGGGATTATAAAAAGTGACTATCTCACCACGATCGTCAATACCGTTAGTTAAGTTATCTACCACTTTACGTAATTGATCAAAGTGCGAGCCATCAGGGCGTTGCCATTGGCGTCCTTGAACACCATAGACTCGGCCCATATCATCTTCACCCTTACGATGCGGATTATTTAACCATGCGCTATTTTCATTAGCATTCGCGTTCCACGTATTACAGCCAATAGCACGAAATTGTGCTGCATTATCATAACCACGTAAGTACCCTAATAGTTCCGCAATCGCGGCTTTGTAAAAACTTTTACGCGTTGTTATGAGTGGAAATTGGTTATTGGCAACATCATATTCCAGATCGGCATTTATCACCGTTAAACAACGGGTTCCTGTCCGTTTATTATCAATCCATTCACCTTCATCGATAATGCGTTGACACAATGCCAGATACTGCTTCATGTAGTCTCTCTTTTTTGTTAGCTAATAATAGTTAGTGTGTTGTTGGCGTCTGTGGAGTGGCTTTATCGCGACGATACGCCCACACCATAAAGATAATGCCTAATATTATCATTGGAATGGAAAGAATTTGCCCCATGCTGATACCGCTAAATAAACCTAATTGCGCATCAGGTTGGCGGAAGAATTCAACAATAATACGGAAAGCACCATAACCAATTAAGAATAACCCCGATACACTGCCCATAGGACGATTTTTGCGCACAAAGATATTCAGAATAATAAATAATACCACGCCTTCTAGGAACATTTCATAGAGTTGCGATGGGTGGCGAGGCAATACGCCGTATTGCTGAATGATAGGTAATAGTGTAGTGGGATCTTGCGCGACAAGCTGTAGATCTTCTGCACGGGAGCCTGGGAATAAAATCGCCCACGGGGTATCTAAGGTGACTCTCCCCCAAAGCTCTCCATTAATAAAGTTACCAATACGTCCTAAACCTAAACCAAATGGAATTAATGGAGCAACAAAGTCTGCGACTTGAAAAAAGTGACGTTTAGTGCGACGAGCAAACCAAATCATGGCGCAGATCACCCCAATTAAGCCACCGTGGAAGGACATTCCGCCATCCCAGACTTTAAATAGGTAAAGTGGATTATCTAAAAATACCGGTAAGTTATAGAATAAAACATATCCTAGACGCCCACCAATAAACACGCCCACAAACCCTACATAAAGTAATGTTTCGACTTCACTTTTTTGCCAACCACTGTTAGGTTTTGCCGCTCTGCGGTTTGCTAGCCATAATGCAAACACAAATCCAATCAAATACATCATGCCGTACCAGTGCAAAGATACTGGCCCGATAGAAAACATAACTGGATCGATTTCTGGAAATTTAAGGTAGTTTATACTCATTCTTCCCTACTTCACTTTATTAATGATTTTCTATCTATGGGTCGATGTGGATAACCCCTTAGACAAAAAGTTTATACGAAGGCCTATCAGATACCTCCGCGAATTAATCCACCTAATCCTTGTCTTTCCATAAAATCAGCAGACAATTTTTTTATCTCTATTGCCGTTTCAGCTTTCAACACCTGTTGCATAAAAGGCTGTAAGATAGCAGGATCTAGATGGCGCAATAAGTATTTTACCCTAGGTAAACTACGGCCACTCATGCTTAACTGACGAAAACCTAGCCCTATTAGTAGCAATGCCCCCATCGGCGTACCCGCCATTTCACCACAAACACTGACTGGTAACTGATAACGTTGGCATTCTAAAGCAATAATATTAAGCGAACGCAGTAATGCAGGATGCAAATTATCATAGAGCAGTGCTACATGGGTATTATTACGATCGACTGCAAGTAAATATTGCGTTAAATCATTGGTACCAATCGAGATAAAATCTACTCGATGTGCTAATTGCGGTAACATAAAGACCAATGAGGGGACTTCAAGCATGATCCCCACAGGTGGTAGAATGCATTCGCATTTCATTTCTCGGCTAACTTCAGCACATGCTCTTAGTAACAATGCTTTCGCTTCTTCAATTTCATCAATACTTGTCACCATCGGCAACAATATTTTCAAATTTTTAAATTCAAGATTAGCTTTTAACATCGCTCGTAGTTGGATCAGAAATATTTCTGGCTGATCAAGTAATATTCTGATCCCCCGCCACCCTAAACAAGGGTTCTCCTCATTTATCGGCATATAAGGAAGCTGTTTATCTGCACCTATATCTAAAGCACGTAGTACGACGGGTTTATTGGGAAAAAATGATAAGATTTCACGATAACGGTTTTTTTGTTCATCTTCGGAAGGAAAACCGCTTTGTAACATAAAAGGGATTTCTGTGCGATAAAGACCGACACCATCTATACCAACGCTAATACGTTGTTCATATTTAATGCTTAGCCCTGCATTTAATTGCACACTGATGGATTCACCATTTTTTAATACCGCTTGCTGTTCAAGCTGCTCTTCAGCAAGTTGACTCAATACTCTTTCTTCATCAATAATTTGCCGATATTCCTGCATGATAAAGGGTTCTGGTTCAATAAAAATCTCACCACGATAACCATCAAGAATCAGCATTCGGTTGTGAAGTAGCTCCGGTTGAATATCTGCCCCCATAATGGCAGGGATCCCCATTGCTCGAACTAAAATCGCTGAGTGTGAATGAGTCGCACCATCACGAACTATCACCCCCGCCAGTTGTTGTTCTGGCAACTCAGCCAATAGATTGGCACTAAGCTCATCCGCCACAAGAATAAAGCGATCTGGCCATGTATTTGTCGTGCTGAGATCATCATCTAAATGAAATAGTAAGCGCTGACCTAATGCTTTTAAATCTGAAGCTCGTTCTCGCATATAACTATCTTTAAGACTTGAGAACTGTGCAGAAAACTTCTCTATCACCACTTTTACTGCCCACTCAGCAACATAGCCTTGTTGTATAACCCCAGTCATTTTTTGTCTTAATTGGGGATCGTTAAGTAAATGCGAATAGAGATCGAAAATAGCCGCACTCTCTTTTTGTGAATTTGCCATAAAGCGCTTACTAAAACGGCGACACTCCGATGTCGCATCTTCTAAGGCGACCGTTAATCGGTTTAATTCACTTTTTATATCCAGTGCACTTGCTTTAAAAACATGATCTAAGGTTGGCTGAGACATCTCTTGCCAACCATATGCCATCACTACCCCCGTAGAAACGGATAGGGCTTTAATACGGCTTTGACGATATTGTCCAAATAATCCTTTCGTTTGCACTTGCGACAATATCGCCCCTAATTGGGTGGCTAGTGTCACCATAAAAGACTCTTCGCTTTCATTAAATAAGCGTCGCTCTTTTTGCTGAACCACCAGCACCCCAAGTAACTGACGACGATAGACAATGGGCACGCCGAGAAAAGCGCGCAGATCATCCTCTTTTACTTGTGGCAGATAGGTAAAATTAGGATGTTCACGAATATCAGCCAGATTAATCAGCTCAGAAAGACGTCCTACTTCACCCACCACCCCCTCATCAAATGAGAGGCTGACGGCACGCCCTTTCGGCTTTTTCAATCCTTTTGTGGCCATTAAATAGAAACAGCGATGGGGAATATCGGCAAGATAAATAGAACACACATCCGTGTGCATAGCTTGACACGTTTCTTTCACTAATAGTTCAAGTGCTTCTGGCAGACTCGCTGCCATAGCCACTTTTTCTACAATTTCCCGCAAACGTGTCAGCATAGTGTTATCTAATACCTTTTACGGCGATATCCATAGGAAGGACGAGACATAGACACTTGTTCTTGTAATGGCATAACTACTGGTGCGAACTCTTTCATCACGCGACGATATACATCTCGCTTAAAAGAGACGACTTGACGAACAGGATACCAATAGCTAACCCAACGCCAACCATCAAACTCTGGCGTTTTGCTCTGCTGAACATTAATGTCCTTGTCGTTACTTGTTAACTGCAAAAGGAACCAACGCTGTTTTTGTCCAATACAAACAGGTTTTGTGTCCCAACGCACCAAACGCTTAGGTAACTTGTAACGTAACCAGTTACGCGTGGAGGCAAGAATTTTAACATCCTTACGACTTAATCCAACTTCTTCGAACAACTCACGATACATGGCTTGTTCTGGTGATTCTCCAGGATTAATTCCCCCTTGAGGAAATTGCCATGAATGTTGTCCATAGCGACGGGCCCAAAGCACTTGCCCTTGCCGATTACAAATTACAATCCCCACATTCGGGCGGTAGCCATCATCATCGATCACCAGACTACCTCAATAACCAAACTTGAAAGATAACTCATTGTTTCATACTACCCACAAACGGTAAACCACTATCAACAGACTTTGCACAACGTGAGTATTTATCTACAATGGGAATGTCTCAACGGGGTGCTTTTTTAAGCTGAGAAAAACTCGTGGAACCTGATCCAGCTAATACTGGCGTAGGGATTTGAGTCAGGATGGCGCAATAATAACTCATTTGCCTCCTCACTCCTCAGATCCTACTTGACTTTTTACTGAGGAAAATAGCGTGTTAATAAATTCTCTTCGTTCAACTCTTTTATTCAGTGCACTAGGTTTGTTCAGTGCTTTTGCCACAAATGCACAACAAACCAAACCCACACTTACCGTCTATACCTATGACTCTTTTACCGCGGATTGGGGGCCTGGTCCGGCAATTAAAAAAGCATTTGAACAGCAATGTGATTGTGAGCTAAAACTGGTTGCCCTTTCTGATGGGGTTTCTCTCCTTAATCGTTTACGTATGGAAGGGAGTAAAAGTAAGGCTGACATTATTTTAGGGCTAGATAACAATCTTATTCATGCGGCAAAACAGACCGGACTTTTTGCACCAAGCAATATTGATACATCAAAACTGGCATTACCTGAAAAATGGACTGATGACACTTTTGTGCCTTATGACTACGGTTATTTCGCTTTTATTTACGATAAAAATCGTATTACTCATCCCCCTAAAAGCATGGATGAGTTGTTAAATAGCCAACAGCCGTGGAAAATCCTTTATCAAGATCCACGTACCAGTACCCCCGGCTTAGGCTTAATGTTATGGATGCAATCACTGTATCCAAACAATACCGCTGAGCAGTGGCAAAAATTGGCGAATAAAACACTGACAGTAACCAAAGGCTGGAGTGAGTCCTATGGCTTATTCTTGAAAGGAGAAGGGGATTTTGTGCTTAGTTACACCTCATCTCCGGGCTACCATATTTTGGCTGATAAAAAAGACAATTATGCGGCTGCTATTTTTGATGAAGGACACTATTTACAGGTAGAAGTTGCAGCCAAGCTAAAATCCAGCAAACAGCCAGAATTAGCTCAGCAATTTATGCAATTTATGCTAACCCCCGCTTTCCAAGAAACCATCCCAACCACTAATTGGATGTATCCTGTTATTGATATGCCACTACCTGAGGTCTACTCCGTTATGCCTAAACCGCAAAAGTCATTACAATTTGATGCTGATGTGGTAGCCAAAGAGCGCCAAACATGGACACGTAATTGGCAATCTGCGGTTAGCCGCTAATGGGTAAATGGCTTATCCCGGGGCTATGTGCCTCGGGATTATTACTTACCGTCGCCCTTCTCTCCTTCGGTGCTTTATGGTTTAACGCGCCAAGTGGTGATTTATCGACTATTTTTGCTGATAGTTACCTATGGCATGTGGTGCGCTTTACTTTTTGGCAAGCATTTTTATCCGCGCTATTTTCCATTTTACCGGCAATTTGGTTAGCAAAAGCGCTCTATCGACGCCAATTTGTTGGCAGAACGCTCTTTTTACGCTTATGTGCAATGAGTTTAGTTCTACCGGTGTTAGTGGCGCTATTTGGCATTTTAACTGTGTATGGTCGCATGGGGTGGCTGGCTCAAATATGCCAATGGTTAGGGATTGATTACCATTTTACGCCTTATGGTTTACAAGGCATTTTACTCGCACATATTTTTTTCAATATGCCACTGGCTACCAGAATGTTGTTACAAGCCTTGGAAAGTATTTCTACCGAGCAACGCCAATTAGCATCACAATTGGGAATGAATGGCTGGCAACGTTTTCGTTTTCTCGAGTGGCCCTATTTATGGCGACAAATCCTGCCTACTGCATCACTGATTTTTATGCTCTGCTTTGCAAGTTTCGCGACTGTATTAGCGCTGGGAGGTGGGCCTGCGGCAACAACTGTTGAATTGGCAATTTATCAAGCATTAAGTTATGACTACGATTTACATCGTGCAGCGCTATTAGCATTAATTCAGCTATTTTGCTGCTTAGGATTAGTACTTGTTAGCCAAAAATTAAAGGGAACACTCTTTGTCGGTAGTCATCAAAAACTAAGCTGGCGTGATCCTAGCGACTCATTAATCAATAAAATAACGGATAGTTTAATTATCGTACTTGCTATGCTCTTTTTACTTCCTCCGTTATTAGCGGTGATAAGTGATGGCTTAAACAGTCAATTATTAGGTGTTCTACAACAGCCGGTACTTTGGCAAGCCTTTACAACATCATTAATTATTGCACTTGGCGCTGGGGGACTTTGTGTTATTTTAACGATGATGTTGCTCTGGAGTAGTCGAGAATTACGCTTACGCCATTTTAAAAAGGCCGGACAAGCGCTGGAAATGAGTGGACTCATTATTCTGGCTATGCCGGGCATTGTATTAGCGACGGGCTTTTTTCTATTATTAAACAGCACAACCGGATTACCTGAATCCCCCTATCTTTTAGTGATCCTCACTAATGCGCTTATGGCTATTCCATATGCTTTAAAAGTACTTGAAAACCCAATGAATGATATTGCAGCCCGCTATAATCTATTATGTGCTTCCCTTAATTTGCGAGGTATTAATCGTCTACGTTGGATAGAGCTACGCGCTTTGAAAAAGCCACTATCACAAGCACTGGCTTTTGCTTGTGTCATTTCCATTGGTGATTTTGGTATTGTTGCCTTATTTGGAAATGAAACTTTTAGAACATTACCTTTTTACCTCTATCAGCAAATCGGTGCTTATCACACACAAGATGGCGCTGTCACCGCGATGCTCCTTTTGCTGTTATGTTTCACGCTTTTTAGCCTTATCGAACGCGTTTCAGGAAAATCCCATGATTAAGTTAGAGCAGCTTTCTTATACCTATGAGCACCAACATCTGACCTTTAATTTAACGGTAAAAGCGGGGGAGCGTATTGCTATTTTAGGTCCCAGTGGTGCAGGTAAAAGCTCATTACTCAGCTTAATAGCGGGTTTTCTGCCCTCAGAGTCAGGCTCATTATTTTTAAAAGGGAAAGATCATACCAAAACAGCCCCTGCCCAACGCCCTATCTCGATGTTATTTCAAGATAACAATCTTTTTCCTCATCTCACGGTAAGACAAAATATTGGTTTAGGGCTAGATCCAGGGCTAAAGCTCACTGTGGCACAGAAAGCACTATTAGAAAGTCGAGCCAAACAGGTTTCTTTAAGTGATTATCTAGAGCGTTTACCTTCACAGCTATCAGGAGGTCAACGTCAACGAGTGGCAATTGCCCGTTGTCTGGTACGTGAACAGCCTATTTTATTGTTAGACGAACCTTTTTCCGCCCTTGATCCCGCATTACGTATCGAAATGCTGACATTATTAGAACAAATTTGTGATGAAAAAAATCTCACTTTGCTCATGGTGTCTCACAGCTTAGAAGATGCTCATAAAATCGCACCAAGAGCGCTTGTTATTGATAATGGCACCATTGTCTATGATGGAAATACAGCGTCATTAATCAAAGGCGAAGTGGATCAATCACTGCTTTTAGGGATACCTTTTAATTAATCTATTGAAATATAGCGATATCGAAAGAAGCTTATTCCCCCCTACAAGCCTCTTTCGAATATTTCGAATACTTGACTATTTTTCGAATATTTCAGATAATCTAGTTATTAAAAAGGGGGAAATACTAATGAATACGATAAGTGAGAGACTTAGTGCTGAAGATATTGCATTAGCAAAATTAAGTAGCCAAGAGCTATCCGCTGTTATGGATATTAATGGCAAAACGCAGAAGCTATCCATTATAGATAAGACGGGTAATAATCATATTGTACAAATACCAAATAGTGCATTACGCCTAATGATTGAAATTCTTACTCAACTAGGGCAAGGGAATACTGTTAGTATCACACCAATCCATGCTGAGCTAACGACACAGGAAGCGGCTGATATACTCAATATGTCCCGTCCTACATTTGTAAAATTATTAGATACACGAGCGATACCCTACTCTAGAAAAGGAAATCGTAGGAAAGTTGCTTATGCTGATATTGTTGCTTATAAAAATGAATTGGAGCAAAAACGACTTGATGCCCTTGCTGAATTATCGCAATTAGATCAAGAAATGGATATGGGGTATTAATGACAAACTATACTGTTTTGCTTGATGCCTGTGTCATGTATCCAGCCCCTCTTAGAAGTTATTTAATGTATCTTGCTAATACTGGTTTATTTAGAGCACGTTGGAGTAATCAGATCCATGATGAATGGATCACTAATTTATTAGTCAACAATCCAACATTAACAGCTGAGCGACTAATACGAACCAGAGATTTAATGAATGCACATGTTCCTGATTGTTTAGTAGAAGGCTACGAACCGCTTATTTGTGGTTTAAAGCTACCTGATCCTAATGATCGTCATGTGCTAGCAGCAGCAATAAAAGGGCAGGCTCAAGCTATAATTACATTTAACTTAAAAGATTTTCCGCAAAAATACCTTAATTCTTTTGATATTTCAGCTATCCATCCTGATGAATTTTTGAGTGACATGTTTGAATTAAATCCTAGTAGCTGTATTAAAGCGGCGCAACAACATAGACAAAGCCTAAAGGATCCACCAATGACCGTAGAGACCTTTTTAGGCTGTTTACAAAAGCAGAAATTACCCCAGTTTATTTCCCATTTACGGGCATTCCAGATATTATTATAAGTACATCAACCCGTGTAATATCCCATTTCCTATCATAACAAGGCTATGATTAATATTATAATTAATAGTTAACGATCTCTTTTTCAAGCTTCAATATCTCGCTTATTAGGAAATTATGACAATTCACACAGAGCAAGGCTTTATTCTTACCCGCCATTGGAGTGATACCCCACAAGGTATCGCTGTCTCCTATTGGTTGGCGACAGAAAATGGACCGCGTAAAGTCACGGTTGCAAAGCAGTATGCTATTGGTTTTGTTGCCCAACAAAATGAAAGTATATTACGCTCAGTGGTTGGTCATAATCGCGATATTGATATTCGTCCTCTGGCGTTAAAAGACTTTGAAAGACAACCTGTTTTGGGGGTTTATTGTAAACAATACCGCCAACTTACCCAGCTTGAACAGCAATTAAAACAGTATAATATTCGCCTATATGAAGCCGATATCCGCCCACATGAACGCTATATGATGGAGCGTTTTATCACCGCGCCTGTATGGTTTCGTTATCAAAATAGTCATACTGTCACGCTAAAACCTGCCAGTGATTATCGTCCTACATTACGTACCGTCTCTTTAGATATTGAAACCAGTGAGTTTGGTGAGCTTTATTCTATTGGATTAGCCGGTTGCGGTGATAACGTTGTTTTTATGCTTAGTGACACCCTCCCAGAAGTTCAAGAAAGCCAACAACCTGAAGGCTATCGTCTGTGCTATGTAAGTAGTCGATTACAACTCCTTGAAAAACTAAATGCTTGGATACAAGAGTACGATCCTGATGCGATTATTGGTTGGAATCTTATTCAATTTGATTTGCGTATCTTGCATACCCATGCTCAGCGTTACGGGATCAATTTATTATTAGGACGACAAAATACCCCATTAGAGTGGCGTGAACATGGTTTTAAAGCGGGGCACTTTTTTGCCTCAGCACAAGGGCGTTTAATTATTGATGGTATTGATGCTTTAAAAATGGCGACATGGAATTTTCCCTCTTTTAGCCTAGAGTCAGTTGCTCAAACACTGCTAGGGGAAGGGAAAGCGATTGATACACCTTATGCCAGAATGGACGAAATCAATCGCCGTTTTAAAGAAGATAAGCCCGCCTTAGCGTATTATAACTGGCAAGATTGTGTCTTGGTTAATCGTATCTTTGATACCACACACTTAATGGAATTCTTATTAGAAAGAGCCAGTGTAACAGGACTGGCAGCAGATAGAAGTGGTGGCTCTGTCGCAGCATTTACTCACCTCTATTTACCCTCAATGCATCGTCTTGGTTATGTTGCCCCCAATCAGGGTGAAAAACCCGAAGAGCATAGCCCTGGTGGTTTTGTCATGGACTCAACACCGGGTCTCTATGACTCAGTGGTGGTACTGGACTATAAAAGCCTATATCCCTCTATTATTCGTACCTTTTTAATCGATCCGGTGGGTATGATTGAAGGTATGCATCACCCTGATAGCACACATGCCGTTCCCGGTTTTCGTCAAGCGTGGTTTTCACGAGAAAAACACTGTTTACCCACCATTGTTTCACAAATCTGGCATGAACGAGATAATGCTAAACGTCATAACAACGCCCCGCTCTCTCAAGCATTGAAAATTATTATGAATGCTTTTTATGGTGTATTAGGCTCGGTAGGCTGTCGTTTTTTTGATCCTCGATTGGCTTCATCAATTACTTTACGTGGTCATGAAATTATGAAAAAGACCCGTGAATTAATTGAGTCAAAAGGCTATCAAGTGATTTATGGTGATACTGATTCTACTTTTGTTTGGCTTAAAGCCGCTCATAACGAAGTACAAGCAGAGCAGATCGGTCGTCAATTAGCGCAAGATGTTAATCAATGGTGGAAAAGCTATCTGACTGAAACTTACCAGCTTGATAGCCAATTAGAGCTTGAGTACGAAACCCATTATCGCCGATTCTTGATGCCCACTATTCGAGGCATGGAAACCGGAAGTAAAAAACGTTATGCAGGGCTAAGTCATGATAAAATGGTGTTTAAAGGATTGGAAACGGTCAGAACAGACTGGACACCACTGGCGCAAGCGTTTCAAAAAGAGCTTTATACACGCATCTTTAATCAGCAACCTTATCAACAGTTTATTCGTGATTATGTTGCTGATACGCTATTAGGAAAATATGATGATAGACTGGTTTATCGAAAAAGATTGCGACGAAAATTATCAGACTACCAGCACCATATCCCCCCTCACGTCAAAGCAGCTCGATTAGCGGATGACTATAATCAATTACAAAATAGGCCGCAACAATATCAGCAAGGCGGTTGGATTAGTTATATAATTACTCAATTGGGGCCAGAGCCGTTAGAGCATATCACTTCGACACCTGACTATGAACACTACATTAATAAGCAATTAATGCCGATAGCAGATGCTATTTTGCCATTTCTACAAGATGATTTTTCTACCTTGTTAAATGGGCAAATGACGCTCTCTTTTTAAGATGTGTTATTTTGCAGGTGACGGCTTGCTTTGCATCTATTAACATAACGCCCCTTTGGTGATAATCACCTTTTTTCTCATCTTGAGAAAGATACTATTTTTTATCCCGTAGATTGGATGACAACACCGCAATACTGCATTCATTAATAATGATTTTATAAATTATATATTTGAGAGCTGAGTTTATATATATGCCTTTTACTCTTGGTCAACGTTGGATTAGCGATACAGAAAGCGAACTTGGACTAGGTACTGTTGTGGCAATTGATGCCCGTATGGTGACCTTACTTTTTCCTGCATGTGGCGAAAATCGTCTTTATTCCCGCCATGATGCCCCAATAACGCGGGTGATGTTTAATGTGGGGGATACTGTCACCAGTCATGAAGGCTGGAAGCTCGCCATCGACAACGTTGTGGAAGATAATGGCTTACTTATTTATCACGGCGTACGTTTAGATACCGAAGAGCCAGCACAACTGCGTGAAGTATTCTTAGATAACAAACTCACTTTTAATAAGCCACAAGATCGTCTTTTTGCTGGTCAAATAGACCGTATGGATCGTTTTGCTTTACGCTATCGTGCGCGTAAATTTATGAGCGAACAGTTTAAGCAAGCACAAAGTGGTCTACGTGGTATTCGCGCAAGTCTTATTCCTCATCAGCTCTATATTGCTAATGAAGTGGGTAAACGTCATAATCCACGCGTTTTATTAGCGGATGAAGTTGGGCTGGGTAAAACTATCGAAGCGGGTATGATAATCCACCAGCAAATCATGGATGGACGCGCTGAGCGTGTTTTAATTATCGTTCCTGAAAGCTTACAACATCAGTGGTTAGTTGAGATGTTACGTCGTTTCAACCTACGTTTTTCACTGTTTGATGATAGCCGTTATAGCGAATCTTTATTAGATAGCGATAATCCTTTCGAAACAGAGCAGATGATCATTTGCTCATTAGACTTTGTGCGTAAAAACAAACAACGCTTTGAACACCTTGTTGAAGCGACTTGGGATATGTTAGTTGTCGATGAAGCCCACCATCTGGTATGGAGTGAAAAGGCACCAAGCCGAGAATACCAAGTTATCGAAACGCTAGCTGAAGCGATCCCTTCTGTATTGTTATTAACCGCAACACCGGAGCAACTTGGTCAAGAAAGCCATTTTGCCCGCTTACGTTTGCTCGATCCTAATCGTTTCCACGATTACAACGAATTTATTAATGAACAACAAAAATATCGCCCCGTAGCCGATGCGGTAACCATTTTGCTTTCAGAAGATGATTTAAATAACGAACAGCAAAATAGCATCAGTGAGATGATCAGCGAGCAAGATATAGAGCCGTTGCTAAAAGCCTCTAATACCCAAGGTGAAGAGCGTACAAAATCTCGCCAAGCACTTATTCATATGTTGATGGATAGACACGGTACGGGTCGTCTGTTATTTCGCAATACTCGCTCCGGCGTCAAAGGCTTCCCTAACCGACTGTTGCACGCAATAAAAATGCCACTACCAACTCAGTATCAAACCGCCATTAAGGTGGCTGAGATTATGGCAGCGAAAAAGAGCCTCGAAGTACGAGCAAAAGAGATGCTCTATCCTGAACGTATCTACCAAGAGTTTGAAGGTGAAAATGCCACATGGTGGAACTTTGATCCACGCGTTGAATGGCTACTAGGCTTTTTAACCGCCAATCGTCATGAAAAAGTATTAGTCATTTGTGCTCAAGCCGCCACAGCATTGCAATTAGAACAAGTTTTACGTGAACGTGAAGGTATTCGTGCTGCAGTATTCCATGAAGGGATGTCTTTACTTGAACGAGATCGTGCAGCCGCTTATTTCGCCTCAGAAGAGGAAGGCGCACAAGTGTTACTATGTTCTGAAATCGGTTCAGAAGGGCGTAACTTCCAATTTGCTAATCAACTAGTGATGTTTGATCTCCCCTTTAATCCTGATTTATTAGAACAACGTATTGGTCGTCTTGATCGTATCGGTCAAAACCGCGACATTGATATCAGTGTGCCTTATCTTGAAGGAACCGCTCAATCTGTTCTATTACGTTGGTATCACGAAGGGTTAGATGCATTTGAACATACCTGCCCGACGGGTCGTACAATTTATGACAACGAATATGATGCGCTAGTCAATTATCTTGCTCAACCTAATGAACTAGGTGATTTTGATAAGTTTATCGTTTCTTGTCGTAAGCAACATGATGAGATGAAACTCAAACTAGAACAAGGTCGTGACCGTCTATTAGAAATGCACTCTAACGGCGGTGAAGTTGGCGTTGAGTTAGCGAATAAGATTGCAGAGCAAGATAACGATCCCGATCTGGTTAACTTCGCCTTAAACTTATTTGATATTGTGGGCATTAACCAAGAAGATCGTAGTGATAGCTTAATTGTATTAACGCCATCAGATCATATGTTAGTTCCTGACTTCCCAGGATTACCGCAAGATGGTTGTACAATTACCTTTGATAGAGAGCACGCACTCTCTCGTGAAGATACGCAATTTATCAGTTGGGAACATCCTATTATCCGTAATGGATTAGATTTAGTCTTATCTGGTGATGCAGGTAGTTGTGCGGTTTCTTTATTGAAAAACAAAGCATTACCTGTAGGTACGCTATTAGTTGAACTGATTTATGTCGTAGAAGCGCAAGCCCCTAAACACCTTCATTTAACTCGCTTCTTACCGGCAACTCCAGTACGCTTATTACTTGATTTAAAAGGTAATAATCTTGCATCACAAGTTGAATTTGAAAGTTTTAACCGCCAATTAAATGCGGTGAATCGCCACACATCCAGCAAATTGGTCAATGCGGTACAAAATGAAGTTCATCATGTACTAAAAGCATCAGAATCCTTAATGGAAGCGGAAGCGAAAACGCTAATTGAACAAGCGAAGCAAGAAGCAGACAACGCATTAACACATGAGTTATCACGCTTAGAGGCATTACGTGCCGTTAACCCAAATATACGTGATGACGAAGTTGAAGCAATTGAAAATGAGCGCACGCATATTCTTAACCACTTAGATGAAGCGACATGGCGCTTAGATGCGATCCGTTTAATTGTTGTTACCCACCAATAATCACTGTTAAAACGGGGGAAAGCTTTATCTCCCCCGTTATTTTGCTGAGATATCCACTATGATGGAAGTTTATAACCCCCCCACTGATCCTTGGTTACACGTTTTATATCAAGATGAGCATATTATTGTTGTTAATAAACCCAGTGGATTGCTATCTGTACCCGGCAAAGCGCTAGAACATCACGACAGCATTATGTCGCGTATAAAAGCCGATTATCCTGATGCGGAATCTGTTCATCGCCTTGATATGGCCACGAGTGGTGTGATGGTTGTTGCGCTTAATAAAGCCGCCGAGCGTGAATTAAAACGCCAATTTCGTGAACGAGAGCCGAAAAAAACCTATATTGCCCGTGTCTGGGGAAAGCTTGAAAAACCACAAGGGTTAGTAGATCTGCCGTTGATCTGCGATTGGCCTAATCGACCTAAGCAAAAAGTGTGTTATGAAACAGGAAAGTCTGCACAAACTTTTTATGAAGTGATGGAATATGAAGAAAATGCAACGCGGGTAAAACTATCACCAATAACCGGACGCTCCCATCAGCTACGGGTTCATATGCTAGCATTAGGTCATCCTATTTTAGGGGATCGTTTTTATGCTCATCCGCAGGCAAGAGCACTCGCACCTCGCCTGCAGTTACATGCTCAGGAATTATTTATTACGCATCCGGCCTTTCATTCACCGATACATTTTGAATGCCTGGCAGATTTTTAACCTGTCTTACGACACTAAAACGGTCACCGAACTTAGTGAAGCAAGGAGCAGACAGAGCGCTAATCCTATTACCCCAACAAGAACACGGACGTTTGACATTGATATAGTTCCTTTTATAAGAGAATGAGAGTGAAATAATTAAATTTCACTTATATTTTACCGTGACAAATAATAATCTCAACTAAGACTGAGTTATCTTCATCACGGATTAATTCTCTCTTTTCTCATCTTTATTTACAAGATGTTAACGAAATCCTTTTTCTTTTTTAATCAAATCGTAAGCAACTTGGATAGCTTGTGCTTTTTGTTTTGCAATTTCCATCATCTCCGGTGGTAAACCTTTTGCAACCAATTTATCAGGATGATGTTCTCCCATTAATTTTCGATAAGCTCTTTTTATTGTTTTAACATCATCACCCTCTTTAATACCTAACACTTTATAGGCGTCAGAAAGCGTTGGGCCTTGAGTTTGTGGCTGATAATTTTGCCCTTGTTGATAATGAAAACTTTGCCCCGCCTGCATCATGGCTAATATATGTTCAAAACGGGCGCGAGAAAATCCGAGCTCATCAATAATAATAAACAGCATTTTACGTTCGTTAGGATGTAACTGCCCATCAGCAAATGCGGCTTGTAATTGAATTTCCAGAAACATCTGCAGTAAATCACAACGACCGGCACAAATTTGGCGAACACGTTGTAAGGTGGCTCTAAGTGGGAAATCAACCTCTTTACCTTCTCGAAACGCCTGTTGTGCTGCTTGACGTGCTGCCCCATGTAAATTCATTCTATCCATTAACGTACTGGCTAATGTGATATCGGTTTGTGTCACTCGTCCTTTGGATTTGGTTAAATGCCCTAAGACTTGGAATGTGGCAGCAAAGAAATAGGCTTGTCTATCACGATTATAGCGCCCACCATAGCTTAATTTACTTCTTTGTACGTCATAAAGGTGTCCTAGAAAAACCCCAATCACAATGCCCCAAAAGCCGATCCCGGCAAAACTACCGATGATAAGGCCTAATAATTTTCCCCAATAGCGCATAGACTCCTCAAATCTTCAATGCCCTGCTCACAATTTTGCATTATCATACTATTCATTTGCTTTCACACCTAACATCAAGCAAGCTCAAATAAACTTTTTCTTAAAATGATGAGGTTTTCGCTAGCTGCTTGCACAGAGATAATGCTGTTTTCGTTTAAATTGTGTTAAAGTAAAATAAGTGACCAAACGAATAACTTTAGCGTTGTTATGCAGCACGAAATACCGCACAAACGCGGTGTTTTTTTGTTTCTAATAAAGCTATAAACCGATTTCAACATAGAAACATCGAAAAAAGGGAACTGCTCTTTTTTCGGTTACCGTTAGAACAATGTTCAGGACGTTGGGCTAGTGTTGCATAACTCCCTGCGTTAGTTTCTCGCTATTTAGCAGTAGAAGCCACTGATGACGGAAGCACATAAATACTCATGAAAAAAAGTTATCCCACACTGCTGGCCACCTTAGTTTGGGCCACAATTTATGCTCAGCCTGCATATGCTGATCTTGCCTCTCAATGTTTACTGGGAGTCCCTGTTTATAATAAGCCATTAGTCGAAGGCGATCCTAACTCATTACCTGTCACCATTACGGCTAAGGATATGCAAGGGGAATACCCACGCATGATCCAATATAGAGGCAATGTAGACATTAAACAGGGAAATCAAACATTAAGCGCAGATAATGTTGAGTTGACCCAAACAGAAGGTGAAACACCATTAAGAATGGTCACCGCGACAGGTAATGTCTCTTATGATGATCCACAAATCATCTTAAAAGGCCCACGTGCTTGGTCTAATCTAAATAATAAAGATACTGATATCGAAGAAGGTAAATACCAAATGGTGGGCCGACAAGGCCGTGGCTACGCGAATAAAATGCAAATGCGTGGCGAAAACCGCTATACCATTATGGATAAAGGGATGTTTACCTCTTGTCTACCCGGCGACGATAGTTGGAGTGTTGTCGGCTCTGAGGTTATCTTAGATCGTGAAGAGCAAGTAGCAGAAATTTGGAATGCACGTTTTCGTGTTGCTAACGTCCCAGTCTTCTATAGTCCTTATCTGCAATTACCGATTGGCGATAAACGTCGCTCTGGTTTCTTAATTCCTAATGGTAACTATTCTCGTAGTTCTGGGTTTGACTTCCAACTGCCTTACTATTGGAATATTGCCCCTAATTATGATGCGACTATTACCACGAATTATATTAGTCGCCGTGGTTTAAAGCTCGATAATGAATTTCGTTATTTAACAAAACCGGGTCGCGGTACGATTGCGGTTGATTGGATCAACCACGACAGTCAATACAATAAAGATAAAGCAGACGAAAAAGCGGGTTATCTGGCGCGTGATTCTGCTACACGTTGGTTATTCTATTGGGGTCACAGTGGGGTGATGAACAATGTGTGGCGCTTTAATGTTGACTACACAAAAGTCAGTGATAACAAATATTTCACCGACTTTACTTCGCAATATGGTAATACCACTGATGGTTATGCGACGCAAAAATTCAGTACCGGTTATGCTCAGCAAAATTGGAATGCCACATTAACCACTAAACAGTTCCAAATTTTCTCAGATAATAAAGATGCAAGGGCTTATCGTGCTGAGCCGCAGCTTGATCTTAATTATTATAAAAATGATATTGGCCCATTTGATTTTCGTACTTATGCACAATTTGTCCGCTTTACCAGTGTCGGAGAAAACACCCCTGAAGCGAACCGTTATCATATAGAGCCAACCATTTCCTTACCTGCCTCCACTGGCTGGGCAAGCTTTAATAATGAGTTTAAATTGATGGCGACTCATTATGATCAAGATATTCCTGATGCTTATAAGAAGAAGTATCCACATCAAAAACTTGATGATAGCGTCAACCGCGTACTACCACAATTTAAGTCAGATATGAAAGTGGTATTTGAGCGCCAATATGACACTAACGATATTACGCAAACGTTAGAGCCACGAGTACAATATCTGTATGTACCGTATAAAGATCAGTCTAATATCAATAACTTTGACTCAGCGCTATTACAATCCAACTATAGCGGACTTTTCCGTGACAGAATGTACGGTGGTCTAGATCGCATTGCTTCTGCAAACCAATTAACGGCGGGTGTTACTTCACGTTTTTATGACAGTGAACTGGTTGAACGTTTTAATATTTCTGTTGGTCAAATCTATTTCTTTGAGCGTCCGAAAACAGGTTCATCGAATGAAATTATCAATAGCAAAGATGAAACCGGATCTATGGTATGGGCAGGCGATGCATATTGGCGTATTACTGATACTTTAGGTATGCGTGGTGGTTTACAATATGACCGTCGTTTAGGCAGTGTCTCTATGGGTGATGCGATTATGGAGTATCGCCGTGATAGCGACCATCTCTTACAATTGAGCTATCGTTATGTAGACCGTGATTATATTCAAGCAACACGGGTTCGCCCTTATGATGGCGGCGTCAATCAACTACCAGAATACCAAAAAGGCATTTCTCAAATTGGTGTTGTCGGCAGTTGGCCTTTAGCAGAACGTTGGGGACTGGTCGGCGCTTATTACTTTGATACCAAAGATTCAGAGCCAGTAAGCCAAATGGTTGGCTTACAATATAACACCTGTTGCTGGGCGGTAAACGTTGGTTATGAACGTAAAATTGTTGGCTGGAAAGAAGACCACAGCGATATTGACAACAAATGGTCAATCAATTTGGAACTCAGAGGCCTAAGTAACAATCATAGTTTAGGTAGTCAAAAAATGCTTGAGCGCGGTATCTTACCTTATCAAAGAGCGTTTTGATTAACCCAAACGACAAAATTGGCTGAATGAATATGTCATCGCGCAAAATGCGGAAAACACATAATGGGAAACTTATGAAAAATTGGAAAACGCTGGTTATCGGCTTAATGATCACGGTTGGTGCAGCCACCAGCACAACCACTTTTGCAGCACAAGAACTCAACCGCGTATCGGCTATCGTCAATAACGGTGTCGTTCTGGAAAGCGACGTCAATAGAATGTTACAAACGGTGCAAATGAATGCCAAAAATGCCGGGCAAGAAATGCCTGATGAGCAAGTTTTGCGCCAACAAATCTTAGAGCGCTTGGTGATGGATAACATCATCTTGCAAATGGCTCAACAGATGCAAATTGATATTCCTGAAGCTGCCGTTGAGTCAACCATTCAAGGGATTGCCGCAGAAAATAACCTGACACTAGAGCAGTTAAAAAAACGTCTTGCTGCCGATGGGATTGCCTATAACGATTATCGTCAAGATATTCGTAAAGAGATGATGTTAGCAGAAGTGCGTAATAACGAAGTTCGTCGTCGTATTACGATTTTGCCACAAGAAGTGGACTCATTAGCTAAACAAATTGAAAGCCAAGCAAGCCAAAGTATTGATCTTAATCTTAGCCATATCTTAATTCCATTATCAGAAAATCCATCACCTGCAGAAATTGAAAAAGCACAGCAAGTGGTGAACCGTATTAAGAACCAGCTAAAAAACGGTGCTGATTTCGGAAAATTAGCTGCCACTTATTCTGCCGATCCACAAGCACTTAATGGTGGTAATATGGGATGGGCATCAATTGATGAGTTACCGACAATCTTTGCTAAACAGCTTGCTAATGCACAAAAAGGTGAAATTGTCGGGCCACTGCAATCAGGTGTTGGTCTACACATTATTAAAGTCAATGATATACGTGGTGCTTCAAAAACCGTTTCTGTGACTGAAGTAAAAGCACGCCATATCTTACTAAAAAGCTCGCCTATCATGAATGATGAGCAAGCTTATGCCAAACTACAGAAAATTTCCGCCGATATTCGTAGCGGTAAAATCAGTTTTGCGGATGCGGCTAAAGAGTATTCTGAAGATCCCGGTTCAGCATTACGTGGCGGTGAGTTAGGATGGTCAATGCCTGATATTTATGATCCAGCTTTCCGTGACGCGTTGATGCGTTTAAACAAAAATGAATTAAGCCAACCTGTGCGCTCTAATTTTGGCTGGCACTTAATTGAACTTGAAGATACGCGTAGCGTTGATAAAACAGATGCAGCGAATAAAGAACAAGCTTACCGCTTACTGTTTAACCGCAAGTTTAATGAAGAAGTGCAAAACTGGATGCAAGAGTTGCGTGCAGGCGCTTATGTGAAAATAATGAACGAGAATAATGCAAACTAAGCTAAAAAAACCCCTCGTTATCACCCCCGGCGAACCCGCCGGGGTTGGTCCTGACCTGATTATTTCATTAGCACAGTCACAGTGGGCACTTCCTTGGGTAGTATGCGCTGATCCTCAATTATTACGAGCAAGAGCACAGCAACTCAATCTCCCACTCACTTTAGTTGAATATTCCCCAGATAATCCACCTACAGCACATATCCCTGGCCAAATTTGTGTACTTGCCGTTGAATTAACCGACCCTTCGGTTGTCGCAGGTACACTTAATACTGCCAATGGCCACTATGTGGTACAAACGCTTGCTCGCGCTTGTGATGGATGTTTAAACGGAGAGTTTTCTGCTTTAGTCACAGGGCCGGTACATAAAGGGGTTATTAATGATGCCGGTGTGCCATTTACAGGGCATACAGAGTTCTTTGCCGATCGTAGCCATTGTCAACGAGTGGTGATGATGCTGGCAACGGACACTTTAAGAGTCGCTCTCGCCACCACACACCTGCCCTTAAGAGAAGTTGCTGATGCGATTACGGGTGAGTTGCTTAATGAGATCATCACCATTTTAAACCATGATCTAAAAACCAAATTTGGCATCTCATCACCACATATTTACGTATGCGGTCTAAATCCTCATGCTGGAGAAGGCGGTCATATGGGGCGTGAGGAGATCGATATTATTGAACCCGCATTAGAGCAATTACGCCAACAAGGTATTCAACTTCATGGGCCTTACCCTGCGGATACCTTATTCCAGCCTAAATATTTAACACATGCAGATGCTGTGCTTGCGATGTATCACGATCAAGGATTACCTGTGCTAAAATATGAAGGTT
The DNA here is from genome assembly GCF_963894685.1 of Proteus sp. G3927. Taxonomy (NCBI): domain Bacteria; kingdom Pseudomonadati; phylum Pseudomonadota; class Gammaproteobacteria; order Enterobacterales; family Morganellaceae; genus Proteus; species Proteus sp. G3927. The sequence goes on along the minus strand of NZ_CAWQGX010000009.1, from coordinate 154,628 downwards.
TCGGTCGTGCTGTGAATATCACGCTCGGTCTACCTTTTATTCGTACATCTGTTGATCATGGGACCGCCCTTGAACTTGCAGGTACTAAAAGCGCAGATGCTGGCAGTTTTCGCACCGCATTAAATTTAGCCATTAATATGATACAAAATTGTAATGAATAATAGAGTCCATCAGGGGCACTTTGCCCGCAAACGCTTCGGGCAGAACTTTTTAACAGACAGCTATATTATTGAAAGTATTGTTGAATCTATTTATCCACAACCCGGTGAAGCCGTTATTGAAATCGGTCCTGGTTTAGGCGCGCTTACTGAGCCGGTGGGGGAAAGAATGGATAAAATGACGGTCGTCGAAATTGACCGTGATTTAGCTGCACGCTTAGAAGTTCACCCTACATTAAAAGATAAGCTAACCATTATTCAGCAAGATGCGATGACGATTGATTTTGCCCAATTAGCAAAAGAGCGTCAGCAACCTCTGCGGGTTTTTGGTAACCTACCTTATAATATTTCAACGCCATTAATGTTCCATCTATTTAGTTTTGCTGATGCCATTTCTGACATGACTTTTATGTTGCAAAAAGAGGTGGTTAATCGCCTAGTGGCAAGTCATGGTAGTAAAACTTATGGCCGCTTAAGTGTCATGGCACAATACCACTGCCAAGTCATTCCTATTATTGAAGTGCCACCAAGCTCATTTAGGCCAGCCCCGAAAGTAGATTCTGCCGTTGTGCGTCTGATCCCTTATAAGGAAAAACCCTATCCGGTGACAGATATTGCTATGTTAAGCCGTATCACATCACAAGCCTTTAATCAGCGCCGTAAAACGTTACGTAATAGCTTAGGTGGACTACTTACAGCAGAAGATATGCTGGCATTAGATATTGATCCCACTGCACGCGCAGAAAATATTTCTGTTGAGCAATACTGTAAAGTGGCAAACTGGTTATCATCACAACAGCAACACGCTGAGTGAAATAGCGCACACTAGACCTAGGAGGTATTATGTTTACTTCATCCAAAGTGGCGATACAGGTACAAAGCGTTTACATTGAGAGCCAATCTTCGCCAGAAGAACAGCGCTATGTTTTTGCTTATACCATCACCATACATAACTTGAATAAACATGCTATTCGCCTCCTACGTCGCTATTGGTTGATCACCAATGCACAAGGAAATACCACTGAAGTTCAAGGTGAAGGGGTTGTTGGTGAACAACCTCTGATTGAAGCTGGCTCACGGTATCGTTATACCAGTGGCGCAGTTCTTGAAACGCCGATGGGCACCATGGAAGGTCATTATGAAATGATTGACGCACAAGGACGTCTGTTTCAAATTGACATCCCTGTTTTCCGCCTTGCTATCCCTACATTGATAAATTAATTATGGCTACTTATTTAATTGGCGATGTTCACGGCTGTTATCGTGAATTACGCCAACTTCTCAATCAAGTTAATTTCGACGCCAATCAAGATACACTTTGGTTAACGGGGGATCTGGTTGCTCGAGGACCTGATTCACTTGAAGTATTGCGTTTTGTCAAAAGCTTAGGCTCAGCGTTAAAACTCGTATTAGGGAATCACGATCTGCATCTACTGGGGGTATTTGCAAAGATTAGTCGTAATAAACCCAAAGATAAGCTTAATGAATTACTCAATGCACCAGATGCTGATGAATTAATTAATTGGTTACGACGTCAACCGCTATTACAAGTTGATGAAGAAAAGAAAATCGTTATGGCACACGCAGGTATTACCCCTCAGTGGGATTTAGCAACAGCTAAAAAATGTGCCCGAGAAGTAGAAGCCATATTAAGTAGCGATAGTTACCCCCTTTTCATTAATTCCATGTATGGTGATATGCCCAATAATTGGTCACCCGAATTAACTGGCTTACCGCGATTACGCTTTAGCACCAATGCTTTTACTCGTATGCGCTATTGTTTTCCTAACGGGCAGTTGGATATGATTTGTAAAGATAAGCCTGAAAATGCACCTGCGCCATTAAAACCTTGGTTTGATTTACCTAATCAACTACCGAATGATTACAGTATTATCTTTGGCCACTGGGCCTCTTTAGAGGGAAAAGGCACCCCTGAAAACATCTATGCGCTAGATACTGGCTGTTGCTGGGGCGGTGTTCTAACCTGTCTACGTTGGGAAGACAAACGTTATTTTATCCAACCTAGTCTCACACATTTACCATAATTTTGTAGCGTCAAGATAGCATAGGTGTTGATTTATTTTACTATGCTATCTGGGCTATCTGGGCTATCTACTCTCTTCTGAGAGCCATCACAAAGATAACTTGATTTAAATCAATAGGTTATTTTTTCTCAAAACAAATTAAGTAGCTTTTTTATAACAACAAGCAGAATTCACCGCTATATTGCGCTATTTATTATAGATTATTCTTTATAAAGATATTTATTAAAAGATAAATAATGAATATTTAATTATAGGGTACTCTTTATAGCTAATTATATTTTAGTTATAGTAACTATTCATATTTAAATATGAATATATTAATAAATTAATAAAAATAAAAAGGAGATATTTAATCTCCTTTTTTATTTAAATTTTGTTATTTTCTTCTTTTTAATATTTCAAAACAGTAGTTATGCGAATTATTTTCATCTGCCTCATGGTATTCCATAAAAGTAGAATCCCACTCATCAGGCTCATAATCGGGGAAGGTTGTATCACCAATCACTTCAGCATCAATATGAGTAAGGTATAATTTATTCGCCATTGGTAGGAATTGCTCATAAACCTTACCGCCACCAATCACCATGATTTCATCATTATTTTCAGCAACTTGTAGTGCTTCTTCAACGGATTTCACCCAAACAACATTGTCATCATTTCCAGGCTGACTGCTTAATACAATATTGAGTCGATTAGGTAAAGGACGCCCGATAGACTCATAAGTCACCCGGCCCATAATAACGGGTTTATTTAATGTATTTTTTTTAAACCATGCGAGATCACCCGGTAATGTCCAAGGCATCGCCTTTTCCATACCAATAATACGATCCGCCGCTAATGCTGCGATTAAACTAATATTCATTTACATACCTACGGGTAAAAATGGGAAAACTATTTATACTATACGGAAAGCGAAAACTTGAGTCGATACAATTTATGCTTCACCGATAATAAATAATTGCTTTATACAGGAAGTGTTAACTTAATCATGAAAGCTTTAAACATTATAATAGTGCTATATGGCAGTTGCTATTATATTTGAAAATTCTTTAGGTGTTTTTACAATTACTTTACGCTCATTACAGGCGCGAGAACCTTACTTTTTTCTCATCGTAAAAAATGTAGCACCTTATCAATAACATGCGAAAAGAGGCACTGCCACTTCTCATTGACTGGCTTATAGCACTTTTAACATTAAAGTATCACTTTTCGTTAAGGCAATCATACGATTGATAAAAATAGAGAGTATTAGTTGCAAATCTACGTTAAAAAGACTCTTACACCATTTTCTCTTTCATCAACACTCTCTTAAGCTCCCCTCTTTTTTATCGCTATGTAACATCAATATGAGTCAGTTCGAGTACAGGTGAAAAATTGTGATACGCTTTTATTACTTAGGATTAATAGTCGTTTACTTGCCTTTGTTAGTTAAAGTTTGTCAATAAAAAATGGCTCAATAAAGTGCTAAGTGTCGTGCTGGTTGGTTTAAAAATTAAAGTAGTGTTAAAGAAACAAAGATCTCTTTAATAAAAAGAATTAAAATAGGTGTAACGGATTATTAATGAATCAAAATTCCAATCCTTATCGTCCCTTAAGTAATCAATAATATCCAGTAAAATATCTTTATATTTATCTTTAAGATCATCACACTCATTTTCTATTTGTTCTAAAATATCCTCATAATTATTTCTAATAATATTAGCAATGGTATATTTCATTTCATCACTATTTTCATTCTTAGTAAAAATATTTTGCATTCTTCTATTATGTTTAGTGATAAAACTCTCGTCTTCCATTGTCATTTTTTTAGCTTTAATAATATCTTTTTTTTCTAACACTCCTAATGTAAGCATATCATCTACAAACTTTTGAACGTCTTCATTATTTCTTAATTTATTAGTTAGAAAATTTAATATTGATTTTTTAAAAGCATCGTTAATATAGTTTACCGTATTAAATTCCATTGCTTTATCAATAAAACATTTAGTTATATTGACAATAAACGCTTTATCCATCTCCACCGAATAAATATTATACATTATAGTAACTAAATTCATTATTGAATTAATTAATTCATTATTATCTTTTCTATTAATCTCTTTACAAACATAACTTAATGCCATATCAATATGTTGTTTATAGTTAAAATCACTATAATATACCATATCATCGCACTTTGGGTGATATTTCTTTAATTGTTCAAACATTTCTTTTGGATAATGATTAATTACATTGAAAGCAATGTTCATTATAGTAATAAAGTCTCCTTTTGTTTTTGATTGTTCATAAAGATAACATTGTATTAATCTTTTAACATCATCATGACAATCATTTTTTATTGCAAAACTTAAATTTAAAAAAAATGTCTCTAAATGTTTATTCTTAAAGCTAACAAAATCTGAGTTAATTAGCTTACAGTTTTTAAAATATACTTCCCCTCCATTTCTCATCAAAATGGATAATGTATTAATTTTAGCATGTTGACTTTTGTCTAATAGAAAAACCACCCCAACATTAATATTAAAAACACTCTTTATAAAAAATGATATTTTAGATAGTAAAGTAATCTTTTCCCTTTCAATATAAAGACTTGAAAGTGTATTTAACACATTGTTGATTTTATTTTTTATTTGGTATTTCTCTTTTATATTTTCATAGTATTTTTTTATTGAAGTAACGTTATCAGAATTATTTCTTATATGCATAAAAACTCCTTATTCATAGTAAAACTATCCTTTATTTACTTACATCTTCATACAAAAAAAAGCCCTTATTACTAAGGGCTATAAATATCAAAAAACAAATAAGATTTAGAAATTAATTTTCAATATTGCATTAATACCACTCGAATTGATATCACTATTATATTGACCTTGATAAGAGATACCGAAAGTGGTTGATTTACTTAACTGCGCATCAACACCTAGACCAACACCAAATAAATTATCTAGTTTACCACCTCGTAGTGATGCCTCACCTGAATTGGATAACCATAGACGTGATTCAGGGCGATTATCACCAAACAGATGGCTTGCTGATATATCACCTTTTAATGCCATATTAATATTGCCTGCCATAAATGGATATCCACCACGTAAACCAACCGTAGCAACTTGAATATCTTGTGCATCTGTTTTAGTGGTAAACTTCATATTACCCACATTTTCATTGATATTATCAGTGGATACTCTTAACCAACTAAATCCAGCATAAGGTTCAATTGAGTACTGGCTAGTATTCAATTGAGTATAAGCACCTTCTAAAAAGAATTGACTAATTTTCGCATCGTAACTGGTTGAGTTATAACCTGCAGTTTGTCCTATCCAGAGTGTTCTTTTGGCATCTCTATCTTGGTTTGTATGTGTAAATCCATAATTTAATGAGGCAACATCATAAAGATTAGAGATCCCATAAGCACCAATATGAATATCATTACTATCTATCTTTCCATATTGATTACCTTTATATTTGGTGGAGCCTGCACCGAAAAATAGACCCGCTTTAGTATTTTCAGTAACATCAATTTCAGCACCTAATAACCCAACATAGAAATCAACATCCATATCACTGTGGCCATAATCCGTCTTACCCCACTGACCCATGCCGCTGATCCAAATACGCGCATTACTATTACCTAGTTGTGCATGACGACCATCACCGATACCAATAGCCTGATCTTTCACTGTACGAGTTAAACCCAATACATTAACAATACTGGCATTATTGGCATTTAAATACATATCACTACCCAATGATTGATAAGTGGTTTTCAGATCATTTTCATTCATCGGTAATACAGCATTAAATAGCTCACCATCTCCTGCATTATCTAATGCATTAGCAATAGCACGACCATTTTCATTATCAGCAAAGGTGGCTAAAGTCGTATTTTCTTTCTTAGTTAAACTACCACTGATGGTTTTATCTGTTATCGTGATATGTTTATCAAATAAAGCATAATCATTATTGGTGACAGTCGTGGTTGTGGCTGACTCTGCAACCACACGGTTACTGGCTAACATTTTCGTTTTAGTGCGATTATCAACTAAACTATCTGTATTCACCTCACCGACAACAACACTATTATTAAGATAAATATCTTTTAGTTGCCCAACATTATCCGCCCCCACATCAATATCGGCTCCTTGATTAAGCACTAAGTTACCAATATTAACATTGTGTCCTGCGGTCACTAAATAACGACCTTTATCATTAATATTAATGTTTACTTTATGGTTTTGGTTTGAGGTTAATTGGCCTTTTTGAGTAAAAGTATCGTTATAACGCTCAATAATACCTAATTTCCCACCATTAACATTGACGGCTTGCGTCCCAAAAGATCCGCTAAAGCCATATAAAGTACCTTGTTCGACAGTTGTACCACCACGGTAACTATTATTTCCCGTCATGACTAACGTACCTTCGCCTCGCTTCACCAAAGCACCATCATATAAGCCAGCATCAATTTTAGCTTGAATAGCATCAGCGCGTTTTTGGTAATATTCTTGACGCCATTTTTCAGCATCTTCTTGGCTAACAATATGCGATGTAGGATCAGGATTGCCATCATTAATCACAAAATCAGTACCGAGATGATAATCACCTCCTGCCGCAATACCTTTTTCGGTATATTCTTTCAACCATGCGAGATCTTCTTGCTTACGTAGATCTAAAGCTGTTTGGGAAATATCATTAGTCCACACATCAAGCGGTGTCGCATTTAGGTTATATTCAAATTTACCTAGCAATTGACCCGGACCATACATCCCTTTATCTAAATCTGGTGTTCCCCACCCATAACGTACATCAGGAGTACCTTCTGCGGCCGTCCAGCTCTCATATAAAGAGCCATCAGGATCACGATGGTTAGCGGTAGTGAACATGACATCACGAACTTGAATGGCGTTCATGGAAGGATAACGAGACATTAATACTCCCATCGCCCCCGTCACATGAGGAGCTGCCATTGAAGTACCGCTAAAGGTATCCCAACCTGGATTTCCCTCTTTATCAACCACTGTAGAATAGATATTTCGACCCGGTGCAACCACTGTCCACCATTTTGCATTACCCGCTTCATTGAAGACTTTTTCTAATACATAACCGGTGTTATCCGCATTTTGCTTCAATCCTGCCACCGCAATCCAATGCTGTTCGGCTTCGGGATTAAAATAAGGATAAAGAGGACGATAATAAGGTTGAGCAAAGTCGCGATTACCCGTTGTAAAGACCTGAACAACATTCGTTCCTTTAACTGCATCATAAGCAGCATCAACAAAGGAAGGTTTATCACCATAGACTTTTTTAAAGTAGAAATATTCGTATTCTGTCTGTGCCGTGGTGTTAACAGGCATATGTATCGTGGTATTACCACCATCAGGCCCCTCTGTTTTATCTGTATTAATAATACGCGGGTTAGTCCCCCAGCTATTATTAATCACTTGCGCACCCGCATCGACCATCGCTTTCCAGCCAGTATAGAAATAGGTATAGTCTTGATAAGGGCCATAGTTATTGCTGTCTGTTGCCCCAGTATTCCCTAAATAAATATCAGCCCCCCACGCCACACCATGCATACCATTACCATCACGGTTAGCCCCCACAGTACCAGTGACATGTGTGCCATGGGTATCATTCACCCCTTTGATCCAATTACCATCAACATCAAAGACTTGGCCTTTTTCATAATGTCCGCCCATTTCTTGTGGATAGCGCATTCCCGTAGAGCCATATTCACCTTTGGCTTTTACTGCATGAAAACGAGATCCACTCAACTCTTGATGTGAGAGCAGTGCACCAGAGTCCATCACCCCGACTTTAGCACCTTGACCATGAAAACCCAGAGCATAAGCACTAGAGGCATTCATGGCTGCAAGCCCCCAGTCTTTTTGATATTCAGGGCTTTCCCAACTTTGTTTATTACCTAATTGTCCAACTTCTGAATATGCAACAGCATAGCCAGAAAAAAGAAGTGCCGAAGTAATAAGGGAGAGTTGAAATAGAGAGTTTGTGGTATTTTTTTTCTGATTAATGGGATGGTGACTTAAAGCTATTTCTTTGTTCATTCTGTACCTTCTGTTATGTTGAAAGGGATAACATTAATTAAGGAATAAAAACAAAAGACGTAGCGATCCTCTCTTTTTTATAACAATAATTACTTGAGGGATCTCTCAAATATACGAAGCTAAACCACAAAAATAGATAGATTGCCTAACAAATCACAACTTAATAGTTTAATTAAACAATTTTAAAACATAATCTAATATTATATAAATAAATAGATTTAACGTTTTCTACGGTAATACTGACAGCTTTCAATAGCTAAATAAAGCTGATAAAAAGCAAACCAATAAAAAAACATAATAGCTAAATTAATTAACAATTTATTTTATAATCTGATTTAGCTATTTAATTCTAGTATGAAAAATTTATTTTTCTTAATTTTATAGTAATAAAAAAACAGTATCTTTATTTTAAAAATACTGTTTTTATTTTAATTTTTGACGTGATATTACTTAATTTTTATTCTGATGGCGTGATTTCCATTTGCCCCGCAATCCCTTTATCCGCATTTTCGAGTATTTGGCTATAATAAACAAAAGGGAAATGGGAATAAGAAGGCTGTTTTAGCTCAACTAATAATTCACTCTGTTTTTCGATCCACACTGTATCTTTCCAACCAAAATCAGCAGGCGCTGGTTTTTGTCCATCATGATTAATCACTTTAAAACGTGCACCTTCAATATGAAAAGGTTGTGGTGTTTCCACTGTCACTAACCAACGTTCCCAGCCATTTTGTTTACCGACAAGATCGATCCTTGATAACTCCCAACGCGCATTATTAATACCAGGAGGACTGTTTTGTAATTGGATCGTTCTCGGTTGAATTGAGGTGGTAATTTGTGTGTCATCCACCACCAACTGTTGTGGAACTTTATCGGTAACCAGTGACATCAGTCCAGTAGGCTTGATGGTTAGCACATTGGTATTGCGCAATAAGTTAGAAGGTTCAAAAATACCACGTAATCTATCCATAAATCCGGCACTTTGCCCAGCAGTGATAGTCACTTCTTCGCCTTCTGATAGATCAATAAGAATTTCACGTCGCTCACCCGGTGCCATAGGAATAGATTTCAATTCTACCGGTGATGTTAACAAACCTTGATCAGAGGCTATCAGATAGAGTGAGCGACCATCATTCGCCGATAACTCATAGCGTCGGGCATTCGAGGCATTAACTAAGCGTAAACGAATCCAACCTCTTGATACTTCAATATAGGGATCTTCACAGCCATTCACTAATAATGTGTCACCATAAAATCCCTCTGTCGCGGCTTCTTTGTCGTACTGTGGCGTTCCAAAGTTATCAAGGCGTTTATCTTGAAGAATAATAGGAAAGTCATTTACCCCATAATGTTTAGGCAATGGTAACGATTTGCTCTCTTCGTCTTCAACAATCCACATGCCTACCAATCCGTTATAGACATGAGGCGCCATTTTAAAAGGCGTATTCGCATGATACCAGCAGGTGGCCGCTTTTTGACGAATAGGCAACACCGGTGACCAATAGGCTCCCGGAGACATCATCCTTGCAGCTCCACCTATTTGTGTTCCCGGAACTAATAAGCCACTTACGGTCATAGAAACGGGTTCATTAAGGCGATTGCTATAAATCAGTTTGACATCATCACCGCTTTTTACTTTGATTGTCGGACCCGGCATTGAGCCATTAATGCCCCAGACTTCTGTTTTTTGTGTGCCATCAAAGGCCCAATGCACTTTTTGTAACGTTACAAAAAGAGGCTGACCATTACGTGATTCAAGTAATGGGGGAATAGGTAGTTTTCTATCACTAACTGATCCTGCACGAACAGATGAAGATAATGAGCCCAGACATACCGCTAAGCCTGAAGCCTGTAAAAACTGGCGACGACTAAATGACATACTTTCTCCGCAACAAAATACCCATATTCCTATCCCACGAGTGAGGATCAACTGATAGGAAAAAAGCTGCTGTGATATTTAAAGACAAAAGACTTAAATCAAATTATGACAGCATAATAACGCGGATATGACATAAATCCTAAAAATAGTTGATAACTTAGTGCATTTTAATTTATTAAAGACAATATCCGTCCGAAAATCGGGATATATTCAAACGATCAATCAACCTATAAGGTTTATTGTTAGCCATTATAAAGTATATAATTAAACCATTAAAATCATAATGTTATAAAAATGCCAAATCAAATCGATTTGGCATTAGGTATAATAAACAATTAAATAAATTACAGACCGTTAATTTAACTTACCTGCAAAATCGCGTTTATTCATTTCTTCCACTTCTTTATCAAGCTCTTCAATTTTAGCCTTCATGATCTGACGACAATCTTCAGCTAATTCTCTCACCTGATCTTTGTTATATTTTGATACATCAATGGGAGGCAACATTTCAACAATCACGTAGCCATTATTCCAGCGATTTAATTTTATCTTACCTTGTGTGGTAGAGACACAAACAGGCACAATAGGCACCCCCGCTTGCATCGCCGCGTGAAAAGCCCCTGTTTTAAAAGGTAATAAACCACGTCCTCGGCTACGTGTTCCTTCTGGAAACATCCATACAGAGATTTTTTTCGCTTTGATTTGCTCTGCAACCTGAGTGATGGTGCTATGGGCTTTAGAGCGATTACCTCTATCAATCAAAATATTGCCAGTGATCCAATAAAGCTGTCCAAAGAAAGGAATAAACACCAAGCTTTTTTTGCCCACCGTCACGGTATTAGGTTGTACCGCATTCGACATTGTCACCATATCAAAGTTATTTTGATGGTTACCAATATAGATACTGGGTCCATAACTTTTAGCTTCTTTAGGAAAACGCTCAACTAATTTGATCCCAAAGACATGTGATAATTTGCCGAATAAACGTCCATAAGTCATTACGTGTTTCGGATTTCTGGGAGAAAACATGCAATAGATCATCCCAAAAGTCACCACAATAATGGTGTACAGAATGACAATAATGCCTCGAATAATGGCTAGCATAAGCTTTTAGCGTCCTAATAATAAGTGGGTCATATGACCCACTAATCTACATTGAAAGTTAAAATTAATGAGTTTCGATATCTATATGATCGATACTTTGTGCACCACGAGGGAGCGAGGTTCCACGACGACCACGTTTGGCTTTAAATGTCTGTAATTCATTCATCGACATCGTGAGTTTACGTTTACCAAAATGCAATGTAACACTGGCATTTTCTGGTAATACCCGCAACCAAGCGACTTTATCTTCACCACTTGCAGCCTGTGAAGCAGGAATAGAAACCATTTGGTTACCTTTTCCTTTTACCATAGTTGGCAACTCAGAGGCTTCAAAAATCAGCATTCGCCCACCCTGAGTAATGATCATGATCAAATCACTCAATTCATCATTTAAGCGTTGAGGTGGTAATGGTAATGCATTTTCAGGTAATGTTAATAATGATTTACCAGCTCTATTTTTAGAGGTTAAGTCATCAATACTACAGATAAACCCATAACCAGCGTCGGATGCCATTAAGATCTTATCGCTACTTTCCCCCATCACTACATGACGTAATTGAGCCCCTTTTTGGACTTTTAATCGTCCAGTTAAATCATCACCTTTACTACGGCCTGATGGTAATGCATCAACATCAACAGTATAACTTTGACCCGTGGTATCAATCAGATGTACCGCTTGATTGCTCATCCCTTCAACTGCATCAAAATAATCATCCCCTGTTTTAAAGCCCACTGATTTCGCATCAATGTTATGGCCTTTTTGGCAACGGATAAGCCCTTTTTCGGACATGATCACGGTAACCGCTTCAGGGTGAAGATGTTTTAATGGGATAGGCTCATCGCCAACATCACCACTAAAATAGCTAATCTCTTCTGCTTTTAATGTTTGTTGTTGACCATCAACAGTAAATGTGAGGGCTTCATTTTTTGCTATTAACACGATTTGTTCGATAACATCACTTTGCTCTTTGCCTAATGCAACTAAGCGAGTGCCTCGACCTTTCTTATTCATCTCATTTAGATGTTCTGCAGATATCGCCAGAATACGTGTTTTATCGGTGATAATAACTAACCAATGTTGATTGTTTTTCTTTTCTGCATCGACTAAGAAAGGCGCTAGCAATTCTGTTTCATCTGAAACCGTTAACAACCCTTTACCGGTTTTATTTTTTGTCTCCATCTCTTCATAACTGAGTACGGAGCCATAACCCTCTTTTGTTGCCAGTAAATACTCCTGTTTAGCGGCTCCCGCTAACATATATTTTACGCTGGCGTCAGGGGGGAAGGTCAATTTACCGGTTAAAGGCTCACCTTGGCTACGGCCTGATGGCATGTCATTGGGACTTAAACTATAGCTTCTACCCGTTGAATCAAGGAACAATACTGGCTGGTTGCTCATACCCCGTACCGCACTATGATAACTGTCTCCGGCACGATAACTCATGGTACTAGGATCAATTTCGTGCCCTTTCGCACTACGCACCCATCCCATTTCAGAAAGCACAATAGTCACAGGCTCTGATGGCAACATATCTTGTTCATTAACCACTTTCGCCTCTTCTTGAGGTCGAATAGGAGAACGTCGTTCATCACCAAACTCTTTAGCGTCTGCCTCTATCTCTTTTTTCAATAACGTATTGAGACGGCGAGGAGAATTTAGCAGTTTTTCAATACTGTCGCGCTCTTTTTCCAGTTCATCACTTTCAGCTTGCAGTTTTATCTCTTCAAGCTTAGCTAAGTGACGTAAACGTAACTCTAAAATCGCTTCTGCTTGAATATCTGATAATGCAAAACGACGCATTAATTCCGCTTTTGGCTCATCTTCATAACGGATGATCTCAATCACTTCATCAATATTGAGATAAGCGATTAATAAACCTTTTAGAATTTCTAAACGGCGTAATACTTTTTCTAAGCGATGGTTTAAACGATTGGTTACGGTTTGACGGCGATAAACTAACCACTCATTTAAAATGGTTAATAGCCCTTTCACAGCAGGACGGTTATCTAACCCAATCATATTGAGGTTAACGCGATAACTTTTCTCTAAGTCTGTATTTACAAATAAGTAATACATGACTTGTTCTAAATCGACGCGATTACTACGAGGAACAATTACCAATCGAGTAGGATTTTCATGATCTGACTCATCACGTAAATCATCAACTAAAGGCAATTTTTTCGCTCGCATTAATGCAGCAATTTGTTCAAGTACCTTAGCACCAGAGACTTGATGAGGGAGAGCTGTTATCACCGCACAACCCTCTTCTTTTTGCCAAACAGCACGCATTCTAATAGAACCACGTCCTGTTTTATAAATCTTTTTGATATCCTCAGGAGCGGTGATCACTTCCGCTTCTGTTGGATAATCAGGTCCTTGTACATATTGCATAACATCAGATAACCCAGCATCAGGATTATCTAATAGCATGGTTAATGCTTGGCCGATTTCCCGCGCATTATGTGGCGGAATATCCGTTGCCATACCGACAGCAATCCCCGTTGTCCCATTTAATAAAATATTAGGTAAACGAGCAGGCAACATTTTTGGCTCTTGCAGGGTGCCATCAAAATTGGGGATCCAATCAACAGTACCATGTCCCAATTCGCTTAGCAGGATCTGTGAATATTTAGATAAGCGAGACTCGGTATAACGCATAGCTGCGAAAGATTTTGGATCATCCGGAGCCCCCCAGTTACCTTGCCCATCAATTAATGGATAACGATAAGAGAAGGGTTGCGCCATCAATACCATGGCTTCATAACAGGCGCTATCACCGTGGGGATGATATTTACCTAATACATCCCCCACTGTTCGTGCTGATTTTTTAAATTTAGCACTGCTGTTTAAACCTAATTCAGACATCGCATAGACGATACGACGCTGTACTGGCTTTAACCCATCGCCAATAAAAGGCAATGCACGATCCATAATCACGTACATTGAATAATTGAGATAGGCATTTTCCGTAAATAAGTGGAGCGGTTGGCGCTCTACACCATCATGAGTCAGTTCACTCATTCAATATTTTCCTCAGACGCTTGGTGAGTTCCATTACACTTCGATGTCAACTTCGTCGCCTTTTTCTTGCAACCAGTTACGGCGATCTTCAGAACGTTTTTTGGCAAGTAACATATCCATCATGCCCAACGTTTCTTGATAATTTTCATCATCAATCACCAATTGCACTAAACGACGTGTATTAGGATCAAGCGTTGTCTCACGTAATTGCAGTGGATTCATCTCACCTAAGCCTTTAAAGCGTTGCACATTTGGCTTACCTTTTTTACGGCTAAGGCGTTGCAAAATAGCGTTCTTTTCTGCTTCATCAAGGGCATAACTCACTTCTTTACCTAAATCGATACGATAAAGAGGTGGCATAGCCATATAGACATGACCTTGCTTTACTAATGCCGGGAAATGACGAACAAATAAAGCACAAAGCAAAGTGGCGATATGTAAACCATCGGAGTCCGCATCCGCAAGGATACAAATTTTTCCGTAACGTAATTGGCTTAAATCATCACTATCAGGATCCATCCCAATCGCCACAGAAATATCATGCACTTCTTGTGACGCTAATACTTCATCAGAAGAGACTTCCCAAGTATTAAGAATTTTACCACGTAGAGGCATAATCGCTTGATATTCACGATCGCGAGCTTGTTTAGCAGAGCCACCCGCAGAGTCCCCTTCAACTAAGAAGAGTTCGGTATAACGTAAATCTTGCGAAGTACAATCTGCTAATTTACCCGGCAATGCAGGCCCCGAAGTCAGTTTTTTTCTTACCACTTTTTTAGCCGCACGCATACGTCGTTGCGCACTGCTAATAGCCATTTCTGCGAGTAATTCACCGACTTGAACGTTTTGGTTTAACCATAAACTAAATGCATTTTTTACTGCACTAGCAACAAAGGCACTGGTTTGACGTGACGATAGACGCTCTTTGGTTTGTCCTGCAAATTGAGGATCTTGCATTTTTACTGATAACACATAAGCACAACGCTCCCATGTATCATCTGCGGTTAATTTAATGCCTCTTGGCAATAAATTATGGAATTCACAAAACTCGCGCATGGCATCTAATACACCTTGGCGCAAACCATTAACGTGTGTACCACCTTGTACGGTTGGAATGAGGTTCACATAACTTTCTGTGAGTAAATCGCCTCCTTCCGGCAACCAAAGCATTGACCATTCAACGGCTTCGTTATCACCTTCAAATTTCCCTGTAAATGGCTCTTCAGGCAGGCGAACAAATTCAGCGACAGCTTCACTTAAATAGTCTGTTAAACCATCAGCGTAACACCACGTTTCTTGGGTATTATTGACTTTATCGGTAAAAGAGACATTGACGCCTGGGCACAACACCGCTTTGGCTTTTAATACATGAGATAAGCTTTTTGATGAGAAACGAGGAATATCAAAGTAAGTGCTATCCGGCCAGAAATGAACACTGGTTCCTGTATCTCGTTTAGCACACGTACCTATTTGATGTAGCTCTTCAACTTTATCACCGTTCTCAAAAGCAATTTGATATATTTTGCCTTCTCGGCGCACGGTGACTTCTATACGCTTTGATAACGCATTAACCACTGAGATCCCGACACCATGCAAGCCACCAGAGTATTGGTAGTTTTTATTGGAGAATTTTCCTCCGGCATGAAGATGGGCAAGGATCAGCTCAATAGCAGAGACTTTCAGTTCTGGATGGATATCAACCGGCATTCCTCGCCCATTGTCGATAACCTCAATAGAATGGTCTGCATATAAGATAACTTCGACCTTGGTTGCATGCCCCGCAAGCGCCTCGTCCACGCTATTATCTATCACTTCCTGTGCCAAATGGTTCGGTCTAGTGGTATCGGTATACATACCAGGACGCCGACGTACAGGCTCTAGACCATTAAGAACCTCAATATCCTTTGCATTATAACTTGATTGAGTCATTGTTTTAATCTGCGGTTCACTGTTTGAGAATACTGTTTATAATAACAGGTGTTAGCGGTAATATGATATTCATTTTTGAATTGAGACATCAACCCCAGTATTGCAGGTTAATGAGTCGAAAACGATGTTATTTTCAAAAACTGAACAATTTCCGGGAAAAAACGTTCAAAATTAACAAAAGCATGGTTTCCTCCCTGCTCTACTGTTTGCTTACAAGCGCCAAGATATGAAACCGCTTGACGATAATCAAGTATTTCATCTCCAGTTTGTTGAAGCAACCAAATAAGTTCGGGGGAAGTTATCGTAGGAATACGTAAGGCAAGTAACTCATCCATATGGTGAGGTGCTAATCTATACTTTTGATGAGTATAAGGATTTTCATTATCGCCTAAAAAATCCTGTAGCAAATCAAACGGGCGAACCGCGGGATTCACCACCACTGCAGGTAAATGAAAACGTTGTGATAACCAAATAGCAAGATAGCCCCCCAGCGACGAGCCAATTAATCCTAACTTATCATTGGCATTATCTTTTACTAATTTTTCAATTAATTGAGCGGCTTGCTGAGGATAAGGGGGTAATTGGGGTACAAGTAGCTCAATATCAGGATGAGTGACTGATAACCATTGTTTAAACCCTTGCGCCTTGGCTGATTGAGGCGAGCTATTAAAACCATGTAAATAGAGGATACGAGACATGACTTAATAGCCATCCGCGTCAAGATCTGGACAAAAATCTTTACCCGCTAGACGATGTACTTGAGTATCAATATTCCTCTTACCCTGTGCAGATAATGATAACTCCAAATAGCGCCAACCTGGTGAAACGGTATCTAAAGAAAAATTAGTACAATGCGGGCGAAACTGAATACAGGTAGAGGGTGTTGCTAATAAGCGAATACCATTCCACATTTCATCCATTTCTTGATGAATATGACCACATAGCATCATTTTTATTTGAGGGTGATCTTTAACACGCTCAGCTAACTGGTGAGAGTTTCTTAAACTATGTTGATCTAACCAAGTACAGCCAGAAGGCATCGGATGATGATGCAATAAGATCACAGTATCTCTTTCTTTGTGGCTTTCTAGACAGCGTGTTAGCCAATCTAACTGACAGTCAGATAACTCGCCATGGGGAACACCTTGAATTTGGCTGTCTAATAATAACAATTGCCAATGTTCACCAATTAACACTTGTTTTGCCGACAGAATGCCTGCCTGATTTAAAGCATCAATCATTGCTGGTTGATAATCATGATTACCGGGTAACCACACACAAGGTGAAGGTAATCTTGCAATCCCATCAGCAAAATGCTGATAAGCTGCAAAGGATTGATCTTGAACTAAATCCCCAGTAGCAACAATCAAATCAATTGATAACCCTTGCTGTTTAATCGCGTCCAATACCGCATGATAGCTACGATAGGTATTAATTCCCAACAAGGTATCATCCACATTAGCAAAAAGGTGGGTATCTGTGATTTGTAATATTCTAACGGTGTGTTGTTGATCCACCGACAATTCAAGCTGGCTTTCCAAAAGGTTTCCTTGTTTCTCTCTTACTAGCCGTTATTTTAACGTAATTTTGTATTAAAGATCTGCCACCCAATACACATTTCAAAAGATTATTGAGAAATATTCTCGCTACCAGTCACATTTTTTATCTCTTATGTTCAAGCTTAATCGATTGTATATTCATATACTTTAAAGATAATTACGTCATTTATCATATCTTTTCATAGTGACGAATAAAGTTTCTTTTGGCAATTATCACAACCAATCTTTTCTTAAGGTGACATGATGAAGTTGTAACCACTGAAGTGCGATGACAGAAGCAGCATTATCAATTATCCCTTCTTCAACCCATTGATAAGCCTGCTCTCGGCTGACGACATGAACACGAATATCTTCATTTTCACAAGCTAGCCCATGTATGCCTGTTGCTGTTGTGGCATCCACTTCCCCTACATAGACATACATCCGCTCACTGGTTCCTCCGGGGCTTGAAAGGTAACTTACAATGGGCTTACAACGACCTATTGTGATCCCAGCTTCTTCTGTGGCTTCCCGTCTTACCACCTCTTCAGGGCTTTCTCCTTCTTCCACCATGCCGGCAATCACTTCTAATAACCAAGGTGTTTGACTTGTTTCATAAGCTGGAATACGAATTTGTTCGATTAATACAACTTCGTCTCGTTTAGGATCATAAGCCAATAAAACACCCGCATGACCACGTTCGAACACTTCTCGCTTAACTTCTGCACTCCATCCTCCCTTAAATAAACGGTGTTTGAAACGATACTCGTTCATACGGAAAAAGCCTTTATAGCGTGTTTTTTTACTTATCAGCTCAACATCATTACGTGTATATAAAAATGGTGTATTTTCCTTTTTGTTCATACAATATTCCTCTGGTTATACTTAAGTCTTTTTTTATTGCATACGTTTAATACAGATTTAAAGATATTTGCCCGCAAATCCTGTAAAGTTAACCTAAAATAAAAGGATATGGCACAAATGGCTACCCCTACTTAGGGAAACAATCTGCTAGAATTGTTTCTATACAAGATTAACAGAGGCAACTCAGCGAAACTGTTGCAACAAGGAATTAAAATGAAAAAACTGCTCTCTCTTTTAGTCACGATGAGTTTGGCAGGATTCAGCACTGCAAGTCAGGCTGAGGATCTGCTACAAGTTTATCAAAAAGCAAAGGACAGTAACCCAGAATTACGTAAGTCATTAGCTGAACGCAATCAAGCTTTTGAGAAAATCAATGAGGCACGTAGCCCATTATTACCACAATTAGGATTAGGCGCTTCTATTGATTATAAAAGTGGCTATCGTGATGCTAAAAATACCGAGTCTAACTCTCTTGGTGCGAATTTAACGCTGACCCAGACTATTTTTGATATGTCTTTATGGCGTCAATTGACCATGCAAGAAAAAACGGCGGGTATGAGTGATGTTACCTATCAAACAAGCCAACAACAGCTTATTTTAGATACCGCAACAGCTTATTTTAATGTTCTGCGTGCCATTGACTCCTTATCATTTATTGAAGCACAAAAAGAGCAGGTGTATCGCCAATTAGATCAAACTACACAGCGTTTTAATGTAGGACTTGTTGCGATTACTGACGTACAAAATGCGCGTGCAAACTACGACAGCGTGTTGGCACAAGAAGTGGCTGGACGTAATGAACTGGATAACGCATTAGAAAAACTGCGCCAAGTCAGCGGTGTGTATTATATTAATCTGGCTTCACTTAATATCGCACGTTTTTCCACCACTCCACCAGACGCCATTGATAAACTGTTAAAAGACGCAGAAGAGCGTAACTTAAGTTTACTCAGTGCTCGTTTAGGTCAAGATTTAGCACGTGAAAATATTCGTTTAGCGCAATCAGGCCATTTGCCAACCGTAAATTTAAATGCTTCAACGGGTGTCTCAAACAGTCATAATCACGGTAGTGCTTTACCACCAGAAACACCTGCTAACAGCCGTAATAGCTATAATGGTCAAAGCAGCATCGGACTCTCTTTAAGCATTCCATTATATACAGGTGGCAGAACGAGCTCACAAGTAGAACAAGCTCAATATGGCTTTACCAGTGCCAGTGAGCAGTTAGAATCGGTATACCGTTCTATCGTACAAATTGCACGTTCTTCTTATAACAATATTTCAGCCTCCATCAGTAGCATTAAGGCCTATCAACAAGTGGTTGTGTCAGCGCAAAGCTCTTTAGATGCAACTGAAGCTGGCTACCAAGTGGGTACTCGTACTATTGTTGATGTCTTAAATGCAACTACAACGCTTTATGATGCTAAACAAAAATTATCAAGTGCACGTTACGACTATTTGATTAACCAATTAAATATCCAATATGCACGTGGTACCTTAAACGAAAATGACTTAATTCAGTTAAATAATGCGTTGGGTGAAGAGATTTCCACTTCCCCTGACAACATTATTCGTCCATTAACAAGTCCCGTACTGAATACGACAAATTAATCGTTAATAGACACCGTTAACCATCAAAACCGCTTACAGTGATATACGAGTAAGCGGTTTTTTTTATACACTAGCGAGAAAAAACATTTTTGGTTATAAATAGATTAAAAATAAATTCACCTAATGCCTATTACTTAAGTTTATAAATAACCCAATCATTATTTGTTTAATAAATAGAGGATTTAGCTGATTTCATTGCCATTATCCCTATGAAGATCACAAATTTCTGCTAATCGCTGATGATTAGGTGTTTCTTATTTATTTTCTAACCTATTTAACCTATCCTAGCTTTTATTTTGAACGTTTTACTTTTTATGGATCTTACCAATATGACAATGAAACGTACCAAATCGATTAATCGCGATGCTTTTCGTAAAGCATTTCGCCCTTATCGTCTGGCGCCTGTTGCCATCGCCATCACCGCGGTATTCGCCCTTTCAGGGTGTGAAGAGAGTGATGAGACGGTTTCACTGTATATGAATGCACAAGAATGTGCGCAAGCGAATCCATCACAAGCAGCACAATGTGAAGATTCTTACCGCACGGCATTACAAGAAGCGCAACGTACTGCACCTAAATACGCAACAATGGAAGATTGTGTTGCTGAATTTGGTGATGCGCAATGTACACAAACTGCCTCAATTGATGGTAACCCCGTTAACACCGAAAACGCCAATAACCTCAACCCTGATAGTTCACAAATGGCACAAGCTAACTCTGGTGGTAGCTTCTTTATGCCACTGATGGCAGGTTATATGATGGGGCGTTTAATGGGGGGTGGCGCACCAGCACAGCCTTTATTTAGCTCGCGTAATCCAAGCAGCCCAGCTAATGGTAAGTTTGTTGATGCAACGGGTCGTAACTATGGTCCTGCTGTCGGTGGTCGTCAAATGAACGTCCCTAAAACAGCCATGACACCAAAACCATCTACAACATCAACCATTACGCGTGGTGGCTTTGGTAATACCGTTTCACGACAAGCGGCAGCTCAACGTGCAAGCGCGACGAATAACAACCGTAGCTCAACAGGCTCCTCTTCATATCGTGCAGGTGGTTAATTAAACCATGAAACGCGAACAAATTATTGAACGTCCTGATTGGCGCGAAAAAGCGACTGAATATGGTTTTAACTTCCATACCATGTATGGCGAGCCTTACTGGTGTGAAGATGCTTATTATCAATTCTCAATGGAAGAAGTGGAAACATTAGAAGAAACCACGGAAGAGCTTCATCAGATGTGCTTACAAGTCGCTGATAAAGTGGCTAATAGTGAAGAGCTATTGACTCGTTTTCAAATTCCTCGCCATTGCTGGGATTTTGTCCGTGAGTCATGGAAAACCTCGCAACCATCGCTTTATTCACGTCTTGATTTAGCTTATGACGGTAAGGGGCCGGCAAAATTACTCGAAAATAATGCCGACACACCAACTTCATTGTATGAGTCTGCTTTTTTCCAGTGGATCTGGCTTGAAGATCAAATCAATGCGGGTCGTTTGCCACAAAATGCCGATCAATTTAATAGTATCCAAGAAAAATTGATCGACAGATTCGCTCAATTGCGTGATCAATATGGTATGCGTTATCTGCATATGTCATGTTGCCAAGATACGCAAGAAGATCGCGGTACAGTACAATATTTACAAGATTGTGCAGAAGAAGCCGAAGTCGCTACCGATTTCGTTTTTATTGAAGATATTGGTTTAGGTGAACGGGGTGAGCTGACCGATCTACAAGACCAGATCATCAGCAATATGTTTAAACTCTATCCTTGGGAGTTTATGTTCCGTGAAGATTTCTCGACCAAACTTGCTGATGCAGGGATCCGTTGGTTAGAGCCAGCTTGGAAAAGTATTATTTCCAACAAAGCGTTACTGCCAATGCTGTGGGAAATGTTCCCTAATCATCCTAATTTATTACCGGCTTATTTTTATGACGGTAAAGCGCCAGATTCATTATCACGCTATGTCATCAAACCGCTCTTTTCACGAGAAGGGGCGAATATTCGTATCGTTGAAAATGGTAAAGATATCGCTGTTGCTGATGGCCCTTACGGTGAAGAAGGCTTTATTGTTCAGGACTTCCATCCACTGCCAAAATTTGGTGATAGCTATACATTAATTGGTAGCTGGCTAGTTAACGATCAATCTGCAGGTATTTGTATTCGAGAAGATAAAGAGCTTATCACGCAAGATCTGTCTCGTTTCTATCCACATATTATTTTAGATTAATAACGCAATTGCTGTGATAGCAAAACTTATTGTCTAGCATTGACCCCCTCCCCGCCCTGAACTAAAGGGCGGGGTTTTATGGCACACCTAAAAAATAAATTTAGCCTTAACATTCTATCAATTAGTTTTATTGAATATTTTACCCAATTTGAAAGGTCATCATGCTAAGTGATTTATTAATAATATCATTATTTAATAAAGTTACTTTTTCATCCGGCTGTTTTAAACCGAGTAGATATAATGCAGGTAAAAAATGTTCTGCTGTTGGGTGTGCGAGTTGCCCTTCTTGCGTTGATAAAATGGTAAAAAGCGCTTCAGGCACTTTATCACTTTGTAAACAGCGCTCTACTGTTTCACTAAAAGATAATGCCCAAGAGTAAGGCTCTGCTTGGTCATTTTGCCAATCCATCATTCTTAAATTATGAACGATATTACCACTGCCAATCACTAATACACCTTCTCTACGTAGTTCAACCAGTTTTTTTCCAAACTCATAGTGCCACTGTGGCGATTGGTTAGCATCAATACTTAACTGAACAACAGGAATATTAGCATTAGGGTACATCTTCTCTAATATTCCCCAACTACCGTGATCAAATCCCCATTGCTCCATATCCAGTTTTAATTTCATCGGATCAATCAGATCTTCAATTAATGCAACGAGACCAATGGAGCCTTTTGCAGGATATTCTATTTGGTATAACTCTGGTGGAAATCCATAAAAATCATGAATTGTTTTAGGATGAGTCATCGCTGTAATATAAGTCCCTTGCGTATACCAATGCGCTGAGATGACTAATATTGCTTTAGGCTTAGGCAGTGTCTCTCCTAACGTCGTCCAGAGGCGAGTATATTTATTATCTTCCAATACATTCATTGGACTGCCATGTCCAACAAATAGCGCTGGCATCAATTTTCTGTCCATAATCACCTCTTATCATCTTGCTATCTATGGCATTTAGCATACTGCCTTCTTACTTGAAATATAGTCAAAGAAGTGTGAAATAGTTATTCAAAAAATATGAAAAAGCCACTTAGGGAAACTTAAGTGGCTTGAATAAGTGTGTGTGTGTTTTCAGTGTCGTTTTAACTTGTTAATTTCAGCCCGCTTTCTTCTCCTCGCGAAGACGATAAGCCACTAAATCTTCAATCGTTAACACTGGCATATCATGCTGTTTAGCAAAAGTGACAACTTCTGGCGCTCTGGCCATGGTGCCATCGTCATTGGTTAATTCACATAACACGGCAACAGGTTTAAAACCCGCTAACGTTGCTAAATCAATAGAAGCTTCAGTATGTCCACCACGTGTTAATACACCACCAGGTTGCGCTCGTAATGGGAATACGTGACCTGGACGATTTAAATCACTTGGTTTTGCATTATCAGCAGCAGCTGCACGTACTGTCGTTAAACGGTCTGCTGCTGAAACTCCCGTAGTCACCCCTTGGGCCGCTTCAATAGTTACCGTAAATGCGGTATGAAAATGACTGGTGTTATTTTCTACCATCATAGGTAAATCGAGTTGTTGACGGCGCTCTTCGGTAATACAGACACACACAATACCACTGCCATGACGAATAGACATCGCCATTTGTTCTGTGGTCATGGTTTCTGCGACAAATACCATATCGCCTTCATTTTCACGGTTCTCATCATCAAGCACCATCACACCTTTACCGGCACGAAGGGCTTCAAGCGCACGCTCAACACGCTCTAATGGAGAGCCAAATTCGGAAAGTAGCGTCTGATTCATGGTAAAAAAACCTCAATAATTAATGAAAGTTACCAGAACCAGGGCAGTCTTAGGAGTGGATCTCTGCTGTATAAATAGACAAGCAGAAACAACAGGAATGGATACAAGGATCCCACTGATGCTATTTTATTCTCTCCCATCCAGACTTTAACTGTCGGCTCCAGAATTACACTGGATCTGCTGACCTTTGCATCACATTGGTAATACAAAGCGCTCGCGGGCTTTACCTGATTATTCAGGTATCTACCGCCGGTGGGGACTTTCACCCCGCCCTGAGATAAACAGGGAAACTATACGCTTTAAAATAATAAGAGGCAATCCCAATCCACAATAACCCTTGTCAAATCACACTAATCTGTTATTGATAGGCAAAGAATTTAACGATTTATCATAAAAATATAACAATAATATCGATATCAGGTTTTATTCCCACAGCCCTCATATTACACTTAGCATAGCTTTCTATTTTATTGTGAGGACTATCCATGCTGGACCCAAAAAAAATTGAACAAGTCGCTCGCCAAATCCAAAATGTACTACCACAAGGTATCAAAGATTTAGGTGATGATATTGATAAGAAAATCCGTGCAATACTTCAATCTCAATTAAACAAATTAGATTTGGTTAATCGCGAAGAATTTGATGTGCAAACACAAGTGCTGTTACGTACTCGCGAAAAATTGGCTCGTTTAGAGCAACGTTTAAATGAGTTGGAAGCAGGACAACAAACTGAAGTAGCCCAAGTTGAAATAACTGAAACTATTGTAGAAGCAAAAACTGACGATAAAGCATAAGCTATCACAATATGATCTATTACTCCCTGTATCACTGCAAAAGATACAGGGTAGTTTATTAAAAACAGAAAATTAGCACCCTAGGTATCACTATTCCAATTATAATAAACCGCAAAGTGATATCCCGCTATCTTCGCTCTCTTTAAAATTAGTGCAAAGATAAGTAACAAAGCAGAAACTCATCATCAATAACGCATAAAATTAATTATGAAAAATGATTTAATAGCTTAATTAATAGACTAATTAGTCCTATTTTAAGGTATTAAAAAAGCACTCATTAGAGTGCCCTTTCAATTATAATAAACAGCTTAATTATTTCTTTTTAATGGCATTAATAATATTAGTTGTGGAAATACCATCTTCAAAATTAAGTACTTTCACTTCACCACCCGCAGCCCACACCTCTTTACTGCCAGCAATGTCTTCGGGTTTATAATCGCCACCTTTTACTAAAATATCAGGCAATACTGATGCAATTAAACGCTGTGGGGTATCTTCTTCAAACGCGACAACCCAATCAACTGCCCCTAACGCGCCTAATACGGTCATTCGTTGCTCTAATGGGTTGACTGGGCGACTTTCACCTTTTAATCGTTTAGTTGATGCATCACTATTTACCGCAACAATCAGGCGATCACCCAATTTACGTGCATTAGCTAAATAACTAACATGCCCAGCATGAAGAATATCAAAACAACCATTTGTCATCACTATGCGCTCACCACGTTGACGCGCTAAAGCAACCGCTTGTTTGAGTTGTGACTCTTCCATAATACCAAAGCCGTTATCAGCACGCCCGCGAATAGCATTTTCAAGCTCAATAGGAGAAACCGTTGACGTTCCCAGTTTCCCCACAACCACACCAGCCGCAGCGTTGGCAAGAAAGCACGCTTCCGCTAATGGTTTGCCTGCAGCTAACGCAGTAGCAAGCACGCCGATAACCGTATCTCCCGCCCCTGTCACATCATAAACTTCTTGTGCTTGAGTGGGTAAATGCAATGGCGCTTCATTGGCTTGTAATAAACTCATGCCCCGCTCTGAACGAGTGATCAATAGTGCATCAAGTGCTAAATCTTTTACTAGTTGAGTGCCCTTTTCTACTAGCTCATCATCTGTATGACAAACGCCCACCACTTGCTCAAATTCTGACATATTCGGTGTTAAAAGTGTGGCACCACGGTAGCGTTCAAAATCACTGCCTTTAGGATCGATTAGTACCGGCACACCTGCTTTTTTAGCTAATTGGATCATTTGCTGTACGTGAGAAAGTGCACCTTTAGCATAATCCGATAAAATTAAGGCACCAATTGAGGGTAATGCTTGTTGAATACGCTCATAAATTGGCTCTGGAGAGACATTGCTAAATCCCTCTTCAAAATCAAGGCGGATAAGTTGTTGGTTACGTGATAGGACACGTAATTTAGTAATAGTTGGATGTGTCGCAATAGAGACGAAATCACAACGCACATTAACCTGACTTAATGTATTGCTTAATGCTTTTGCCGCTTCATCGATGCCGGTTAACCCCACTAAACGAGAATTAGCCCCTAAAGAAGCAATATTCATTGCAACGTTAGCTGCACCACCCGGACGCTCTTCTATGGTATCTACTTTTACCACAGGCACTGGTGCTTCTGGTGAGATCCGACTTGTAGGACCATACCAATAACGGTCTAACATGACGTCACCGACAACCAGCACATTGGCTTTATTAAAATCCGGCAGCGTTACTTTCATCCCATACTCCACATTATTTTCAAAAATAAGCCGAAATAATACCATAACTTGTTACGTAAAAAGCGAAACTCATCAGAATAGTGTGAACAAAAAAGAGCGTTTATTCATCTAACCATTTTTGTTTACTACTCAATACACATTGCCGTTCTGTGATAAAACAATCTTCATCAACAACCGCAGGTAATGTTTGTAATGCAAGATGATGAAGCTCATTACGTAAGGTGACATAAGCTTGAGTTAATAACTGAGCCTCTTGTTCACTCATCACTTGGTATTTTGCCATTAATTCCAAAATTCGCACATTATCAGACCAACGGGTCAAAGCCGGATATTGATGTGAAAAGCGCAATACCAAATATTGTGCGATAAACTCAATATCAGTGATCCCCCCTGATGAGGCTTTTAAATCAAATGTATTGCTTTGAGTGGGTGCCAAATGCTGTACCATTTTTTGGCGCATCTCACGCACTTCCTGCTGTAGTACAGTTGCGTTACGTGCTAAACATAGTGTTTCATGGCGAGTACGTGCAAACATCTGCTGTAATTGGTCATCGCCATAAATCATTCTTGCACGAATTAATGCTTGATGCTCCCAAGTCCAAGCTTCATTTTTCTGGTACTCATCAAAGGCTTGAATAGTGCTTACCAACATACCTGATTCACCAGAAGGACGTAAGCGTGCATCTACTTCATATAACACGCCGGAAGAGGTTCTGGTGCTAAATAGATGAATAATACGCTGCGCTAAACGTAAATAGAATTGGCGAGCATCAATCTGTTTTGCCCCCGTTGTCAGAATATTCATTGGGCAATCTAATAAAAAAACCAAATCTAAATCAGAACTATACCCTAATTCCCAGCCCCCTAATTTGCCATACCCAACGACCGCAAAACCTAAACCGTCTCGTTGCGCTAAATGCGCAGGTTCCCCATAGCGTTTCACCATATAGGACCATGCTTGGTGAACAACGGCATGGATAATGGCTTCCGCTAAATAGGTTAGGTGATCGCTGACTTTCATCACCGGTAATACCCCTGCAATATCCTCTGCGGCAATACGCAATAGCTGGGCTTGTTTAAATTGGCGTAATGCTTCTAAACGTTGCTCTTCATCTTCTTCTGGCACACGCAATAAATATTGACGTAATTCGTCCTGATAGGCATTTAATGGTAATGGTTGATAGAGGGAATGAGGATCGAGTAATTCATCCAATAATAATGGATGTCGTGTTAATTGTTCAGCAATCATCGGTGATGCAGCACATAAGCGCACTACGTGGGTTAATACCTCATCAGACTCTTGCATTAACTCTAGATAAGTGGTTCGACTTACAATGCCCAATAACAACGGGGTGATACGCTGTAAGATCACCAACGCTTGTGGTTGAAGACACACTTTAGCCAATAATTTAGGCATTAGCGCATCAAGCACGTCACGCCCTCTAGGCCCTATAGTACGTTTACTGATATCTTGGCGAAACAGTTGCAGTGTTTGACAAATAGCTTGCCTATCTTCTGCCGTTAGCCCTTGATGAAAAAGCGTTGCGCTATCAGGTAAACGCCCTAATAACCATAATCGCTTAAATTCGCTGACATCTTCTTCATCTTCATTTTCATCATCTTCGCCAATCAGTTGCGTAAAAATAACGGAAACAGCCTGCATTTTTTGGTTAATTTGTTGATAGAGCATTTGCCAATCGTCAAATCCCATCGCAAACGCCAGTCGTGCCTTATCTTCAAGATTGTCAGGTAACGTTTGTGTTTGTTGATCCGCAATAGATTGAAGAAGATTTTCTAATCGACGTAAGAAAAGATAGCTATCTGCTAACTGTGATGTTTCTTGTGCAGAGAGTAATTCCAATTTAGCAATGACATTAAGCACCGTTAATAGTGAATGACTTTGTAGCTCAGGCTCTCTACCGCCTCGAATTAATTGAAAAACCTGAGTAATAAATTCAATTTCACGTATCCCCCCCGCTCCAAGCTTTATATTATCAATCATCCCTCGACGACGTACTTCACGACTTATCATCGATTTCATATTACGAAGAGATTGGATCACACTAAAATCGATATAGCGACGATAAACGAAAGGGCGCAACATTTGGCGTAAGATTTGGCAATACTCTCTTTTTTCTGCCCCCAAAACACGCGCTTTTACCATTGCATAGCGCTCCCAATCACGTCCTTGCTCTTGATAATAATCTTCAAGCGCGGCAAAGCTCATCACTAAAGGGCCACTTTCGCCAAAAGGACGTAAACGCATATCTACACGATACACAAAACCATCCATTGTATGTTGATCTAACACTTTAATCAGTTTTTGCCCTAATCGGGTAAAAAACTGAGCATTATCTAATTCACGTCGCCCACCTTGAGTCACACCATTTTCAGGATAAGCAAAAATAAGATCGATATCAGAAGAGAAATTCAGTTCAAATCCACCTAACTTGCCCATTCCCAAAATAAGTAATGGCTGAGGTTTTCCCTCACTATCACAAGGCGTTCCCCATTGTTGGCAACATTGCTGATATAGCGTATCTTTGGCGACACTAATCAAGGTTTCCGCGAGTACACTCAATTGTTTGAGCGTACAGGGTGTATCACAGAGTTGGAAAAATTGTGACCAGGCAATACGCACTAATTGTTGATGACGGAACTGTCGTAAAATGGCCATCAAGTCATCTTCATTATCAACATGAGTGAGTTGTTGCTTTAATTGAGATGAGTAATTTTGCCACTCATCACTAACAGGTGGTGTTTGTCTGATTTCCGTTAACCAGTGAGGATTGACACGTAAATGCTCGGTTGCAAAGGGGCTAAAGGCAAAAAATTGCTGCTCTCGCTCACTAAAAGGGGCAAGCTCGTTGAGCTTTGTAGAAAACGTGCATTGTGCTTTATCCCATAATTGTTGAAACACACTGTTAGCAGACATAATAAACTCTCAATTGTCAGAAAATTAAGCGATAGCCAGCAACCACGCCATTGCAGATAATTTAAAATTCAGCCATAACACATGATAATAATCCGTTGCGCGGGTAAAGGATAACAACGAAAGATTATCGAGTGCTTGCTGCATTGATTCAGGTAACTGAGGCTGCTTTTTACACCAATCAGAAAACAGTGCTAACATAGCGGGCATAGTGAGTGTTGGTGGCGTCGGATTAGCAAAAATAGCTTCTTCTAACGCTTGAATAGCCGCTAACCACTTAGTCAGTTGTTCCGCTATTGTGTCATTAGGTGCAAGATTGACCACACTTAACGATAATGCGGGCTTATCTTTAGCAAGATAATAACCACGGGCAGCTTTACTGCGTGAAGCAAGTCGTAATCCCCCTTGTTCACCTAAAAAAGTCGCCAAAGCAATCACATCCGCCACTTGGCCTTTTTTTAGCTCCAGTTCAAACTCTTCAATAGGTAATTCATATTGCGCTGTACGAATAGTGCCTTTATCTAGCACCACTTCAATTTGACTCTCTAAATAATCCACCAGCCAAATTTCACGATGAAAATCGGTATGAAAAAGAACCTTTAATTGTGCTTGTAATGCCGTTAAATCGCTCTTATCCGGCCAAATTTCTGCTGGGAAACGGGTTAAATCGAGGGTTGGCTCATTTAATGT
This sequence comes from Proteus sp. G3927, assembly GCF_963894685.1. Taxonomy (NCBI): domain Bacteria; kingdom Pseudomonadati; phylum Pseudomonadota; class Gammaproteobacteria; order Enterobacterales; family Morganellaceae; genus Proteus; species Proteus sp. G3927. The sequence continues at coordinate 124,277 of NZ_CAWQGX010000009.1, read as the reverse complement.
CACATTATATTCTGGGCGTTGATGTAACCCCGCAACCACTTTACCCGCTGTTTTAATTGTCATTTCATAATGAGAGTCAATGCCACGGATACGTAGCCCCATGTCCCAATTACGCATCTGATTATCGGAGGTTTCAAAGTAAAGATTAGTCAATTTATGCGGTGGTGTATGCTGGTATGGCAAAGTCAGAATGCGCTGAATAATCTGAGGAATAGCGGCAGGTATCGCACTAAGTTTGAGTTCGGTTTCTAATTGGCTCATTCTATTTCCCTTAAGTAAATCAATCGATTAGTAAAATATTTAACGCATTGTTATTTCGCAAATGGTAGTCTATTCACAATAATGAATAAAAGGCAGATTACCCTTATATTCTATCAGTTAAGACTGTTCTCATTCTGGTTTACTATTTGCTTACGCAAACTTTACTCTTTAGTATCAGTAAAAATATTCTCTTGTATAGATAAAAAAGTTGAAAACATAATGCGAAAATTACCTTTACTTTTTCTTTCCTTACTTGGCTTAGGCGTTTCTCTGAGCTCACACGCAGAAACTCGTTATGTTTCCGATGAATTATCCACCTATGTTCACAGTGGCCCTGGTAATCAATACCGTATTGTTGGCTCATTAAGTTCAGGGGCAACAGTTACGGTACTTTCTCGTAATGCCGCTACAGGTTATGTGCAAATCAAAGACGATAAAGATCGGACAGTTTGGTTACCAGAAAATCAATTAAGTACACAACCGAGTATGCGCACTCGCATTCCGGCTATGGAAAAAGAAATTCAAACCCTACGCGATAAATTAGCGAATATCGACCAAAGCTGGAACCAGCGCACAATTGACATGCAAAATAAAGTGTCAAACAGCGATGAAATTATCAATGGTTTGAAAAAAGAAAATGAGCAGATGAGAACAAAATTAGCGGTTGCTGAGAAAAAACTCGATTTTGCTAATCAACAATTAGATGATAGGCAGCGTGATATCATCTTACAGTGGTTTATGTATGGTGGTGGTGTTGCCGGTGCTGGTCTTATTTTGGGTTTAATATTGCCACATATTATTCCTCGTCGCCGTAAGCGTAATGACCGTTGGATGAATTAATCACAGGCAATTAAGGATCAAGATCCCGTGAAAATCTATCTTGTTGGTGGTGCTGTGCGCGACCAACTATTAAATTTACCGGTAAAAGACAGAGATTGGGTAGTGGTTGGCGCAACGCCAAAGACACTATTACAACAAGGCTACCAACAAGTGGGTAAAGATTTTCCGGTCTTTCTTCACCCTGATACTCACGAGGAGTACGCTTTAGCGCGTACCGAACGAAAATCAGGCTCAGGTTACACGGGATTTACCTGCTATGCAGCCCCTGATGTGACCTTAGAAGATGATTTGCAACGGCGTGATTTAACCATTAACGCCATTGCTTACTCTGCTAAAGGTGAATATATCGATCCCTATCATGGCATTGATGATATTCATGCCAAATTACTGCGCCATGTTTCTGATGCATTTAGTGAAGATCCATTAAGGGTACTACGTGTCGCTCGTTTTGCGGCTCGTTTTGCCCCTTTAGGTTTTACAATAGCGCCGGAGACGATGTCATTGATGCAAGAGATGACAAACAGCGGTGAATTAAATGCCCTCACGGCTGAACGAGTGTGGAAAGAAACGGAAAAAGCACTTCACAGCCAAGCCCCACAAGTCTATTTTGAGATCTTACATCAATGTGGCGCTCTAAAAATACTTTTCCCTGAAATTAATGCACTCTTTGGCGTTCCTGCCCCTAAAAAGTGGCATCCTGAGATTGATACGGGTATCCATACCATGATGGTATTAGCCATGGCCAGCCGGTTGACTGACGATATCGCGGTACGTTTTAGCGCACTTTGTCATGATCTCGGTAAAGATGTTACCCCGGTAGAAAATTGGCCTCACCATCATGGACATGGCCCTGCGGGTGTTCCTTTAGTTGAGGCTCTGTGCCAACGTTATCGTATTCCTAACCAGATACGTGATCTCGCCAAACTGGCAGCCAAATATCACGATCATCTCCACCGCATAGAAAAAATGCGCCCCTCAAAAATAATTCGACTTTTCGATGCGATTGATGCTTGGCGCAAACCAGAACGCATCGATCAACTCGCTATAATTAGCGAGGCCGATGCAAGGGGACGCCAAGGAGCAGAAAATTTGCCTTATCCCCAAGGAATATTTTTTCGTCAAGCCTTTAAGATTGCCAATCAAGTTGATGTTAAATCAATTGTCAGTCGTGGTTTAAAAGGCAGTGCCATACGAGAAGCATTAACTAAACAAAGAGAAGTCGCGATAATAGAATGGAAATCGCGACTTTAACTATTGTGTGTGGCAAATATTAAGCGTAACGCTCAATAATCACCCCGACGTTGGCGGCTTGTGCTATCGCCCCTGGTTTAGCTAATTTTATTTTGACACGTGGTACAGAAAACTGAGTTATCAGTAGCTGTGCCACTTCTTCAGCAACACGCTCGACTAATTCAAAACGTCGCTTTTCCACATACTCTATTATGGCGTGACTGACACTGGCATAATCTAAACAGTGAGCAACATCATCGGTTTGGGATGCGCGTTTATTATCCCACTCCATTTCGATATCGAACACTAACTTTTGCTTAATGGTTTTTTCCCAATCATAAACACCGATTGTGGTTATTACTGATAATTGTTCAATAAATACGATATCCATCACGTCATCTCTTATTTTTTCTGCTCATCGGATACCACTTCCGATGAAATATGCGTATTATCCATACATGTCTAACGAACGTTCATCAACATTGGAGAATACAAATGAGTGCTAACGCACTTGGAATGATCATCTTCGCCTATTTGTGCGGCTCAATCTCCAGCGCGATTTTGATTTGCCGACTGGCAAGACTCCCTGATCCAAGAAAATTTGGCTCTGGTAATCCTGGCGCCACCAATGTGCTACGTATTGGTGGTAAACTTGCAGCGGCATCTGTGCTTATCTGTGACGTCCTAAAAGGGATGATCCCCGTTTGGCTCGCCTATTACCTAAATGTGCCTCCCTTTTATCTCGGTATTGTCGCAATAGCGGCTTGTCTAGGCCATATTTACCCTGTTTTTTTCCACTTTAAAGGCGGAAAAGGGGTTGCTACTGCATTTGGCTCTATCGCTGCTATTGGTTGGGATCTTAGCGGACTGATTGCGGGAACATGGCTACTAACTGTTTTACTCAGTGGCTATTCCTCACTGGGTGCTATTATCAGTGCATTGCTTGCCCCATTTTATGTCTGGTGGTTTAAACCCGAATTCACTTATCCCGTTGCACTATTATCATGCTTAGTACTTTACCGTCATCATGACAATATTCAACGTTTATGGCGAGGACAAGAGAGTCGCATTTGGCATAAGCTGAAAAAAAAGACAGAGAAAACAGATAAAGAGATAATCCAAGAAGCCAAAGAGCAAGAAAAAGAAGATTAACGCTTATCCTTATTAAAAAAAGGTCATTTATTAACTAAGTGACCTTTTTTATTTAATAATTAAATTCTATTATAAAATATAAATAAATTAAAAATAATCACACATAAAAAAAACACCCTTTTTATATTCGAAAAATAAAAATAATAAATAACATTATTAATAATACCCTTCTATATTTAGATTAAATATATCAACATTGGTTTTATTTATTACAAAAAAACATTAAAAATAAAAATCTTAAATAAGATAAACTTATATAAAAAATCAAATTTAACGAAATAAATAGCTTGAAAAAAAACCAACTTACATCTATTAATTAATAACCATAAAAAAATAATCATTTAACTCTGTGAAACATTGGAGTTCACCATGCTACAAAAAATATCTGCCAATAAAATTGCATTAATAAAAAGAATGCAACTTAGTACTCCTACATTAGTCGATATTCTCGATAGTTTAGGAAAAACCATTGTATTAAATAGTCAATTAAAAAGTATTAACCTAGAAAACTTTTATTCTGTTGGACAAGCTTATACTGTGCAATGGAAATTAATTAGAAAACAAAAATCTATTTTAAATAAACAACCTTCTACGTGGGAACAAGTTAGTTCTTTTTTAGTCCCTGAAATAACAGATGCAAAAGGATTATTCTATATAGCCGGAGGACATGAACTAATAACAGAAGCAGCACTTGCAGGTGGCATGAGTTGTACTTATTTTGAAAAATTAGGCTTTGAAGGAGTTATTTTAGGGGGAGCGGTACGAGACAAGAAAGATCTCACCAATCTAACCATTCCAGTCATTGCCACCAATCTTACTCCTACAGATACACAAGGCGCTTATTTTGTCAGTGAGACTGGCACTCAATGCACCATTGAGCATGCCACAATCTGTAGTGGTGATTTAGTGATATCCGACCCTAATGGCACCGTGATTATCCCTTTTTCACTCGTCGATAATGTTCTAGAAGAAGCGATTAAGATAGATAGCATTGAAAATAACATGCTAGAAAAAATCAAACATGGACAACGTTTACCAGAACTTATCAATATAACGGGACGTATATAATAAATAAAGGTGACTGACCATGATAAATATTCATACATTGGGTCCTGCAGGAACAAACTGTGAGAAAGCCGCTTATTATTGGCTAAATAAAAATAATCAACAAGGAAATATTATTCTTCACCCTACATTAGAAACCGCAGTAAAAGAAATGGAGGTAAGCCAAAATAGTATTCTATTAGGTTGTATTGTTTATCCTTTTTTACACAATATTGTTTTTAATAATCTCTCTTTTATCAAATTAACAGATTGTTTTGTTATGGATACCCATAACATGCTATTTGCTAGCCGATTTAATAATATTAAGGAGATAAAAAAGTTAGGTTCTCATCCCGCACCACAAGATCTATTTAGAAAAATAACAGAACTCGATAATATTGAAAGAGTTCTTTTTAATTCAAATAGTGAAGCAGCACTTCAATGTGGTTTAGGGCGAGTAGATGGCTGTATTACCACACTTAGTGCAGCTAAAAAATATCATTTAAATATTTTATATGATTTTGGCCCTGTCCCTATGGGATTTTCTATTCATTCAAAATTAAATTAAGTAATTAATTACATCACAACAGTCAAAACGTTAATTATCTAGTCACTTGGTTAATAAAAAGGAAAAAACTATGAGCTTATATTTATCTAGTGAAATGATCTCTTATGATATGGATCTAAATAGAAACGAAGGTGAAGAAAGTAAAATTCAAGCTAAATTTATTCATGGCTCTAATTTTACAATGGCATTTTGGACATTTAAAACTAATGCCATTATTCCTGAACATAAACATGAACATGAAACTGCCACATCTATACTAAAAGGCTCTTTGAAACTGACGGTAAATAACCGCATTGTTTATTTACATGCTGGCGACTCTTTTATTATTCCCTCATGGGCCGTTCATCACGCAATTGCTTTAGAGCCTTCTGAGGTTATTGATGTCTATACCCCCGTTAGAGAAGACTATGTTGCAAGGCAAAATGGCGTCATTAAAACCTATTTAGAAACATCTCAACCCCAAGGATAACAAAAAGCGAGGATCACCTCGCTTTTTCTATTCTTACTATAATCGCAGGAGCACTTTCTATGTTTAGCACCTATAATATTGATGTTTTAACAGAACAAAATCATCAATATTTACCAATAGAAAACACCCTATCATTACAGAATATATTTTCCATCTCTTGGCACCCATCATTATGGAAATCTTTACCCGCCAAGCAACTCCCTGAATACCCAGATATACATGCCTTAAATTATTGCAAAGAAAAGCTTAAGCATTATCCCCCGCTAATTTTAGCTTCCGAAATCAGAGCATTTAAAAATTTATTAAAACTTGTTGCAAATGGTGAAGCTTTTCTTCTGCAAGGAGGAGACTGTGCAGAATCTTTTGATGATTGCCAAGCCACTATTATCCGTGATTTAACATTCACTTTATCGCAAATGTCCGCATTAATTGAACAATCAACGGGATTGCCGGTGATTAAATTAGGTCGTATGGCTGGACAATACGCTAAACCTCGTAGCCAAGCATTTGAAACACAAAATGGCTTAACTTTACCCAGCTATCGAGGAGAAATTATTAATGGTCTTGATTTTTCAGTTAAAAGTAGAGAGCCAGATCCGATTAGAATGATAACTGCCTATCATCACTCAGCAGCGACCTTAAATCTGTTACGTGCGATGAATTATACACAATATACTAAGCAACAATGGGCCTTGGATATTAACGCTCATCCTGGCTCTACAGAGCCTGAGCATTATTTCCATTTGCTAGAACAACTCTATCATTCACAACATCATATTATTAATAAACAGCCCGATACCTCTTCTTATTATGTTAGTCATGAAGCTTTGTTACTGCATTATGAGGAATCGATGACTCGTCAAGATTCCATTGACAACAAATGGTATAACTGTTCAGCACATATGGTTTGGGTAGGAGAACGAACAACCGATATTGATCATGCCCATATCGAGTACCTACGAGGTATTGAAAACCCTATCGGTATAAAATGCAGCACCAGAATGTCAGGAGAAAAACTGATTAAGCTAATAGATACTCTTAACCCGAGCAATGAAGTTGGAAAAATTATCTTAATCATTCGCGTGGGTAAAGATGCTATTCATGCATATCTTCCGGAATTAGTAAGAACGGTAAAAGAACATCAACGAGCGGTTATTTGGCAAATAGATCCAATGCATGGCAATACACAATCAGCAAATGACAGTATGAAAACCCGACATTTCAATGATATTGCCGAAGAAACTCGTGCTTTTATTCATATTTTACATGAGATGGGCATACAGGCTGGGGGGATACATTTAGAAATGACCGGACAAGAAGTCACTGAATGTACTGGAGGATTACAACAAATTCGATACACTGACCTAAGTCATGGTTATCAAACTTTATGTGATCCTCGTCTTAACCGGACACAGTCATTAGAGTTAGCGTTCTTGGTTGGACGGCATTGGCATAATTCACTTTAATTGTAACCAAACATAAGTGCTTAGTACTTAAGCCAAGCACTTATCATTACCAACACCGCCAATGGCTAATTATTTATCCGCTAAAGCAGGTAATTCAGCTAAAGGCCAACGCGGTCTCACTGTCACCCCTAAAGGCCCTTCGGTACCACCTTTAAAACGGATCATCCCCGCCAAAGCAATCATGGCACCATTATCGGTACATAACTCAGGGCGAGCATAAAACACTTCCCCTCCGAGTTGTTCCATTATCATTGCCATTTTGGCGCGTAAAGTACGGTTAGCACTTACCCCCCCCGCCATCACTAAGCGTTTAAAGCCTGTTTGCTCTAATGCTCGACGACATTTTATTGCCAAAGTATCTACTACGGCATCTTCAAAAGCACGCGCAATATCTGCTCGAGTTTGCTCTGAATCATCGTTTTGACGAATAGTATTAGCGGCAAAGGTTTTTAAACCAGAGAAACTAAAGTCGAGTCCGGGTCTGTCTGTCATGGGACGAGGAAAAACAAAACGTCCTTCTACACCTTGTTGTGCCATTTTTGATAAAACAGGGCCGCCGGGATAATCAAGCCCCAATAGCTTGGCTGTTTTATCAAATGCTTCACCAGCAGCATCATCAATAGACTCACCTAACAGGGTATATTCCCCAATCCCTGTTACACTAATTAATTGTGTATGCCCCCCCGAGACAAGTAACGCCACGAAAGGAAAATCTGGCGTTTTCTCTTCAAGCATCGGCGCTAATAAATGTCCTTCCATATGGTGAACTGGAATAGCAGGCACATCCCATGCAAACGCCAGAGAACGACCAATAGTCGCCCCCACCAGCAATGCCCCTACCAGCCCTGGTCCTGCAGTATAAGCGACCGCATCAATATCTTTTGCAGTTAAATTTGCTTCTTTAAGGGCGGCTTGGATCAGTGGCACTGTTTTGCGGATATGATCTCGTGAAGCAAGCTCGGGAACAACACCACCATAGTCGGCGTGCAGTTTTATTTGGCTATAGAGTTGATTCGCTAACAGACCGGCTTTATCATCGTAAATTGCGATACCGGTTTCATCGCAAGATGTTTCAATACCTAAAACTCGCATGACGCTTCCAAATTCTTCCTCGCGCAATGGCGTAATGGATCGATTGTAGCATTATTTCGCTAATTTAATACGCCTTCGCCACAACTTTTACATACCAGTATGTGACAAATTTCTTTTTCTGGTCTATAATTATCCACCTATTTTACATGATTTAAATGTGTGGTTAGCAACTATCACGTTGTGTTTTGAATAAATTAAGACACAAAAGTGAGAGTTTGCGTTTCAATTTTGTGCATCTCTTTACAAAGTGCCCTGCTTTGAAGTAAAATTCCGCACCATTTTAAATGTCGGCTGGCTAAAATCATGCCAGCACAAACCGATTTCTATTGAGGTGAGAGGCACATGCCGGTAATCAAAGTACGTGAAAACGAGCCATTTGACGTTGCTCTTCGTCGTTTCAAACGCTCTTGCGAAAAAGCAGGCGTATTAGCAGAAGTTCGTCGTCGTGAATTTTATGAAAAACCAACGACTGAGCGTAAACGCGCTAAAGCATCAGCAGTAAAACGTCACGCTAAAAAATTAGCTCGCGAAAACGCACGTCGTACTCGTCTGTACTAATATTTTGCGGCTGATACCGCAATTTATGCAGACACTGTAGTCGCAGTTAAAAGGCCGTGCTTTCTTATGAGAGCGCGGCTTATTCTCGTTCAACAACAGGCGTAAAAGGGCTTATGGCTGGACGAATTCCACGTTCATTTATCAATGATTTATTAGCACGAACCGATATCATCGATCTTATCGACGCTCGTGTGCCGCTTAAAAAACAAGGCAAAAATCATTCAGCGTGTTGTCCGTTTCATAATGAAAAAACGCCCTCTTTTACAGTAAATAGCGACAAACAGTTTTATCACTGTTTTGGTTGCGGTGCGCATGGCAATGCTATTGATTTTTTGATGAACTACGACAGACTTGATTTTGTCGAAACCATTGAAGAGTTAGCAGCAATGCATGGGTTAGAAGTTCCTTATGAATCAGGAACTGGCAGTAGCCCGATTGAGCGACATATAAGACAAAATCTCTATCAAGTGATGGAGAAATTGAATCAGTATTACAAAAGCACCCTCAATACCCCTGACGCTCAGGAAGCAAGAAATTATCTTGCGCATCGCGGGCTAAGTGAAGAGGTTATTACCCGCTTTTCTATCGGCTTTGTACCTACGGGTTGGGACAATATCCTAAAACGTTTTGGGCAAAATCCCGATAATCAAGCCCTGTTACTTGAAGCAGGAATGGTAATAACAAACGATAAAGGTCGCACTTATGACCGTTTTCGTCAGCGCGTTATGTTTCCGATTAGAGACAGACGAGGTCGTGTTATTGCATTTGGTGGACGTGTATTAGGTGATGATTTACCCAAATACTTAAACTCCCCAGAAACAGAGATTTTCCATAAAGGCCGCCAACTTTACGGGCTTTATGAAGCACAACAGACTCACCCTAACCCAGCTAAGTTATTAGTGGTTGAAGGTTATATGGATGTTGTGGCATTAGCGCAGTTTGGTATTGATTATGCTGTCGCCTCGTTGGGTACATCAACAACCGCAGAGCATATCCAGTTGCTGTTTAGAACTACGGATAACGTTATTTGCTGCTATGATGGTGATAGAGCAGGACGAGATGCCGCATGGCGAGCATTAGAAACTGCACTGCCTTTTTTAAACGATGGCCGTTCTTTACGTTTTATGTTTTTACCTGAAGGCGATGATCCTGATTCACTGGTTCGCCGCGAAGGGAAAGAGGCATTTGAAAAACGAATGGAACAAGCACACTCTTTATCTGAGTTTTTATTTGATTCGCTGGTTCCACAAGTGGATTTGAGCACCCAAGAAGGCAATGGCAAACTCTATAGTTTAGCGCGCCCATTAATTGATCAGATCCCAAGTGAGACTTTACGTCTATATTTATTAAGAGAGCTTGGAAATTTAACGGGAAATCCCGATATTGAGCAGATGGATCGTTTATTTGGTAGAAACTCGCTACATCACGAAACATCGTATCAACCGACAAAACTACGTACTACACCAATGCGTATTTTAATTGCCTTGTTGATACAAAATCCCGAGTTTTGCCAATTAGTGCCACCGCTTGAGGGGCTAAATACAGAAAAAATAGCGGGTTTATCGCTTTTTATTGAATTAGTTTCTCTTTGCCAAGCACAGCCAGGCTTGAATACAGGTCAGATTATCGAACTCTATCGAGAGAATAAATTCGGTAAACAACTTGAAAAACTGGCGATGTGGAACGATATAGATATAGATGAGATAGCTGAAAAAACATTTACAGATACGTTAGATCATCTCTTTTTAACCGCAATGGATGAACGTTTAAACGCCCTCATTGCCAAAGAGAGAACTGAAGGTCTAACACAAAATGAACGCGAAGAAGTCCAATTGATAATACAGGCTCGCGTTAAAAAGTAAAACCTAAATTAAGATTAAAAACACGGCTTAATTGCCGCTATCGGTAGGTATAAAAAATAACCTACATTTGCTACGCTGAGGGGATCGTAGCAATCGACAATGAAAATGCCCCTCCGTAGTTATTGTTGGCTGAACCGTTTATCGCCGACCGACACCAACCCAAATTACTTTGAAGTGTGGATACCGTCTTATGGAGCAAAACCCGCAGTCACAGCTGAAGCTACTTGTTACGAAAGGTAAGGAGCAAGGCTACCTGACCTATGCTGAGGTCAATGACCATCTGCCGGAAGATATCGTCGATTCAGATCAAATCGAAGACATCATCCAGATGATTAACGACATGGGCATTCAGGTCATGGAAGAAGCACCTGATGCCGATGATCTGATGTTGGCAGAAAATTCAAATGACACTGATGATGATGCTGTCGAAGCCGCTGCTCAGGTACTTTCTAGTGTAGAATCTGAAATTGGCCGTACAACCGATCCTGTGCGTATGTATATGCGCGAAATGGGAACCGTTGAACTGCTCACCCGGGAAGGTGAAATTGATATCGCAAAACGCATTGAAGATGGTATTAACCAAGTTCAATGCTCAGTTGCTGAATATCCTGAAGCAATCACTTATCTTCTTGAACAATATGATCGTGTTGAAGCCGGTGAAGCGCGTCTTTCTGATTTAATTACTGCCTTTATTGACCCTAATGCCGAAGAAGTGGCAGAAAGTGATGATGTCAATTTAGGCAAAGACGACGATGAAATCGACAACAGCGCCGATGACGAAGATGAAGACGAAGATGAAGATAGCGACACAGACAGCGATAGCGATGATGATAACAGCATCGATCCTGAACTTGCTCGCCAAAAATTCACCGAGCTTCGTGAACAGTACGAAAAAACGCGTCAATCTATTAAGGCCAAAGGTCGTAATCATAAAGATACCGAACTGGAAATTTTACAGTTATCAGAAATTTTCAAACAGTTCCGCTTAGTGCCAAAACAGTTTGATTATCTGGTTAACAACATGCGTGAAATGATGGACAGAGTCCGTGCTCAAGAGCGTCACATCATGCGTCTTTGTGTTGATCAGGTCAAAATGCCTAAGAAAAACTTCATTACTCTGTTTACAGGAAATGAAACTAACGACACATGGTTTACTGCCGCTCGTGCGATGAATAAACCTTGGTCTGAAAAACTGGCAGGTATTGAAGAAGAAGTACAACGTAGCTTACAAAAGTTACAGCAAATTGAAGTTGAAACAGGACTGACAATCGAACAGGTTAAAGATATTAACCGTCGTATGTCTATCGGTGAAGCAAAAGCACGCCGTGCGAAAAAAGAGATGGTCGAAGCGAACTTACGTTTAGTTATCTCTATCGCGAAAAAATATACCAACCGTGGCCTACAGTTCCTTGACCTGATCCAGGAAGGGAATATTGGTCTAATGAAAGCGGTTGATAAATTTGAATATCGTCGTGGTTATAAGTTCTCAACTTATGCAACATGGTGGATCCGTCAGGCTATTACTCGTTCAATCGCCGATCAGGCACGTACCATTCGTATTCCGGTACATATGATTGAAACGATTAATAAGCTAAACCGTATCTCGCGCCAAATGTTGCAAGAGATGGGACGTGAGCCTTCACCAGAAGAGCTTGCAGAACGTATGCTGATGCCTGAAGATAAAATCCGTAAGGTACTAAAAATCGCTAAAGAGCCTATCTCCATGGAAACCCCAATTGGTGACGATGAAGATTCACATTTAGGTGATTTTATCGAGGATACTACCCTCGAATTACCTCTGGATTCAGCAACATCAGAAAGCTTACGTTCAGCGACACACGAAGTATTAGGTGGTTTAACACTGCGTGAAGCTAAAGTCCTGCGTATGCGCTTTGGTATCGATATGAATACCGACCATACATTGGAAGAAGTGGGTAAACAATTTGATGTTACCCGTGAACGTATCCGTCAGATTGAAGCAAAAGCGTTGCGTAAATTACGCCACCCAAGCCGTTCTGAAGTGCTACGTAGCTTCCTTGATGAATAATCAATCTCTTTGATTTTGGTAGTAATACAAACGCCTGTGCCTCACAGGCGTTTTTTATTATCCGGTCTAAACCATATCTGTTTTCAGCGCTGATAATTTGCTTTTATCATCCCTATTCTCTTTTGGTCTATCTTAAGTAACCGCTATCGTCTTCGCTAAAAATTTGCTGATTTTTTCTACCTCTATTTACAAAAAATCACCCTTTTATTTTTACCCTTGTCGATTTTTTACTCATCAAGTCTTTCTTTTTAGACTATCTTATTGAAATAAAAGATTATTATTTAATTTATTTTTTCTGCTCTATATTGAACACAAATTGCGCATACAGTCACACAAAGGCTAGACCTCGCCTCAAATGGCACGTATAATCTCACACCATTAAGGCCCCTTAGCTCAGTTGGTTAGAGCAGTCGACTCATAATCGATTGGTCACTGGTTCAAGTCCAGTAGGGGCCACCAAATTTTAGCTGTTAAATCAGCATATTAAGCCACTTTGAGAAAAGTGGCTTTTTTGTATCTAAGGGTTATTGCCCCCTTTTTGCCCCCTGAGATTTTTTTACTGCCCTAATTTTTTTCATGACATGTTACGACGACTTTTATTTTCTCAAAGTATGTCATGCTAATTTTCCCCAATATATTTGTAATTCATTTCAGTTTCAAAAATCTATATAGCCACCAGCTTAACGGACAGTTCGCCAGCACGCGGAAGCGAATCACAAAACCGACCATGTAGTTTGGTGTATTTGTGACAAACTGTGCTCAGCATATACAGATCCCCTGTGGTTTATTACTCAGGACTTTCAGTATCCCCCTCCTTACTACTGACGAAATTTGATGGAGATGTAGGTAAATCGTCCCAATATAAAAACCAGATTTTTGTTTTTTTAACTACATAAAAAATATAATTAATTTAAGGTAAGTATTATTTTATTATAAAAAATTGTAATTATTATTTTATAAGGGTCGGTATGTATTTTTTTCTTGGTTTTTTGTTGTTTCTAATTGTTTTGATGGTTATTTGCAGGATTAGAGTTTTATGGTTGGCAAGAAAAAACACAATAACTGAAAAGGATTTTAAAACCTTCAAAGAGTATAACAATATTGAAGATTATGAAAAAGAAGCAAAGCAAGCTGTTTATGCAACAACAATAAGCAAAACTATTTTTGAAAAATGCCAATGTCTCATAACATTAAGAACAATGCTTGAATCCCTACACACTGATTATGAAAAATATGAAAAAGTAAATCCGTTATTAATGGAGCTATTACGCAAAAAATTTACTTTTACATACTCCGCTTTCATTACTATCTATCCAGAACCCATCGAAGAAAGCGGGCTAGAACGATTTAGTTTAATTAATACAAAAAAATACTGTCCAGAACATGTATGGAAACATATTCTCAAATCCGCTATTTATACCAATGAAGAATTGGATGACTATTTTGGGTCGCAGGAATTACCCCCACTGGAGCGGATGTGTACAGATATGGATTTATATAACGAGTTTAAAGGAACGGTTTTATTTGATGAAGTGATCGGGTGCTATGTTAATGAAGAAAACGAAGGATCTCAAATTTTTGATAATGAGGTTTATTCTGTTACCGAAGAACAGTTACGCCAGTGGCTAGATGAAGAGCTTGCATTTCTGAGTTATGTCACTGAAGGTCTTTTGAATATTTGTATTGAATACATAAGAAAAGAGAATGGAATTATAAGGGTTTGAAGTGATGGACAAAAACAAACTTAAAAATCTTAAGTTTTTTGAAAATACCCCATTGGTTCAGCATTTGAATTATTCCCTTTCTGAAGATGAGGAAAGAAATTAAGTGTATTATGAAAGTCTGAACTTTCAGGCTGGGCTATATCAATTATATTGTTGATATAACAACCTTAATCTTTCAATAGAATTAATTAGATTATTATTTATTTTATTGCGATAATAACTTAACAAACTTTCTTTTTATATCACTACTATTATGGTCATACGTCCTAATCAACACTGGTTTTTTCGGTTATTTGATTGGCACGGTTCAGTGCTATCAAAAATAATCTTTCGCTTATGTCTTAATATTGCAATGTCTATTATCGCTATTTTAGTTTATCAATGGTATGAGTTATTAGGTATTCATTTAACTGTTGCCCCATTTAGTTTATTAGGTATTGCTATCGCAATATTTCTTGGTTTTAGAAATAATGCAAGTTATAGCCGACTTGTGGAAGCAAGGACATTATGGGGAAATATGTTAATTACCCATCGCAACATATTAAGAAATATAAAAGCCTTATTACCGGAAGATAAACAATTTAATCGTGACTTTTCTAATCTACTTATTGCTTTTAGTTGGAGTCTAAAACATGAGCTAAGAAAAACAAACCCAATGGTCGATCTCTATCGCCTCTTACCCCGACCTTTATTTGATGAGATAATGAATAGCCCTTACCCCACTAATCGGATTTTATTGCATATTGGCCTAAAAATTGGCGAATTGCGAGATAACAAAGTAATAAGTGATGTTATCTTTCAATCAATTAATAAAGATATTAATAACTTATCTGATGTATTGGGTGGCTGTGAACGTATTTCAAATACTCCTGTACCTTTTGCCTATACGCTCATATTGCAACGTACGGTATATCTATTCTGTGCTCTGCTACCTTTTGCATTGGTTGCCGATCTCCACTATATGACGCCATTTGTTTCCGTATTTATCTCTTATACTTTTTTATCTTGGGACTCATTAGCTGAAGAGTTAGAAGATCCATTCGGTGTTTCTGCCAATGACTTACCATTAAATGCAATATGTAACACCATAGAAAGGAATTTATTAGAGATGCAAGATATCACCCCACTCCCCATCAAAGTTAAACCCGACCAATATTATAATTTATTGTAATTAATAAAATAAAAACAAATAAAAAAGGCAGTGTTAATTAATAACACTGCCTTTTTTATTAACAATACATTTTTTATGTTATTAATGCGTTCTCATTCCTGCGCTGTACATTAATAATTTAAATAATGAGGCGATAATTGCAAGACTTAATACACTTAAAGACCAAATAATTATCATCCATCCGATTTGTTGATACCAACGAGCTTTATTTTTCGTTGGTTTTATTGTTAAAAAATGACTAATGATAACTTTCATTGGCATTTACCTTTCCACGAAATACATAATAACTCCAACTGGTATAGGCTAATATCACAGGAATAATTATAACCGCTCCAACTAACATAAATTGCTGACTTAAAACAGGTGCTGCCGCCTGCCAAATCGAAATAGAAGGTGGAATAATATAAGGAAAGATACTGATCCCTAATCCTGCAAAACCAATAAGTACCAATAAAAGTGATAATAGAAAAGGCTGATAATGACCATAATTATAGGCACTACGAACAATGCCCCAAGCACAAGCCAATACGAGCAACGGAACAGGTAATAAAAAATATAAATTAGGTAAACTAAACCAGCGTTGTGCAATATCTGCATGTGTGAGTGGTGTCCATAAGCTTACTATTGCAATCACCACCAGCAATGTAATAGCCAGATACACCGTTATAGTGCACATTTTACGATGCAGTTGATGCTCTGTTTTCATAATCAACCATGAACTGCCTAACAATGCATAAGTGACTAACAAAGCAAAACCACAGAAAATAGGGAATGGTGTTAACCAATCCAATGCCGAGCCACTGAAATGGCGCCCTGTCACATTAAAACCATTAATAACTGCACCTACTGTGATCCCTTGGCAAAAAGTAGCAAGAAAAGAGCCACCAATAAAAGCTGAATCCCAAAATAGGCGATGTTTAGGAAGTGCGTTAACGCGAAATTCAAATGCCACACCACGGAAAATAAGCCCAATAAGCATCAATGTCAGTGGTATTGTTAACGCATCAATAATAACTGCATAGGCAAGAGGAAAAGCACCATAGAGCGCAGCCCCTCCTAATACTAACCATGTTTCATTGCCGTCCCAAACTGGTGCCACACTATTAATCATGGTATCTCTTTGTATTTTATCTCGGGTAAAAGGCAAAATAATGCCAATCCCCAGATCAAATCCATCTGCAATAATATACATAAGTGTGGCAAAAATAATGATCGCAAACCAAATCATCGAAAAATCAATATTCATTATTTTTCACCCTGTGTTAATTGGTCGGATTTAAGCACTACAGGGCCTTTCTTCATCAGATGCACCATATAAAAATACCCAATGCCAAATACTGAAAAATAAACCAAAATAAAGGCCAATAAGCTCAAACTCATTTGAATATCACCATGAGCAGAAACGGCATCTTTGGTACGTTGTAGACCATAAACAACCCAAGGCTGACGGCCAATTTCTGTGGTAAACCACCCCGCAAGGATCGCAATCAGTCCTGTAGGCCCCATTAATAAAGCAAAGCGTAAGAAAAGGGGTGAGTGATAGAGTCTTTTCTTCTTACGTAAAATAACGCTCAACAAACCTAAGCAAATCATCAGCATACCTAAACCTGCCATGACTCTAAATGACCAAAATATAATGCTAGAATTAGGTCTATCTTCCGGCGCAAAACTTTTTAATGCCGGAATTTGCTTATCTAAACTATGGGTAAGGATCAGGCTACCTAAATAAGGAATTTCAATCGCATATTTTGTTTTTTCTTCCGCCATATCTGGGATGCCAAATAAAATCAGCGGAGTCGCTTCTTTCGTTGCATTATCCCAATGCCCTTCTATAGCTGCGATTTTAGCCGGTTGATGTTCTAGTGTATTTAATCCATGAGCATCTCCTACAAACGCTTGTATGGGGGCAATAATTAGTACTAACCATAAGGCCATAGAAAACATTTTTCGTACAGGTGCTGTATTTTGTCCTTTTAATAATAACCATGCGGCACAAGAGGCGATAAATAAAGCACTGGCTAAAAAAGCCCCAATAGACATATGCAATAAACGGTAAGGGAAGGAAGGATTAAACACGACCTGTAGCCAATCAACAGGCACGACAACACCATTTTCAATAGTATAGCCTTGTGGTGTTTGCATCCAACTATTGGATGACAAGATCCAAAAAGTAGAAATTAATGTGCCAAGCGCTACCATACAAGTTGCAAAGAAGTGAAGTTTTCGCCCCACTTTATTCCAACCAAACAACATAATGCCAAGAAATCCCGCTTCTAAGAAAAAGGCGGTCAAGACTTCATAAGTTAGCATCGGCCCTGTGATACTACCGGCAAATTGTGAAAAACCACTCCAGTTAGTCCCGAATTGATATGCCATCACTAACCCTGATACCACCCCCATACCAAAGTTTACGGCAAAAATTTTTATCCAAAAATGATATAAAGAAAGGTAACTTGGTTCTTTTGTTTTTAACCATAAGCCTTCTAATAGGGCTAGAAAGCTAGCTAATCCTATGGTGATAGCAGGGAATATAATATGAAATGAAACGGTAAACGCGAATTGTATTCTTGCTAGGTGAAAAGCATCTAATCCAAACATAATGCCTCTCTCAATATAAATCTATATTCTATAAATTTATTCATTTTCTATTATCCTAATTATATTTTCTCACAAAAATCTTATTTGTTTTTTATTATGAATGCTGATTAATTTCACTTTATTTTCAGAAAGTAAAAACTGAAGATAGTGAGTTTATATAGATATACTATTTAAATTCCCCTATCTTAATTACTAAAAAAGAGAACAACAAAAAATCATTACGCAATAAATCACATAACGATGCCATAGTAGCCAACAAACTGTTATTTAGTCATTTTTTCAATAAATCAAGTTTAAAAAACTTGTCCATTAGCGTATTAACATTTTTAACCAAGTAATAACAGAGAGTCAAATAAATTGATTTTATCACACGATAGATATGCTCTATCATCATATAAAATAAAGTTATAAAGCGTCATTTAGCCTATTTTACTCATTGACAATATAATTACATTATTTTAACTTCTTAAGTAACAGAAGAATTGCAGATTATATAATTTTAATACCAATAACTTATTATTTATTGGTATTAACAAGTTTGAATATATCCTTTATTCCTAGTAAGAAATATATTTTAAATTATATAACCATATTGCTTTTTATATTCACCTGCCAACTATTCATCATTAAATATTATTATTAACGTTTTAGGAATGTCTATATGAGTAAGAAAAAATCACCTATTCCTGGAGTGAAACCCTATAATGGACCCGCAGGAGGATGGGGGGCATTAAAAGCAACAGCAATCGCGGTACGCACTCAAATGGATGCTTTTATTGCACCTAAAACATTGCTTAATACTAATCAGCCTGATGGTTTTGATTGCCCCGGCTGTGCATGGCCAGACAAAGAGCATCATTCTACTTTCCAATTTTGTGAAAATGGAGCTAAAGCGGTCACATGGGAAGCAACAAAAAAAAGAGTCACACCTGAATTTTTAGCACAACATACCGTAACAGAATTGCTGACAAAGTCAGACTTCGAATTAGAAGGCTACGGTCGTTTAACCCATCCTCTCGCTTATGATGCAGATACTGACACTCTTCGTCCTGTGACTTGGGAGCAAGCATTTACTCGTATTGGTGAGCTATTAAGAAATATGCCATCACCTGATAGTGTTGAATTCTACACCTCAGGTAGAGCTTCCAACGAAGCCGCGTATCTATTCCAACTGTTTGCGCGAGAATATGGCACCAATAATTTTCCTGATTGCTCAAATATGTGTCATGAACCGACTAGTGTAGGCTTACCTCAATCGATTGGCATAGGTAAAGGCACAGTTTCTTTAGATGACTTTGATAACACTCAACTCATTATTGCCATTGGACATAACCCTGGAACTAATCACCCAAGAATGATGGGAACACTGCATGAAGTAGCTCGTCGTGGTGTACCTATTGTTGTATTTAATCCATTGAAAGAACGTGCTTTAGAGCGATTTACCGACCCTCAAAGTGTTATTGAGATGGCGACTTATAGCTCAACCAATATCGCATCATCTTATTATCAAGTCAAAGCCGGTGGTGATGCTGCGGCGTTAAAAGGCATTATGAAAACCTTAATTGAGTGGGATAATGAGCGTGGAGACATTCTCGACCACGATTTTATTGCTGAGCATACACTAGGTTTTGAAGCCGTAGTTGAAGATCTTAAACAAACTTCTTGGCAAGATATTGAAAGTGAAAGTGGCCTTTCGCAAGCAGATATTGAGAGTGTCGCACTCCTTTATGCCAATTCTCCGGCCACCATTATTACCTATGGTATGGGGATCACCCAACATAACAAAGGTACAGCGAATGTGCGTCTGATTGCTGATTTGTTATTAATAAAAGGGAATATTGGTAAACCGGGTGCTGGCATATGTCCATTACGTGGGCACTCTAATGTGCAAGGTAACCGAACTGTTGGGATCACAGAAAAACCATCTGTCGAATTTTTACAAAAAATAGAACAAACTTTTGGTTTTAAACCACCTTATAAACATGGTCACGATGCAGTTAACGCAATGCAAGCGATGGTTGATGGCAAAGCAAAAGCGTTAATTTGTTTAGGGGGTAATTTTGCCGTAGCATTACCCGACCCTCAACAGTCATTTGCTGCAATGAGAAAGCTTGATTTAAGTGTACACATCGGCACTAAATTAAATCGCTCACATTTATTAACGGCAAAAAATACCTTTATATTACCTTGCTTGGGGAGAACAGAATTAGATGTACAAGCATTAGGTCGTCAATCCATCACGGTCGAAGACTCAATGTCAATGGTGCATGCCTCTTCTGGTAAATTAACACCCGCTTCACCATTATTAAAATCAGAGCCTGTCATTGTTGCAAAAATGGCTGCTGCAACACTGACAGATAGCAAAACCCCATGGCTAAGATTTACGGAAAGTTATGATCTTATTCGCGATATGATTGAAAAAACCATTCCCGGATTTGATAATTACAACCAACGAATTCGTGTCCCCGGGGGTTTCCGTATGCCACTCCCTGCCGTTGAGAGAGTTTGGAATACCCCCACAGGTAAAGCCATGTTCTCGGTATTTAAAGGTGTAAAAGAGAATAAAATGGTCATGGGTGATGATGTTCTTCGTTTAGTCACTATTCGTAGTCATGACCAATATAATACGACCATTTATGCACTTGATGATCGCTATCGTGGCATCTTTGGTAGACGCGATATACTGTTTATGAATAATGTCGATATGATAGCAAGAGGCTTAAACGAAGGTGATAAAATCACCATTGAAACGGTCAGTGAAAATAGAAAACTACAACTTGATAATATTACAGTTGTTTCATTTAGCATTGCCCCTGGCACAGTGGCCGCTTATTACCCAGAAGCCAATGTCCTTGTACCATTAGATTATATTGATAAAGAGAGTGGTACCCCCTCTTATAAAGCAATACCTGTCAGAATTTATGATAAAAAAACACAAGTCGCTTAATCATAATTCATACGCAAAACAAAAAACAAAGGCGAGCTATTTATTAATACTCGCCTTTTTATCTCTATCCATCTATAGACCTGTACTTTCTAAGTAAGTACGCATTTGTGCAAAGCATTTTTCAATTAATATAGAGCGCGGCTCTTCTTTGCGGATCACAATCCCCAATGGGGCATTAATGGTTGCATCAACAATAGGTACAACATCTAGATCTTGGCTGAGATTTTCCATACCTTTAGCAATAGGGACAATCGAGGCGCAAAACCCTGCATTAACTGATTGTATAAGATGTAATGTAGAACTACTTTCGACCAACACCTTGGGGTGTAAGTTATAACGCTGAAAAGCTAAATCCACGGATTGCCTAAAGTGATTCTCTTTATTTAATAAAGCCAATGGTTGTTTAACCGCTTCATGCCACGAGATAGTTCTTGTTGAAGGCATAAAGTGATTGCGATGAAATAAAAGCCCTAACTCCGTTTGTTTTAATGCATAAATTTCATGCTGTTGAGTATTCGCTTTTTCCAAATAGCAGATACCAATATCAAGACTATTACTATTAAGTCGATCTATAATATTTTCACTATTCGTTGAGAGCACTTGAAAACTTATCTCAGGGAATAGTGCCGATATTTTCTGCAACATCAGCATAGGATTTAAATTGGTTAAAGGCACAATACCTATACGCAGTTGCCCAAATAGTTGCTGTCGAAAGTTAGCGGCTTCTGCTTGTAATCCATCGTAAGCAGATTGCATAGTTTTCGCCCATTTTAATATTTTCTCGCCTTCTTCGGTAAATCCCTCAAAGCGAGAGCTACGCTTGATAAGAACCACATCAAGCTCTTTTTCTAAATTACGTAATCGCATTGATAAGGTAGGTTGCGTAACATGGCACATCTCGGCAGCTTGACCAAAATGTTGCGTTTTATCCAAAGCGATTAAATAAAATAACTGTTTAATATCGATACGCAATAACCTCGTCATTTGCAGGTGAAGGGAATAGTTATCTGTTTTTATATTGCACTATTAACAACACTAAAGTTTGCGCTGTCTATAATTATTTTTCAATAATAAACGAAGAGAAAAGAAATAGTCGCCTTATCGATTAGCCATAAAATAAAAAAAACTCACCCTAATATTGCAACTAAGGTGAGTTTATTTTTACTAGAATATTAGTGTATTAATTAAAGATAAGCTTATTCTTTGATTTGAAAAACTGATACTTTATCGGTCAGATTTTGTGCTTTTTCATCTAACATCATGGTTGAGGTGGCTCCTTGTTCTACTAAAGCCGCATTTTGCTGAACCACAGAATCCATTTGGTTTATCGCGACGGCTATTTGTTCAATTCCCACTTTTTGCTCTTCCGATGCAATGCTAATTCCCTGCATAATATCGCTTACTTTGGTAATTGAGGTGACAATTTCTTGTATATGCTCACCGGTTTTATTAACCAGTTCACGACCATGTGCGACATCCGCCACAGAAGCTCGAATAATCTGATTAATTTCACGAGCGGCTTCCGCACTTCTGGCCGCTAAATTGCGAACCTCTGTTGCAACAACTGTAAAACCCCGCCCTTGCTCCCCTGCACGAGCGGCTTCCACTGCCGCATTCAACGCAAGAATATTGGTTTGACTGGCAATATTGTTTACCACATCATTGATTTCAGCGACTTTTAACGTACCGACTTCAATTTTTTTCATCGAAGTAATAGCATCATTCATAATGCTAGCGCCATCGATAGCCAAATCACGCGTTTGTGCTGTGATAGAGTTTGCTAATACGGCATTATTAGTATTATTCACTACCGCAATTTTTATCTCTTCCATGCTGGCTGCGGTTTGTTGCAATGCACTCGCTTGCTCCTCTGTACGAGAAGAGAGATCTTGATTACCCGCTGCGATTTCTGCTGAACCGCTTTTGATCACTAATGCTTCTTCTTTCACCAAACCAATAGTCGATGTCAGTGCATTTTGCATATCACCGACATGAGAAAATAGTGTACCAAACTCATCTTTTCTATTTTTGGGTAACGAGAAGTTTAAATTCCCTTCTCCCACTTTTTGCAAAATGGCAGAGAGCGTATTGAGGTTAAAGAGAAAGGTTTTATTAACCCAACGGATCACTAAATAAAGCAGTCCAATCAGTATCACTAAAGCAATACATGTAGTGTAAATAAAGAGTTGAAACATCCATTTTTGTTCGTCTTCTATTTGATCATTAACATTTTGAGTTATCACTAAGTATTCATCAAACAACTCAGCAAGTTTGGAAAAATCTTTCGATAAATCAATATTTTCATAAGCTAGCGTATCAATAGGCGCAATAATAGTATCGACGAGTTTGATAAATAGTGCCGATAATTGTTCTGAGTTTCTTTGTGCGTCAGCACTGATTTTGCTTTCCCTTTCCCAAGCGTTAATTGTCGCTTTTGATTTAGCCGCTAATGTTTTAGCTTCAGAAACTAATCGAGCTTTGGTTTCTTGCATATCTAAATTTTCATGACCAATATTGACTAAAAAGTTAACATGAGAGCGTATGGTTGCTAGTTCATATCTTGCCTCTTGTACATTATTTAATCTCGTGGTTAACGAGTTTAATGAAGCAAAATTATCCTGCATTTGATAAATAAAAAACGATGATAAAGCTGATGTCACTAAGAAAATAGCTAATAGTATAATAGAGCCTACTTTCGCTGTTCTTTCAATACTCATGAAATAATCCACCCCGGTAATTAAATAACATAAATGTATTCATATATCGGCAGTGGATAGATTTTATTTACTCATTAATCAGAATTATCGACACAAATGTTTTACACACACCACCCTCAGTGATAAAAGATGATGTTTTATACTATTATCGTAGTTTATTCTTGTTCATTGATTAACTCTTGTTTCTGCTCTGGCTCTTTTTCAAGATCGTCAATATTAAAGACTGCGACATTATCCATCAGCACTTGTGCTTTATCGTTTAACATCATGGTAGAAGAGGCGGCGAGATCGACCAAAGAGGCATTTTGTTGTACTACCGTATCCATTTGATTAATTGCTACTGCAATTTGTTCGACACCAAGACGTTGCTCTTCCGACGCTAAACTAATCCCTTGCATGATCTTGTTTACTTTTGAAATGGAAGAGACAATCTCTTGCATGCACTCACCGCTTTTATTCACTAAATTTGTACCATAGGTAACATCATTGATAGATGCTTTAAGAACTTGGCTAATCTCTTTTGCTGCTTCAGCACTTTTTGCGGCTAAGTTCCGTACCTCAGCGGCCACAACGGTGAACCCACGCCCTTGCTCGCCAGCTCTTGCTGCTTCTACGGCAGCATTTAAGGCCAAAATATTAGTTTGATTGGCTAATTTATTAATAACATCATTAATTTCCCCAACTTTCACTGCACCTTGTTCTATTTTCTTCATCGATAATACAGCTTCTTTCATGACATTAGCGCCATCCATAACAATGTCAGTAGATTGATTAATAATATTATTTGCTTCAATTGTATTATCGGTATTGTTAGCAACGGCTATTTTGATCTGCTCCATACTGGCAGCGGTTTGTTGTAACGCACTGGATTGTTCTTCTGTACGAGATGAAAGCTCTTGATTACCAGAAGCAATTTTAAATGCGCCCCCTTTTATATCCATAGCCTCTTTTTTGACAGAAAAGATTGTCGAGGTTAATGCTTTTTGCATATCACTGACACGAGAAAAAAGTTTACCAAACTCATCATTTTTTACTTGTGGTACAGAAAAAACCAAGTCAGCATTACCTACTTTATTTAATATCTCAGACAATGTATTAAGATTAGAGACAAAGGTTTTATTGATCCAATGAAGCACAAAGTACAAAACAATTAATAAAATAATTAATGAGATAATTGTTGAGTAGATAGAAAACTCAACCATTGAATCTTGTTTATGAGTAAGGTAGAGACTATTTTTATTTCTAGTCTGAATATATTTTTCAAATAATTGATCAAGATGTTCAAAATCTTGATCAAATTGATTAGCTTTTATCTTTATTGTCGCTAATTTATTAGGATCTAAAACTAATTTATCTATCAGATTATAAAATAACGTCGAAATATCATCAGCATTTTTTTGTGCTGCAACAGTCATTTTCTTCTCTTTCACCCATGTTTCCATGGTGTTTTTAGCCATGATAGCTAGCTTTTTATTTTGCTGAATAATTTTGTTACGATCTGCGACACGACTATCTTTGTCTTGTAATAGATAATTGACATTAGAACGCATAATAGCCAGTTGATAACGAGCCATCAACACATCGTCATAACGTGCAGATAAGACATCAACTTGAGTAAAATTGTTTTGCATTTTATAAATAAAAAATGAAGATAAGGCAGACGATAGAATAAAAATCAATAACAGTAAAGAAGAGCCTAATTTTACGGTTCGTTTAATACTCATGATAAAAATACCTATATGCGCATATCGATAAGATTTATTTTTTATCGACACAATGATATTTTTATTTAATTATTAGAGATAACACTAGGTCATTGATTTTTATTTTAAATAAATTTTTATATCATAAACAAAATAAGTTATTTTTAATAACTGCTATAATTATTGGTATATTATAAAATAAAACAAACCAATTCTTTTAAAACATAATCCGCTATCAATTAGTGCATTCTTCTTTATGCTCAATATCAATTTTCATTTTATATGACTAATATCATCAACGATTAAAAATAAAAACCTTATTTTTTCAATAAGATACTGATGATACTATCTCATTTTGAGAACAATGATATAATAGGCGCTTTACCTCATAAACTCTGATGATTTACGGAGCTCAATATTTATGCAACCACAATTTGAAAACGCAAAAAACACCGTAAAAACATTATCAGTGTTTGATTTTGATGGTACTTTAACCTATCACGATAGCTTTATCCCTTTTCTAAAGTTTGCCTTTGGGCGTCGTAAATTTGCTCGTCGTATTATCAAAATGGTATTCCCCACATTACGTTGTTTTAGACGTAAACTGACTCGTGATGAATTAAAAGAAGTGCTGATTAAAACTTTTTTAACCGATATCAAAGAAGAATGGCTCAAAGAAAAAGCCGAAGCCTTTTGTAAAGCCTACTGGAGTAAGTTAATGCGTCCTGCAGGTTTATTAGCCGTTGCTGAAGAGATTAACCGTCATGCTGAAGTGACCATTTGTTCAGCTTCTCCAGCTATGGTGTTGCAACCTTTTGCGGATCGACTTGGTATAAAGTTAATAGGAACAACACTTGAAGTGGTTGATGGTGTGCTGACAGGAAAAATCATTGGCAATAACTGCCGTTGTGGCGAAAAAATCAAACGATTAGAGCGTGTCTATGGCGATCTTACTCAATACCACTTAAGGGCGTGGGGCGATTCACGTGGTGATCATGAATTACTCTATGCTGCACAAGATCCACATTGGCGCTATTTCCACACAGGAAGTAATAAGTCAAAAAAATCACCTATTAAAATAACGCTTAAAAAAGACTCATAAGTGATTATATAAAAATAAAGCGGGAAACGTATTTTCCCGCTTTATCCATAAACTAACTATTTATCTAGCCATCTTGGCGCTTTTATTAGCGAAAGATTAAATATTGACGCCATGTTGTGCGGCTAGTGCGCCTAAACCACCCGCAAAACCTTGGCCTACTGCTTTAAATTTCCAATCTGAACCATGACGATAGAGTTCACCAAAGATCATCGCCGTCTCCGTAGAGGCATCTTCAGAAAGATCAAAACGTGCAATTTCAGTGTTATTGTCGTTATTATAAACGCGCATAAAACTGTTGCTCACCATACCAAAGTTTTGTTTGCGGTTTTCAGCATCGTAAATAGTGACAGCAAAAACCAGTTTTTTCACTTCAGCAGGAACTTTGGATAAAGTGATTTTGACTTGTTCATCATCACCTTCGCCTTCTCCAGTACGATTATCGCCTTGGTGTTCAACACTACCACATTGGCTCACTTTATTATTAAAGAAGATAAAACTTGCATCTGAAAGCACTTTTCCATCTTCACCGACCATGAATACTGACGCATCTAAATCAAATTCAGCGCCATCTGTCACGCGGGCATCCCATCCTAAACCAACCATAGCCACCGTCATGGTTGGTGCTTCTTTAGTTAGCGAAACATTACCACCTTTAACAAGGGAAACAGCCATATCAAAGCTCCTACTGTGTTGAATAAACTGACAATTAGGAATAACTGCCAGTAATTTGTGATTTCATAACATACGATTAAGAGGCGTTAATACCATATTGCGCACATACTGAGCCTAAGCCCCCTGCATATCCTTGGCCTACAGCACGGAATTTCCACTCACCGTTATGACGATATAACTCACCAAATAACATCGCCGTTTCCGTTGATGCATCTTCCGTTAAATCATAACGAGCAACTTCAATTTGGTTGTCATCATTAACTAAACGAATAAACGCACCAGATACCTGACCAAAGCTTTGACGACGCGCTTGCGCTTCATGGATAGTCACTACAAAGATAATTTTTTCGACATCACTGGGGATGGTATCTAGTTTGATTTTTAGTGCTTCATCATCACCATCACCTTCACCTGTTCGGTTATCACCAGTGTGAACAACAGAGCCGTCGGCAGATCTTAAGTTGTTATAAAAAATGAAATCGGCATCGCTACGTACTTTTCCATTAGCGGCTAACAGAAATGCAGATGCATCTAAGTCAAAATCTTGACCATCTGTAGAACGGGCATCCCAACCAAGTCCGACTAGGACGTTTTTCATCGTTGGGGCTGCTTTGCTTAAAGAAACATTACCACCTTTAGAAAGAGAAACGCTCATCTTCAACCTCTTCAATTTATGTTGCGATATTCTAATTTCCCAAGAATATCGGTTATCATTATTTACCTTATTTATTCTTTTTTTCTGGGAATACAAAACTTGCCAGAATACCCAGAGCAAGAACACCAAGCACTACGAATAGGCTGGTTGTCGCGGAAATGCTATATCCATGCTGCCAAATATGATCTGTTGCATTAAGCCCCAGCTTTACAGCAATAAAGAACAGCAATGCAATAACCGCTTTTTCAAGGTGAATCAGATACTGTTTTAATGCCTCTAACACAAAGTAGAGAGTACGTAAGCCCAAAATAGCGAACATCATTGCACTATAAACAATCAGTGGCTCACGACTAACGGCAATGATTGCAGGCACCGAATCGAAAGCAAACATCACATCAGAAAGCTCTACCACCGCCACACACAACATAAGCGGTGTCGCATATAACGCAGCTTTTGTACCTCGCCCGATAGTTATGTCTTTGTTTTCCGGTTTTGCTAACTCTACATCAACCTCTTTTTGTGTTAATAAGAAGGCATGTCCAGTAATTTTTGGCCATATAGGGAAAAATCGTTTTACTAAGCGATAAGCAAGATGCTGTGAATAGTCTTCAATTTCTTCACTATCATTCCCACTTCTCAGCATCATTACGGCTGTCCAAGCAACAATCAGAGCAAAGACTATCTCAACGTAAGGCCCTAAACTTAATAAGCCGGTACCAATAGCAACAAAGATCGCACGGAATACAATGGCACCAATGATCCCCCAATACAGAATGCGGTGACGGAAACGATCAGGAACCGCAAACCAAGAGAAAATCGCCATCATGACAAATAGGTTATCGACAGACAGCACTTTCTCTAATGCATAACCCGTCACGAATAAGCTTGCAACTTCTGCACCATGGTGGACGTATAAAAAACCCGCGAATGCCATGGCAACGACTACCCAGAATATTGACCAAAAAACAGCATTCTTTAACGTTATCGGCTTATCTGCACGATGCATAAATAAATCGATAAAAATAGCGCCTATCGCAAGTACAACAAAAACAATGACAGTTTCTGTCGGAAAACCAATATGTGTGGATACCATAATTATTCCTAAACGGTTCCCTATATAAAATTAATTACAAATCAAACTCTGCGGGCTCAAAGCCTAATGCAACGGCAATAGCACGCACCGCCTCTTTTTCGTCATTGTCAAAATCACCATCACTTTTCGCAACAGCAATACCGACACGGATCGCTAATTGTGCAGCTTCTGGCTGATCTTTCATTGCCAGAATATACTTCATCGTTTCACCTTTACCGACTTCAGTATCAAATTCAAAACTGCTAATTAGCTTATTAAAGAATTCGATCACCTCGGAGGTATCAAAGACTTTAAGCTCTTCTGATGCTTTTAAAAAACCGAGCATCTTCTGCTTTTCTTCAGAACTCACACCATCGCTGGCAATAGCGATACGAGCACAAACTGCGACCGTACCTTGCATAAATTTTTTGTTTTTAAAACGACTGACTTGCTTAGTTAACTCCGCTCGCCCGGAATTAAAACCTTCTTTTAATTTATTGAAAAAACTCATTTTTATTCTCCTTATTTCGTGTATTCACTTAGATCCAGCAGTCCAGCGAAATCCCCATCCGTAGGCATTATCCATATCGCGATGGCCTTTAAAAAATTCATTGAGACGTTCAACTTTGATTGATCCGTTTTCATTAACAAGTCGTGCGATGGCACACATAGCTCGACCATTATTACCATCCGTTAAACGTGTTTCGATAGGTGGTTGCTCGGGAACATGAATAGTGACCACACCATCTGTTTTACTCCAGTTAGGAACCCCTTCATAAATAAAAGTAAAAATAAGCACTTGCTTGATATTTTTCCATTCACGTCCATTGATAAAAATCCACTCGCCACCCGCTACATCACCAGTGCGATCATCACCTTGTAACTCAACATAAGGCATGCGATTAAAATCACCGAATCCATTTCCTAAGGCTTGGATCACTGACTTATAACCATCTTGTAGTTCAACAAAGGCGCCAATATCTAAATCAATACCTTTGTTACCACCAAATAATCCACCTAATAACCCGGAACCACCGCTTTTACTTTCTCGATGCCAATCGAGGTTAATGCGGATTTTGCCGAAATCATCCTTTTTAGTTAAGCTAATTGCCGGTTTCTCTTTAGTTAGCGAAACCTTGCTTAAGTTCACTGAGCTCGGTGCTGGTGCTGGTGCTGGTTCAGGATCAGCAATATCAACACCAAAATATTCCGCCAATGGTTTTAATCCACCGTTAAATCCTTGTGCAATAAACCGAAATTTCCAGCTTCCATTGCGACGGTATAGCTCACCTAAAATTAATGCCGCTTCAGTGCGTCCATCGATATCAACATGGCCGTTCGCAACGACATTATTGTTAGCATCAACTTGAATAGACAAATGTTGTAGATGAGCAATGGTTTGTTGCCCCTCACAAGTAGCTGTAAAAGCAATTCTATCGACATCAGGACGTAAGCGAGTTAAGTCAACCGTAAACGACGTGCTATTACCTGCTGTTGCATAAATAATAGTACGATCATCATTAGTGGTTTGACCATAAAACACCATATCAGCATCACCGTTCACTTTTCCTGAGACATAAAGCCTAAATGCAGATACATCAACAAGTGAGCCTGAGTGAATACGCACCATTAACGTTTGATCAGGTACGGATATATTTCCGCCAGGTGTTAGGGTCATTTATCGCACCACCGTCGCCAAAATATCTGGCATCATCTCGTCAATGACAAGCCCTTTACAAGGTGAGCCAAAAGCCGTGAAATCCCATTGTCCGTGATTACGTTGTAAAGCGGCAATCACGATCCCTGTATGAGCGCCTTGTTCCGTTAATTTGTAATGAGCAAGCTCTTTATTGGTTGTTTTATCGACAACTCGACAAAACGCATTTTCAACTTCATTAAAAGTCTGCCCACGGAAACTATTGACAGTGAAAACCAAATATTCAACCAATGAAGGAAGACGATTTAAATCAACAAAAATAGTTTCATCATCACCATCACCCTCTCCTGTTAAGTTATCTCCTGAGTGAATAACGGACTGACAAGTTGATTTTAGTTTACGAAACCAAATAGTATCGATTTGTTTACCATTTACATCGAGTAATACACAACTTGCATCTAAATCTATCGAATTATTACCACCAAAGAGTCCACCGAGAAATCCCTTTTTCTTAATAGGATCCCAGCCTAAACCAAACATTAGGTGACTCAGTGCAGGGGCTTGTTTACTGAGAGAGACTGTCTGATCCTTGCGTAATGAAACCATAATTAACTCCCTTCAAAGGTAGAATGAAACAACAATATCACTTGCATATAAATACAAATTATAAATCATCATATCATGATGAAGTAGTTCGGCAAGTCTATTTTTATCAACTTACTTCAAGAGATTGTAAATATATTGAAATAAAAGAAATTTTTATAAAAAAACACAATTAAAACTTAAGTTAAAAACAAAAAATACCGCATTAACCTAATTATTTTAAATTAAAGTAAAATAGATCACATTATGATTGACATGATTAAATAGAAACTTCATGATGAGGAAACAGGTTTTAGCTTAAACATTCACAGTATGTGACGTTATGTTCAACACGGCTTAGCTTATACCCAGATAAATGCACTTAAAAAACTAATTAGTACGGATAATAAAGAATAATGAATAGTTTGATTGGCTCTTCTGTTTATCGTCGCCAACTCACTTGTGGCACATTAAGCGTAACGCCAAATTGCTCATTAGAACATCTTGATGAACTTTTTGATATTGCGGAAAGACGCAACCCTAAGCGCGCTTTTTTGTTTGTCAGTAAAGTATTAGGGCGCCATATTCCTGTTTCACCTAAGAAAATGCGTGAAACTTATCAACAAATGGCCAAACAATTTCCTCAATCACTCGAAGGCCCTATTCTTTTTATTGGTATGGCAGAAACTGCGGTCGGTTTAGGTGCGGGGATTTTTGATGAAGTAAGAGATCGCTATCCTCAAGCGCTCTATCTTACTTCAACACGCCATCCTATTGCTGATAGTGAATTATTCTGTAAATTTAAAGAAAATCACAGCCATGCAACTGATCACCTACTTTATTTGCCTCATAACCTAGAACAACGCCAATGGATCCAGCAAGCGAAAACCATTGTGTTAATTGATGATGAAGCAACCACAGGTAATACCTTTCTTAACTTGCTGTCTGCATTACGTGAAGAAGGTAAGTTAACACAAATTAAGCAGATTATTGCTGTCACATTAACCGATTGGAGTGGTGATGCTCTGCAAAAGCGTTCACCATTACCCATAACAACCTTCTCTTTAGTGCAGGGAAAATGGCAATGGCAAGCCAATCCCGATGCACCATTACCTGTTATGCCAAATGTCAATATTACTGCCTCAGGACAGGTTGCTATCACAGGAAAACAAAGCTGGGGACGCTTAGGTATGACAACCCCTGCTAATGATCTTGGCCTATTTATTCATGTTTCTGAGGGTGAAAAAATATTGGTTTTAGGCTCTGGTGAATTTGTCTGGGAACCCTTTTTATTAGCAGAACGCTTAGAAAAACAAGGGGCTATTGTAAAATATAGCTCGACGACTCGCTCACCTATTGCCACTAATTTTGCTATCCAATCAGCGATAACTTTTACTGATAATTACGGATTAGGCATTCCTAACTTTGTCTATAACGTGGCTCATCAGCAATTTGATCGCATTCTGCTTTGTTGTGAAACCCCTGCCGAAAGTATTGATAGTCAACTTATTGAGGCTCTCTATAAAGTTGCCCCTATTGTTGAAGTAATTAGCTATGACTAACCCCGTTATTTTAGCCGATCTTGACGATACCTTATTTCAAACTCGTCGCAAAATGGTGGATGAGTTAGCGCTTGCACCCTATAAAACTGGTGCGTTGGATAGAAGTTTAGCGCCACGTAGCTTTATGACTCAAGAGCAAGCTATGCTGGTTGATTGGATGCTAGAACATGCTGATTTAATTCCAGTCACAGCACGTGGAACGGAAGAAATGAGCCGTGTCACTATTCCTTTTCATTCATGGGCTATTACCACACACGGTGCTGTTGTCTTAACCCCAGAAAAAGTCGCAGATGAACAATGGCAACACCATATCACACAAAGCTTAACACCTTATAAGCAACCTTTACTTAGGTTACAGCAATCTATTACCCAATTAATGGCTGAACGTAATATTGATGGTTGGGCGAGAATTAACTATGAATATGATGATTTACCCATTTATTTGGTGATGAAGCATAACGACAGCGCTCGATTAGATGAGCTATATGCTATCGGTGATGAGATAGAAAAAATATTCTCAACCAAAGGTTTTTATATTCATCGTAACAGTAACAATATTGCTTGGTTACCTGAGCCAATTGAAAAAGGTAAAGCCGTCACTTATTTGCTTAATAAATTAAAAGCAGAACGTGGCGTTTTTCCTGTGATTGGTTTCGGCGATAGCCTAAGTGATCATCGCTTTATGAAATTATGCAATTGGTATGCTATCCCCCGCCAAAGCCAATTCGCGAATGCGATCAACACAAAAATTTTTGGAGAATAAACATGATGGATCATCAGCCTTTTTCAGGCTCTTATCTACTGGGTGATGTTGATTTTTTACTGCAACCCGTCAAGATTGAAATGACACCTGTTGAGTTAAAAGAAGAACTTATACAGTCTGGTAAACGTCACTATTCTGATATGTTAAGCCAAGAGCCAGAACCCACAACCTGGCATCTTGAACTGTTTGAAAAAGCACTGGCTGCTGGCGCAACACGTTTAGCAACACAAGTAATTATGCTAGCAAAATCACTTATTGCGCATTTTGGTGACACCCCTATTATTCTGACAAGTCTTGTGCGTGCGGGTGTTCCACTTGGCGTGATGTTACAACAGACCTTGCGCAAAATGGGAAAAACGTCTTATCACTATGGTATTAGCATTATTCGTGATAGGGGTATTGATAACGAAGCGCTTTCATGGATTGAGCAACGCCATGGGACAGAAGGTATTGTATTTGTTGATGGGTGGACAGGAAAAGGCGCTATCACAAATGAGTTAATTCGTTCATTGGCGGGACGTGAAGGTTTTCCTGCACAACCCCATCTTGTCGTCCTTGCTGATCCTTGTGGTTGCGCTTGGTTAAGTGCCAGTGATGAAGATTGGCTAATCCCTTTTGGGATTATGGGAGCGCCCGTTTCAGGATTAATTTCACGTTCAATTTGGACAGAGCAAGGCTTCCATGGTTTTGTCGATTGCCAACATTTAAAACAATATGAATGTAGTCGCTATCTTGTTGATACTGTGGGAAAAATAGTTGACGCCTTAATAGATAACGATATTCCACTCGCCACATTTAAACATCAACCGTCAGACTTAAAAAAACTGAGCGAAAATGTCGTTAGTTTACTTGCCAACAAATATGACATTTCAAATATCAATCGTATAAAACCCGGTATTGCTGAAGCAACTCGCGCCGTTTTACGCCGTGTACCTGAGCATATTCTGGTAAAAGAAATTGCAGATCCCGATGTTGCATTACTGATTTATCTTGCTAAACAAAAAAATATTACTGTAACCGAGGCAGGTAAAGCATTAGGACAATATCGTGCCGTTACTATCATTAAAAAGGTGCAATAATGATTGAACGATTATCCCCTTGGAATTTAGGGGCAACGCTGTATATGCCCGCAACACGAACCGATATCGCCGCAACAATTATTGATCAAAAAATTGATGGATTACGTTCATTAATTATTTGTTTAGAAGATGCCGTCAGTGATACTGATATTCCACAAGCATTACAAAATCTAGCAACATTATTAACCACATTATCAGACTATAAAAAGCATCATGATTGTACTGAATGGCCGTTGCTATTTATACGCCCCCGCCATACAGAAATGGCGCAATGGCTGGTTGAGCATGTAGATTTAACTGTGATTGACGGCTTAGTATTACCTAAATTTACCCAAGCTTCATTACCCCTTTGGTGGCGTATCATCAAACCCACCCATTTATGTATGATGCCAACATTGGAAACAGAAGAAGTGTTCGACGTTCTTCAAATGACCTCACTGGCAGACTTGCTACTAGCTCACCCTTGCCATAAGAGAATTATTGCCTTACGTATCGGTGGAAATGATTTAATGAATGTTATTTCTCTTAGACGTAATCGCCATTTAACACTCTATGATGGACCTATGGGATACGTGATAAAAATGTTGGTTGCTGTATTTGGTGCTCGTCAGTTTGCGCTTACCGCTCCTGTTTGTGAGCATATTGATGATCAACAAATTATGGATAGAGAATTAGCCCTCGATATTGCCAATGGTTTAGTGGGCAAAACCGCTATTCATCCCAAGCAGATAGACAAAATAGAACAGGCATTAATGGTATCTCAGTCTGATCATTCCGATGCGTTGCGCATCTTAAATTCAACACAAGCCGTATTTAAATCTCATGGTGCCATGTGTGAACCGGCAACACATCGCCGTTGGGCATTAAGTATTTTAACTAGAGCAAAACTGTATGGCATTATTCCCAATTCAAAAAATAGTGTTCAACGATTTAATACACCATAAGTTTAAATATTCGTTTTTATATTTACTATAAGCATTTTTTTATTTATTAATATTTTAAACTTAGTCTCTAGTTAAAGAATAATATCTTTAACTAGAACTCCTATTTATAAAACTTTAACATATTATTTAACAATATTTTTATTTCGGTTGTTATTTTATAAAATCTTTAATATTTGACATTATTTCAGATATACTTGTAGAAAAATAATACAGACACAATAAAAGCTGGGTCTAATTTCTTAACACACAATTGACAGATACGTGGTAACCAAACATGCAATTGAGCTCTCGCCAAATCAGAGTTTTTAAGCTGGCTATACTTTTAAGTACAGGGAAAAAAGTCCCCACGATTAAGATTATTTCTGCTCTTGAATGCTCGGAGCCAACGCTCACCCGTGTTTTAAAAGAAATAAGAGAGTCTTATAGTGCTGAAATTAAGTACAGTAAATCATCCAGATCGTATCAAATGACTGAACGAGGTCAGCTTGATAATAAAACATTACGTCGTATGCGAGAGGCATTATCTTCGAATGAAGAACTACAACATAGTGGCACAACGAGTCGTGTTTATTTAGATAAAGATAAGAAAAAATCAGTATCACTATCTTTAAAAATGTCAGCACTACGGAAAATAGATAAACTTTCGTTTTTAAGAAGTACAACCCGAAGTCAGACGGTTGAGTTTCTTGTTGATAATTATGTAGAACATTTAATTCAAGTTGCTCTCCAAGATAAAAAATAAATAGGGTAATTATATGAAATAACTTGGTATTTAATATCGAGTTATTTCATTGATATTTTTCAATAACCCTGTACGGATAATTGTCATTCCCCCTAATGGTAAAATAATTTTTATACGTTATTTATTTTATTCATTTAATGTGATTGATTAAATCCGTTATGTTTCACATTTTCTAATCTGAATTGTATAACCACTTTTAAATCTTTAGCCGGTTTACCTGATTCGTATCGCCAATGCTTCATCGCCAGTGAAACAGAGGGAGCAAATATCGCTGCAATAGGATCATCTGATATCCTAATATTTTGTACATTACCATTTTTATCCACATCAAACCTAACCTCTACATCGCCTTCAATATTAGCGGTTTTAGCGCCTGTAGGATAATAAGGAAATTGTCGTGATACTATTTTCGGTTTTTCGACAGAAACTACAGTAGCTTCTTTTTGCATATCCAAAGGTATCGTTTTTATTGCATGAGAAACAAACCCACTTAATAAAAGAATACCGCCAAATACCCCCAAAAGAATAAATTTTATTTTCATAATTGTTATCAGAGTAATTTTTAAGACATTAATAATTCTAATGATAATTTGCTAACTTAAAAAGAGTATAGCGATTTTAAAAAAATACTCTATATATTAAAATTCAAGATTACGAATAAAACGATAATCCGCAGACGACTTCTTAAGTCGATAGAGACTAGCAGGGCGTCCCTTCTCAGCACGTTTTTCTCCGGTATCAATTAATAAGTCGGCTTGTTCAATCCGTCGTCTAAAAGATTTTTTCTGGATCTCTTTACCTATCAATATCTCATGCACATGCTGTAATTCAGGCAAAGTAAACACTTCAGGTAACGCAAATCCCGGCACAATAGAATAAAGCGATTTTTGCTTTAATCGCTCTCTCGCTTGCGCAATCAGTTCATTATGATCAAATGCCAGATTTTTCTGTGCTACTTCATCAATAGGTAACCACATCACATGATCCACACTATCAATATGCGCTTTACATGCTTGGTGAGCAATTAACGCCGTGTAACATACAGTAACAGACCAACCTCTTACATCGCGCTGATTATTTCCCACTGAGCAGAGTTGTTCAATATACGGCGGGATCACCCCTGTTTTCTCTTTTAATTTTCTGAGCACAGTATCTTCTAGGCAGTTGTCTTGTGTTTCATCAACAAAGCCACCAGGTAATCCCCATTTTCCTTTTTCAGGATGATTAGCTCTTTCCACCAAGAGCACTTTTAACTGCCCTTCATGGTAAGTGAATAGTACTGAATCAACAGTAATAAGCGGCGATAGAAAATCACGGCGATTGTAATTTGCTAAAAAATTTTGTTCGTTCATGGTCTGCACTTTATAAAAAGATAATGAGTTTATTTTAATGTTAAACACATGAAAATCAAATTTTGTCATAAAGACACTAAATGACTTGACACCAATAGTGTCCATAAGACAATATATAGTTAATGTCATAAAGACACTAACTGGAGAAGACTATGTTTAACTTAAATTATTTCAAAGCAGACTCATCAACATTTATTATTAAATCGGTCAACGGGAAAGTGCGCCAACAAGGTAAAGGCTTAAGTTTTTGGTATAATTCGGCGACAACATCTATTGCAGCACTGCCGTTAAATGCACAAGAAGCCCCTTTTATCTTTAACTTCCAAACTGCTGATTTTCAGGCACTACGTATTCAAGGACAAATTTCATTCCAAGTCACATCACCTGAAAAAGCCGCTGAAGTCCTCAACTTTAATTTAAGTAAGAATGGCAAATCTTACGCCAGCGAAGATCCCCTAAAGCTCAACGATCGCGTGGTGCGTATTGCTCAAACCCTGATCCAAGCCAAGATCCAAAGCACCCCTTTACGAGAAGCACTACAACTTAGCCAATCCTTGGTTACTTTAGTGATGAAACAACTTACTGAACACCCTTCATTAGAGGCCTTAGGTATTACTATTTTAGATGTTTCTATTGCGGCCATCTCACCCTCTCCCGAAACGCTTAAAGCATTAGAAGCTGAGGCGCGGGAATCCTTACTCAAAGAGGCTGATGATGCAATTTATGCACGTCGTAAATTCTCAGTAGAGCAAGAGCGCACCATTAAAGAAGCTGAATTAGAAACAGACTTATCTATACAGCGTAAACGACAAGAAATTGAAGAAGCTCGTTTAGAAAATGAACGTACCCTATTACGTGAACAAGCCGAAATAGAAAAAGAGCGTCTTGAAGCCAAAGTCAATGCCGAAGCAAAACGTAAAGAATTAGTCGCGTTAAGTGCGGAAAATCAACGCATACAATCTGATGCTGATGCTTATGCTATTGAAGCAACTATGCGAGCTTACCGTGAGTTACCCGTTGAAAATCTCAAAGCAATGGCTCTAGCAAAAATGGACTCACAACAATTAATGGCAATGGCATTTGAAACTTTAGCGCTTAATTCAGGAAAAATTGGTGAATTAAATATTACTCCTGATTTATTTAGCCAATTTATGAAAAAAAGAGGATAACCTATGAAAAATAATACCGATTTTCGTTTCATATTAGTGATGCGAAAAAGTCGCTTACAAGAATTAATTGAGCGTTTTAACACTTGGTCACAAGCCAAATTCTATTTAGAACATAACCATGTTGAGGTAACAGATTATCTTAATGAACATAATCTCTATCAAAAACAACTCACAGAAGCTGAGCTTATTTTAAAATCATTTGGGCGTTTTCAGCTCTTGGAAAGAGGATTATTGCCTAGTTATCAATTTTCTTCTCATGATATTGTAGTGGTAATAGGTCAAGATGGCCTCGTCGCTAATACTCTGAAATATCTTAATCAACAACCCGTTATTGCTATCAATCCAGATCCTTCAAGATGGGATGGTAAGCTCTTGCCCTTTGAAATAGGGCAATTGAAAGAGATTATAATTAATACAATAAATCACAAAATGCCTTTTAATTCGGTCACTTTTGCACAAGCAAAAACCAATGATGGTCAATCACTGTTAGCGGTTAATGACTTATTTATTGGCCCTAAAAGCCACACTTCCGCACGTTATATCTTACAATGGGGAGACTCTCAAGAAGTGCAATCCTCATCAGGCATTATTGTATCAACGGGACTTGGCTCTACAGGGTGGTTTCAATCTATTCTTGCTGGAGCCATGGCCATCACCGGAAAAGCATCACACCCTCTTTTACAAGGGTTTAGCTGGAGTGATAAAAAATTACAATTTAGTGTAAGAGAGCCATTTCCTAGTAGAACAACAGGCACCGCTTTAACTTTTGGCACGATTGAGCTGGACTCTCCATTGCAATTAGGATCTTTAATGCCCGAAAATGGTGTTATTTTCTCAGACGGCATTGAAGAGGATTATTTACATTTTAATGCTGGCTGTATTGTGCAAATCAATATCGCAGATAGACAAGGGCAACTCATCGCCCCTAAGGGGCGTCAGCCTATTTAATGATGATTATTTAGCACTGTTTCTAGCCCTGAAATCATCACATCGAGCACAAAAAGGAATGCAGCTTCACCATTATCACTATCCATAATATCAATAGCTTGTGTTAATAATGGTGGGTAGTTTATCTCTGTTTTTGGT
Source organism: Proteus sp. G3927 (assembly GCF_963894685.1). Classification (NCBI taxonomy): domain Bacteria; kingdom Pseudomonadati; phylum Pseudomonadota; class Gammaproteobacteria; order Enterobacterales; family Morganellaceae; genus Proteus; species Proteus sp. G3927. The sequence goes on along the minus strand of NZ_CAWQGX010000009.1, from coordinate 84,391 downwards.
ACTTTTTCTCGCTCTTTTTGGCTCTCTTGATGTTCTTGGGTTTCAAGCACTGAACCAAGTGTAAAATGCGCGATGGAACTTAATGCATAAACAGCTTGCGTTAACGTAAAGCCAGCATCGCACAAAAATTGCAATTGTTGCTCTGATGTCTCAAATTGATTGGCTGATGGTCGTGTGCCTGCATGGATCTTTCCACCATCACGATACATTAATAGCGCCTGACGAAAACTTTTTGCGTTATTACGCAAAAAATCCTGCCAACTTTCATTCGCTAATGGCAAAACATGATGATGATGCTTTTGTAAAATAGTCTCAGCTAAAGCATCTAATAACGCACGTTTATTCTTTACATGCCAATAAAGTGTCGGTTGCTCTACCCCTAATTTTTGCGCCAACTTACGTGTTGTTAACCCTTCCACACCGACTTCATTTAATAAAATCAATGCGTTATCAATAACCTGTTCTTTATCTAATTTTGCCATTTGCGTCCTCATAATAAAATATTCTTGACAATCTATCACTGATAGAGATATTTTTCACCCCTCTATCAGTGATAGATTTTTAGGATATTTATGAATAAATCAATTATTATCATACTGCTTGTCACAGTATTAGATGCCATTGGTATTGGCCTTATCATGCCAGTACTACCAACACTATTAAATGAGTTTGTGAGCGAAAACAGACTCGCCAATCATTACGGTATATTATTAGCACTCTATGCGACGATGCAGGTGATCTTCGCACCTATTTTAGGAAAATTATCAGATAAATATGGCAGAAAACCTATTTTATTATTTTCGCTATTGGGTGCGGCATTAGATTACCTATTAATGGCTTGCTCTACCTCATTATGGATGCTCTACATTGGACGCATTATTGCGGGTATAACAGGAGCCACAGGTGCTGTATGCGCATCAGCAATGACTGATGTTACTCATCCTCATGAAAGAACACGCTATTTCGGTTTTTTGGGTGGTGCATTTGGTGTGGGTTTAATTATTGGCCCCATGTTAGGGGGATTACTGGGTGAGATCAGCGCCCATACGCCATTTATCTTTGCGGCTATTTCTCATTCGTTATTATTTATATTTTCATTACTTTGTTTCCAAGAAACTCAAACCACAAAAATATCGACTGAAATATCCGCATTAAATCAGGATACAGCGCCTCACTCTGCCACTGGTTTTATTAAAAAGAGTCTCTGTTTTTGGCTTATTGCCTATTTTATTATTCAACTAATAGGGCAAATTCCGGCCACCATTTGGGTGCTATTCACACAAGTGCGTTTCGCTTGGCACACTACTGAAGTAGGTTTATCTCTTGCATTTCTTGGTGTATTACATATTTTTTTTCAAGCGGTTCTCGCAGGAAAACTGGCGCAAAAATGGGGAGAACGCAACACGGTTATCATTAGCATGTCTATTGATGCATTTGGTTGCTTATTATTAGCCTGGATAAGCCATGTTTGGGTTATGCTCCCCGCTTTAATCTGTTTAGCTGCGGGAGGAATGGGACAACCTGCTTTACAAGGATATTTATCAAAATCTGTTGATCATCATGTTCAAGGACAATTACAAGGAACGTTAGTCAGTCTAACGAATATAACTGGGATTGTCGGCCCGTTACTCTTCTCTTTTATTTATAGTTACAGCGTTGAATATTGGGATGGCTTATTGTGGTTTATTGGTGCAATGCTTTACAGTGGGTTACTTGTAGCCAGTTATTTTAAACAGAAATCACCAATATTAAAAAAATTTCCCTCATAACATACTTGTCATTAAACAGGTTAAAGATCAAGACTGGCTTCCTTGCAGACTTGATCTTCATTTATCGTGATAAACGTTCCTTGTCTCCACGTCGCGCAGTCTCGATACTCATCTTGAGCAACCCAATTTACGCTACTTGCAATCCATACCAATCAATAGCGCTATTGGATATCACTTAATTCCCTATGATGCGAAACCACACAAATATCATAAAATACAAATATAACGCTCAACTTATTGATTATTGATAATTAATCATTGGTCACTTAGTTTTTCTTCCGTGAAAATAGCTCATTTCCTTTTTTCCTTAGCCAAATTTCGACAAGTTGATAACCGGCGATCCCCAGGGCAGAGCCGATCCCCATAACCGCAATAGGATGAATACCCGGCCATAAAATCAACAGAGCACCTGCCACAACAGAAACCGCTGATCCTAGGATGATCCTGCCAATAAATAGTCGTAATGTGATAACTTCATTAGCAACTAGCATCTTCCCTAATGCAATAAAAGCGCCAACAACTACCAATGATACTAGTGTGTGATCATATTCATCCATGAATATACCTCGCATTCGCTTACAGTATTTAGCCGTAAAAAGAACCCTCACCTCCTAGTATCAATCAGATAATCTGTATGGAATATGCAAGATCCTTTTGCTCAAGGATAAATACAACGTCCTTTTGTACTATCCTTGCCCACTTCCTTGTTAATTTGTAATAGGTTATCCATTACCTATTTTTCTCCACATATTAGTCATTACAACAAATTAAATAATATTTAAATTCAATACGTTGCATCTCCACATGTAGGTTTAACGTGAAATCATTATCTATAAATTTTGTATTTTATACTAGTAACTTTGTTCGGTTATTGTCGGTTAATGGTGTTTAACCGAGGTTAACCGAATTATTTTTAGTCAAATAAACAAATAAACTTGTTTTTCATGATAAAAATCAGTTAACAACAAATTAAAATACAAAAAAACAATAATATTACTGGTGATTGTACAAACTTAGGCTAATATAGAAGGTGGTGATAGATTGATAATAAAGAGAAAATACCATGCGTGTTTTAACAATTTACTGTCCTGAATGTGGTGAAAAAGCGATGATAAAGAAAAGTAATCGCAAGCATAAAGAGTTAACAGATCTTTACTGTGCCTGCCGTGATCCGCTTTGTGGGCATACCTTTGTGCTAAATCTTACCTTTAGTCATACTCTAAGTCCCAGCGCCAAAAAACAAGATGCCCTTTTATTAGCAATGATAAAAAATCTCTCGCCACAGCAACGAGAAAAAGCCTTAACCTTGTTACAAGAGATATAACGCTTTTTTACTTACTCTATTTTGCCTTGATTTTATGATCCTGCTCCCATTCTGGCAGGTAAATAAGTTAACTGGTTCTTATATAACCATAAATGATGTAGATTTAATTTAATCCAACAGAAACATTCTTATATCGCTTATTAAAGCAACATAGCAATTCAACAACCACAGAACGCGGTTTTGATTAAAAAAGCCATAAAATGAGTCATTCCTTTAATCAGAATTTGTCGAAATCTTATGTAACAGCATTCTGTTACATAAAATTTCAATACAAGTTTCAAATGGAGTATATAGATGAAAAAGCTTATTAATCGTGTTGATGATGTTTTATCAGAACAACTGCAAGGTTTTGCTAAAGCCCACCCTGAAATCAATCTCCATCCCTCTTCTTTTTATGTCACCCGTCATGATGCCCCCGTAAAAGGTAAAGTAGCCCTTTTATCTGGAGGTGGCAGTGGACATGAGCCAATGCATGCCGGTTTTGTTGGAAAAGGCATGCTTGATGGGGCATGTCCTGGTGAGATCTTTACCTCACCAACCCCAGATAAAATGTACGATTGCGCAAAAGCAATTGATAGCGGTGAAGGTGTATTAATGATCGTTAAAAACTACACCGGTGACGTACTCAATTTTGAAACTGCGACAGAGCTACTACATGATGAAGGTGTAAAAATTGCTACGGTATTAGTTGATGATGATGTTGCGGTTAAAGATAGTCTGTATACCGCCGGTCGTCGTGGTGTAGCGAATACCGTATTAATGGAAAAATTACTAGGTGCGGCGGCTGAGCGTGGCGATACACTCGATGATTTGGTTAAGCTAGGTCATCAAATTAATAATAATGGTTTTTCTATTGGTATTGCACTACAGGCTTGCACCGTACCTGCTGCAGGAAAACCCTCTTTTACTCTCCCTGAAAATGAAATGGAATTTGGCGTTGGGATCCACGGAGAGCCAGGAATAGACCGTCGCCCATTTACTTCATTAAATGATACCGTTGATGCAATGTTTAATACTCTAATTGAAAATGGTCACTATCAGCGCACCATTCGCAGTTGGGATCGAGTCAATGGTGATTGGATTGAAGAGACACAAGAAAAACAGCCACTAAAATCAGGTGATCGTGTTATAGCCCTAGTCAATAATCTTGGCGCCACTCCCCTTTCTGAATTATATGGTGTTTATCATCGCCTTGCCCTGTGCTGTGAAAACTTTGGTCTTAACATCGAACGTTCGTTAATTGGATCTTATTGTACATCGCTCGATATGTCGGGGATCTCAATTACCTTATTAAAAGTAGATGACGCGCTACTTACTTTGTGGGATGCACCCGTTGCTACACCTGCGATGACAAAATAAGTTTTCCTATAACGATAACTAAGGATCAGAAAATGGTATTAACTCATCATCAAATTATTCTTTGGCTACAACAATGCGCTCAACTTTTTGAACAAAACAGTGACTATCTCACCGATCTTGACCGTGAAATTGGCGATGCTGACCACGGCTTAAATATGAATAGAGGCTTCAAAAAGGTAGCGGAGAAATTACCTGAATTTGCCGATAAAGATATTGGTTTTATCCTTAAAAATACCGGTATGACATTACTGTCTAATATTGGTGGTGCCAGCGGTCCTCTTTTTGGCACCTTCTTTATTCGTGCCGCTAAGCCCACCGCATCATTACAAAGTCTCGATGTAAATCAACTTTATGAAATGACTAAAGAAGGTGTTGATGGCATTGTCAGTCGCGGTAAAGCACAACCAAATGATAAAACTATGTGTGATGTTTGGTGGCCTGTGGTTGATAGTTTAAAGCATGCGAATGACCAAAGTTTATCTATAGAAGATGCTATTGATAATGCACTGAAAGTTGCAGAAAAAGCGGCGGAGGAAACTATTCCTATGCAAGCGAAAAAAGGCCGTGCCAGTTATCTTGGTGAGCGCAGTATAGGACATAAAGATCCCGGCAGTGCCTCTGTGGTATTGATCCTCCAAGCGCTGTCTAATGCTATCCACGCATAATCATTCACAATATAATCAAGAGAGGTCTGCCATGATTAATATCGTGATTGTTTCTCATAGTAAACATCTTGCTGAGGGTATTGAGGCGTTGGCGAATCAAATGCTTAACCCAACGCATTGCCGATTAGCCATTGCCGCAGGTGTTGATGATGAAGCGCACCCTATTGGTACTGACGCTGTTAAAATTATGACGGCGATTGAATCGCTCGCCGAAGCTGATGCCATTATTGTTATGATGGATTTAGGTAGTGCCATACTCAGTACAGAGACAGCAATTGAACTGCTTGATACAGAATTAGCGCAAAAAGTGACACTATGCTCAGCTCCGCTGGTAGAAGGAACATTAGCCGCTGTTGTCGCAGCGTCATCCGGAGCTAGCTTAGAAAAGGTTCTCGAAGAAGCCAACCATGCACTAACCCCTAAAAAGATGCAATTGGGTGAAAACATGGGTGGCTCAGAGCCAAATGATGTCACGCCTTCTATTCAAATGCACGGCAAAGAAGCTCATTGGGTGGTAAAAAACCCTCATGGTTTACACGTTAGACCTGCAGCGACACTGGTTGAGCTACTGTCAAAATTTCGTGCTGACTATCAATTAATTAAGGGAGATAGACGCATTAATCCCCTTAGTTTAAATCAACTTTCTCTTATTCAAATTCGTCAAGGTGATGAAATAACCTTAATTGCTTCAGGGGAACAAGAAAATGAGGCTATTGATGCCTTTTTAGCACTGGCTAAACAAGGTTTTGGCGAAGCATTACCGGATGAACTCACGGAGCAAAGTTTAACCGGTACTCTTGTACCCGCTTCCCCCATCAAGGGACCGGCTTTTATTTGGCATGAGCTAGAATTAGCCCCTATTGAAAATTTATCTGCACCACTCGATAGCACAATACAAATTGAGCAATTTAATCAAGCGATAAAAGATACACTCAATGATTTGAAGCACTATGCTGAAAAAGCCAATCACACATTAGGTGAACAAATAGGTGCTATTTTTAACGGCCATATCATGATGCTGGATGATGAAGAATTACTCACCAATGTTATCGATCGTATTAAAACAGATAACGTTAGCGCTCAGCAGAGTTGGACGAATGAAATGAAAGAACGTATCCAACTCTACCGTACTCTCAGTGATCCTTATTTGAGAGCACGGGAGTTAGATCTTCGTGATCTGCGCAATCAAGTTCTTTACCATTTACAACAGAAAACGCCTCCTAAATTTACCCCATCACAACCCTCTATTTTAGTGGCTAAAGAGTTATTCCCCTCGACATTAATTCAGTTTGATGCGACTCAATTATTAGCCATTACCTTAGCTGAAGGGGATAGTTGTTCTCACAGTGCCATTATCGCCACGCAGATGGGGCTACCTATGTTAGTTCATTTAGGTGATGGATTATTAAAAATAAAAGAAGCACAAGAATTAACCCTTGATCTCAAGAGTAGTGAATTAATTATTGGATCAATAAATTAATGTGCTAATGCAATAAGCGCCAAATGGCGCTTATTGATAACTATCAAACCTTAGGTTTATAACTCTCTTTATCCAGTTCATGCTTTTTCATGCGTAAATAGAGTTTTTTACGTGGGATACCTAAATAATCAGCCACATCGCTCACACGGCCAGCAAATAAATAGAGTGCATCTTCAATTAAGCGACGCTCATAATCATCAACTAAGTTATCTAAAGGCCCTTCAGGGGGGATAATGGCACGATGTTGCTCACTATCAACCATTTTCACAATACCAACAGCATAGAGTTCAGCGACATTCCGTAGCTCACGAATGTTTCCAGGCCAATCATAACGTTTTAATATATCGAGATAATTACGATCAATTTTTGGTACGGCGATCCCAAGCCGCTGAGCACTTTGCCGTAAAAAGGCTCTAAATAGAGGAATAATATCTGGGCGTCTTGCGCTTAATGGTGGCAAAGAAAAAGTTATTTGCGAAAAGTAGTAATAGAACTCAGGTATCAATCGCCCTTCAGTGACCAATTGCTGGGTATTATTTTCTAAAATCGCGATCGTTCTAAATTGACGCTTACCCTGCCTTTCCATATCTAATAGGTAAGCACTTAACCAACGTTGTGCACCAGAAGGTAAATCATAAGGGGAGCGTAAAATAAGTGTGCCGACTTCCTCTTGCTCTATTTGAGCAATCAGTGGCTTAATATCTACTAAATTTTGACAATCTACCGTAGTCACCGCTTTATCGCTGTGAGGACTTAATTCATGTAATAACTGAGCGAGTAGATGTCGCCCTGTCCCCATCTCACCTTCAATCATTAAGTCTTTATCAATATCAGCAATTTGCTGTACTTGCTGTCTAATGGCGGTAATTTGTGCACTATCGCCAACTAAACGCTCTTGAGTGGTGGTGATCATCGTTTTTCTAAGTGAAAGAAGTGATTTTCGCTCTTTATGCGCTTTAGCAACTAACTCTAAAAATAGCGGTGGATTAATGGGCTTTTCAATAAAATCATAAGCGCCTTTTTTAACGGCCTCTACAGCAAGGGGTATATCACCGTGGCCGGTGATCATAATCACCGGAATACGAGGATCAATTTGTTGAATACGCGCTAAGACTTCCATGCCATTCATCGCAGGCATGTAAATATCTAACACTACCGCACCTTCATATTCTGGTGTCAGCAGACTCAATGCTTTTTCTGGCGAATCAGTCACCCTGGCAACCATTCCGGCAAGATTAAGCAAATGACGATAAGATTCGAGAATATCCTCATCATCATCAATTAATAGTACATCAATATCAGACAGCAGTGACTGTGTCATGAGTAAACTCCAAAACAACCATTGCACCGCCATTTAATGCCGATGCTAAGTAAATTTCATAACCAAACCGTTGCATAATAGAACGGCAAATCGATAGCCCTAACCCTAGTCCAACATCTTTGGTGGTGGTAAAAGGGGTGAATAATTTTGGTAAAACATCAGCATTAAATCCTTTGCCACTATCGGTAATGGCCACTCGTTGATATTTAGCTTCATCCGATAATAGGTCGACGCTGATCTGACTTTCGCCCATTCCTGCGACCGCATCCATTGCATTAACAAACAGGTTAACTAAGACCTGCTCTATTTGTGTTGGATCGGCACAAATATTCAGTTCACTGGGGATATTATTGATAATGGTGCACTGCTCTCGTTTAGAGCGCGATTCCACTAATACCATGGCACTTTCCACCAGCCCCTGTAACGGCGCTGAAACATAACTGACTTCAGATGAGGATTTTTTAGAAAAATTACGTAATGCCGTAATGATCCTATTCATACGAGCACATAATTTTTCAATACGCTCAATGGGATCAGGAAGTTGGTCATATTTCTCCATCTGTAGTGTTAATTTAACGCTATATAAGTAGGTATTAATGGCTGAAAGCGGTTGATTTAATTCATGTGCAAGACTGGTCATTGCTTGTCCTACTACAGCCATTTTGGCCGCTTGCACTAACTCTTCTTGTGTCTGAATTAAGTGTTTTTGTGCTTGTTCACGACGCACAATTTCTTCATTTAATTGTTGGTTCTTTTCTTGTAAATCTTGGGTTTTTAATGCCACAAGATGTTTTAATTCTAATCGACTTAATTCTTGGCGAGTAATATCCGTGATCGTCACAATATATTTATGCTCGTCTTTATGAGGATATTCGCGAATATTAAATTGCAGAAAATGAGGCTTTCCTTGTTTTACCATGCTCACAATAGACTCACTTTGCCCAAACAAATAAAGCGGACTTGTGGGACTAAACTGCGCTCTTAATGTCGTATTGGCTTCACCACTAAATAATAACCATAATGGTTTATTGCTCTGTTCATGACCAATACCTAATAAAGTAGCAGCACTGGGATTGACGGTTTCCATACGTCCATCATGATGACAAGTAATTAAACTGGCATCGGTATTATTAATCAGATTCAGGGCATTCGTGGCTTCAACTTCTTTCATTTGACGCCAAAAGCGTCGCAAACGGCGACTTAATAATCCAATTTCATCTTGCCCTTCAATTAATACAGGCTCTGTTAAATGACCTTTAGCAACATGGGCGAGATCATCACTCAACTTATTTAATCTAGCAATCAGTCGCCTATCTATTAAGATTTTCATGACAATAATGCTGAGCAATAGTGAAGCAACGACAATTAAGATAATGACAATTTTTCCCGTTGCCATCAGTTGTCGCGTATTATCATTGAGCTTATTCAATGCTTCACTGGTGGCAAGCACATTACTTCTTACTGCATTATCAAACTGAGATAATTTTTCATTTAATTTAGGGGTAAGTGCTTTAAGTTTTTTTTCGGTTTCGACATCATCAATCAATGTTTGATAGATATCACCGTCAAAACGAGTGATCGCAATAATTTCTTGCAATACTTGGCGATGAGCAATGGTAGAAGGATAGCTTTTTAATTTTTGATTTAAAGCGATAATTTCATCAATTTTGACACTTATATAGTGAAATGCGACATCAATATCACGGCTATAGCGTTGATGTGCAATTTCTTCCACTAAGCTAATTAATTCATTTTCTGTAGTGAATAACTCTTGAAGTAACGTTGATTCTAAAAGCAGTTGTAAGCTATTTTCCTGTACATTTTTTTCATTAAGCATTTGGCTGACATGCCACTCAATTTCATTAAGTAGAGGCTTAATATCTTCACCTACCGCATCATGCATCCAAGCCAATTGACCTAAAAGCTGTGCTAACCTATTTTCGAGTTCACGACGTTTATCTAATAAAATATCTTGCTGCTCAATTAAGTTTGATAAGTCATCCACTAATTGATTATAAAAAGTGCGTTGTGATTGTTGCTCAATCGGAAACTCGCGCAGATTATCTAATAGTTGATAAATCTGCTGTTTTTGTTGTTCTGAAACTGATTTACGTTGTGTTTGCTCACGCTCTTTTAATAGCATCTGTAAATTAGTGCTGTAACGCTCCATATTATAGCTGGTGGTTAACATAGGTAAGGAGTCACCAACAGACGCATTGATTTGAGTGGCTAATTTTCCCCACATAAAAAATATCACCCCACCAATCAATAAAGTGAGTAACGAACTAAAGATAAACGCCAAATAAAGGCGTCTACCGAGTTTGCCCGATTGCTTAGGCATTAATATCTGCATCCATCATACCTTTCAAAAAAACAGTATTTTCAACTGTATATCTGAACCACAAGGCGGTTAGGGAGATTTAGTTTCTTTCAATAAAACTAATGCTTGTTCAAGTTTTTCCGCTTCTAATGTACGCCATTGGTACAATACGGCTAACGCTTGATCTGAATATTCCCGCTGATCGGCTTCTTTCATAAATAAGGCTTGTAATGTCGGTGAATTAGCTTCTTTTTCGCTAATTAGTACTGAACTGGCTATTTTTCGGGCTTGATTGGTTGCTGCGATCCGTTCTGGTGATCGATTTTGTTGTTTTTCTGCCTCGTGGATCTCATTCCAAACTTGGCGCATTAATGGAAAATTATGGGTGATCATTTGATCAAAAAGAACATTGACCACTTCGCTACGGCGATAAGCTTCATTACTGTTTAAAATAAACTCAGTATTATTAGCAAGCTCATCATTATTACGTAAAATTTCTTTGCTGAGGGGGATCTTCGCCATGTCACTTTTATAGATAATCTCTTGTCCTTCATCCGATAAAAGAAAGGCGATAAATTTGGCCGCAGTATCTCTTTTACTGCTTTCAGCCACAATAGCGACATAAGCAGGTAAAATAATTGATTTATCAAAATAACTAAAATCAACAAAATCAAAGCGTTTTTGGTGGTTAAAAGCGTAATTATCAATAATAGGCCCCGCCCCCACAATACCTCTGGCAATAGCGTCACTCACTCGTGAACTACGTGCCGATATCGAAGAAAGGTTACCACTGGTTTCTAGTAAAATTTGCCATCCGCGCTCCCAACCATACTCTTGCAGCACATTTTCAACCATCAGTTGCATCGTGCCAGAGTTGGCTGGTGTCGTCATAGTTAAGTGCCCTTGGTAAATCGGATCACTTAAATCAATCCAACTTTTAGGTGCCGGAATACCTAACTTTTGCAAGTATTGTCTGTTACTCATGATCCCAATACCTGAATAACCCACCGTGGTTATTTTGTCATTTAAGATATCACTATGACGAGTTAGCCATTTTGGTGTTTCATAGTTAATCGGTAAGCGCGCGAGTAGTCCTTCTCTATCTAAATGATGAAAAAAATTAGCCGAAGAGGACATCACTATATCAACAGGTTGCGTAGGATACTGCTTCATCATCCGTGTAGCGATCGCAACACGCCGATAAACCACTTGTACCTTAGTTTCAGGATAACGAGCACTAAAAGCTTCGGTAAGTGGTCGCATAGGTGTATCTGAAAGTGTCGTCAGTATAACCAATGGCTGCTCATCACTTTTTGCTGGAGTGATAAACAGCCAACTAAATAATAGTATGAGGCTAAAGATTATTTTTATTCTCATGACATACCCCTGATTTTGTGTTGAATAAACCTAAAAATGTGTTGAGCATCAAATTTCTGATATTTAGCAATATTTATTATTTTCAGTGAATGAGTCCTTAATGACCCATTTTCGATGATGATACGACGATATATTCACTCATTTTTAGTCCAACACCTAATAGCAATGTTACAAATTTGACTCACCGATTCAGCAGAATGTGTCAGCTCTGACTCAAATTAGCGCTTTTGCCCTCTGATGGCCTAAATGAATAGCATCTGCCCTGAAAAACAAAATCAGCTTCAGGCATGAATAATATTCGGAGTCATCTCTATGTTAAGTTTCTTTAAAACCAGAAAGGATCTGCCGCTAATCGAAGCGTCCAATGAAAAGATCCGCTCAATATATAAAAAATATCAGTGGCAGGTTTTTCTTGGGCTAGTACTAGGTTATGCCATGTTCTATGTGGTACGTATGGCACTTGGTGTCGTTAAAAAGCCGATGCTAGATGCCGGTATTGTGACCACTGCAGAACTGGGTTTAATGGGGTCGGCGTTCTTCTTTACCTATGCCTTTGGTAAGTTTTCCAATGGCTTCTTGTCGGATTATGCCAATATTGGCCGCTTTATGTCCATCTCGCTGATTGCGTCCTCTTTTGTTTGTATCTTTATGGGAATGTCGACTGCGAGCCTATTCTTCATCTTATTGTGGGGAATTAATGGTTGGTTCCAATCGGTAGGATCTGCCCCTTCTTGTGTGTCTATTTTCCAATGGTTTTCTCCGAAACAGCGCGGTACAGTCTATTCTATCTGGGGTGGCTCACGTAATATCGGTGAAGCAATCACTTGGATATTAACTGCGACCATAGTGAGTTTCTTTGGCTGGCGTGCCGGTTTTATCGGTGCAGGTATTGCGGGTATTGCAGCAGGTATCATCTTACTGATGATCTTAAAAGATCGTCCTCGTACTTATGGTCTACCTGATCCTGCCAGTGCATATGGTGAAGAGTCAGAAGCCGTTAAATCAAGTGATCCAAAAGAAACTCGCCGTGCTCAATTATTTGTCCTAAAACAACCTACCGTATGGATCATCGCTGCAGCTTGCGCTGCTATGTATATCTCACGCTACGCAATCAGTTCATGGGCGGTGCTTTATCTGCAAGGCTCAAAAGGCTATTCACTGATTGATGCTGGCTTTGCTATGTCAACTTACCCTATTGCGGGCTTCTTTGGCGCCATCTTAGCCGGTATGGCATCTGACAAACTATTTAATGCCAATCGTCATATCCCAACACTTATTTATGGTATCGCCAATATTGCCGGTTTCGCCCTCATGTTCTGGGGACCACAAAGCCGTGTTATGGATGCCATTGCATTAAGTATGATTGGTTTTGCTATGGGCGGACTGGTGGTGTTCTTGGCGGGCTTAACGGCTTGCGACCTGATGCCAAAAAACGCAGTAGGTGCAGTAAAAGGCTTTATCGGACTTTTTGCTTATATTGCCGCATCCGCTCAAGAGCTTGTTTCTGCCTCGCTGATCAAAGTCACGCAAGTCGGTGATATCACTCACTATGATTTCACAACGGTACAGTATTTCTGGATTGGTTCTGCCATCGTGTCCATGATCTTAGCTACGCTGGTCTGGAATGCGAAAAAAGTCACCATGGATTAATAAATTAAGTTGTTATCAAGGGATACTTTTCAGTATCCCTCTTTAAAAAAGAGAATGTCACTATGCGTAAGACAAAAATTGTTGCGACTCTTGGCCCTGCTAGTTGCTCAGAACAGATGATTGAAAAACTGATTTTAGCTGGCGCTAATGTATTTCGTTTAAATTTTTCACATGGTACTCGCGAACAGCATCAGTCCACAGCCGCAACTATCCGTCAGGTCGCAAAAAAACATCGTGTATTTATCGGCATTTTAGCTGATCTGCAAGGCCCTAAGATCCGTATAGCGAGTTTTAAAAATAATGCTATTCAATTAACACAAGGGGATAGTTTTATCCTCAATGCAGATTTAGACAGCACACAAGGCGATGAACAACAAGTGGGGTTAGATTACCCACAACTTGTACAAGAAGTCACACCAGGGAATATTCTGTTACTTGACGACGGTAATATCCAATTAAAAGTCCGTGCAGTAAATAATAATAATATTGAGACAGTGGTCACTGTCGGTGGAAAATTATCTAACCGTAAGGGAATTAATTTACTCGGCGGCGGTTTATCCGCACCAGCCTTAACGGACAAAGATAAGCAAGACATACACACAGCAGCCGCTATTCAAGCAGATTATATAGCCGTTTCTTTCCCTCGTAATGGTGCAGATATTGAATATGCCCGTCGTTTAATTGTTGCTGCTGGCAGTCAGGCAAAAATTGTTGCCAAAGTAGAGCGTGCAGAAGTCGTTTCATGTCAAGCCAATATGGATGACATTATTCAAGCATCGGATGTCATTATGGTAGCGCGAGGGGACTTGGCGGTTGAAATTGGCGATGCCTGTCTTCCTGGTGCACAAAAACAGTTAATTGCTCGTTGTCGTGCTCTAGGCTGCCCGGTTATTACAGCCACCCAAATGATGGAATCCATGATTGAAAATCCCATGCCTACCCGTGCGGAGGTGATGGATATCGCTAATGCAGTAGGTGATGGCACAGATGCGGTGATGCTTTCTGCAGAAACAGCTGCAGGTAAATATCCTGAAGAAGCCGTTCGTGCAATGGCTCGTGTTGCAGAAGGTGCAGAGCGCTCTTTTGCCGCCAATGCCGAAAACCCATGGCAATCCCCTTCTTACTATTCACAAACAGGCCGTTGGATTGCTTTAGCGGCGACCACAGCAGCTTTTCATAATGATAAACATCTGAGCGTTGCTGCTTTAACTGACAATGGTCAATCAGTCACGCTTCTATCGCGCTTTATGCCAAATAACAATATCTATGCATTAACAGATAACCCCGCACTTGCTGGTCAGTTGACTGTATTACGTGGTGTAACGCCTGTCACTTATCAACGTCAAAATAATAATGATGGTGATGAAAACATCATGCAAAAACTGCAAACAGAGGGATTATTAACAGATATTCACTCACTCTTAATCACCCGTTTATCGACCTTTGAAAAAACCGGTGAAAGTGACTGTTGTCATCTGGTTCCGGTAAAACAAGTTACAACAGCTTTAACTTAATTGTCTGTTATCAAATAGCTTATGAGAGAGGCAACCTGAAGAGGCCAATAACAAGAAAAACAGTATAGCCAATTATTTTAGCCACATGGAACGTGGCTATTTTTCTTTTTAATGCACCTAACCATCATTATCTATTAAAAAATAGTGCTCCTAGCTGTTGTTTTTTTCGACAGCATCCCAATATTAATTCCTATATTCACTGTATTAATAGGAGAATATGATGGCAAGTGGATGGGCAAATGATAGTGCTGTTCAAGAACAAATTGATGCCACTATTGATGATGCCATTGCAAGAGCGCGTAACCAAATGACTCAGGGAGAAAGTGCTGAGTTTTGTGATGAGTGTGGTGAAGCAATTCCATTAGCTCGGCAAAAAGCGATTCGAGGGGTTCGCTATTGTATTAACTGCCAAGAGGCGATAGATAAAAAATATAATACCTTTAGTGGCTATAATCGCCGTGGTAGTAAAGATAGCCAACTCAGATAATGAGCACACTTCTTATACAAAAAACTGTACCTTATGTAAGCTTACTCAATCAAGGTACAGTTTATTTTATTCAATCAACTCACGAGTTAAATTTTGCTGACTTTCTTAGCACTTAAACTATGGCTCATTTCAGTAATTATCTTTAAGAAATTATCAATATGGGAACGTTCCGTATTCGGGTTCATAAAGACAGCTTTTTCTCCCGGAATATAAACATAGCGATTATTTTTTGCATACTTAGAGCAAGCAATAGAATCAACCCAGTTGGTAAATAATCCCTTTTTACCCCGTTGTAAGAATAATTTTCTATGCCATTGTGCATTATGTACCATAAAGTCATAGGCTTCTTTATCTGTCGCACAGGTTGATTCTAGATCAAAGGCAACATTAGGATCAGAGACTAAGTTTGGATCATATAATTTAAACCCAACGCTTGGGCCTTGGTTTTGAGGCACTATGACTTTGGCATTCCCCATAGCAAGTAATTGATGGCGCATATAGTTCGCGTTTTGTAGGCAATGGGCAATGATGGTTTGATAGCCTTCAATCCCCATATAATGCATCGCAGAATAAGCACCAAAAATACCAACCCCACTACGTGTACATTCAATAGTTGATTGTAAATGGGTTTGACCTTCTAATTCATGTTCAAAGTAAGTGAAGTTTTCCGGATCATTTTCAAGGGCAACAAAGTCATTGCCATTTTTCACTAACACTAAACTTGAGGTATAAGGTACATATCCCCACTTATGGAAATCGATAGTAATTGAATCAGCATATTTTAGATGTTTAAATTTCGCCACATTTTGGCGTAAACCTTCTAAAGTAATATCGTTGATAGCCAGAGGGTTGCTATTAAAATCATAATCTAAGAAGAAAATAATTGGCCAACCTACTGCTGCATCGACGTGAATATGTGGTTTAACCGCGATTTCAAATTCTTCACACAGACGATCTCTTAATTCGCAAACTCCTTTAACATCATCAACGCCAAAGGTGTCCGTCGTCCCTGTCGTCAGCATAATAGTTGGTACTTTACACTTAACAGTAAAACAAGCTCTTAATTCACGCTCTAAGTGTTCTAAATTAATCGTATTATCTTCGGACACCTTAATGCGGATAGTCTTGTTATTAACATCAACCCCTAATAGCGCCAAGTTGGTCATATTAGAATAATGACCCCCTTGAGAGTTAATAATACGATAATCCTGATCGGCTGCCATGCCTAAATGTTTAGAATTAGGCATTGATTTACGTAAACCAAATAGATAACCATATAAGTTACACATGGTGCCACCCTGGGTGAAAACCCCAGAGGCAACTTCGGGATCGTACCCTACTAATTTAGCTACTTTTTTAATGGTGACTTTTTCTAAAACGTCAGCAACACCTGAGTATTCACAATAAACCATATTAGGATTGCCCATTAATCCTAATATTGAGCCATAAACACCCGGATCGCTTGGCATCGCAATGACATTTTCAACCGCTAATGGATTTTCCCAGTTTTTGCATAACGTCGACACTAACATGAGTAACTCGTTAGGATCATTCTCTGGGTAATTAATATGTTGCTGGATCTGCCCATCAGCCATTAAACGGTCAAATAACGCCTGCCCATTCTCATAACGCTGTAATTGATCCTTATCATTCGTCATGGTCTTTCTAAACTGTGTAATAGACTGAATGGTTTTATCCTGAAATATCGGCCAATACTGCGGATCACGGCTGAAAAAGTGAGCAATAACATCACGGTACTTCTTCTCAAATTCAGCATTTAGAATGTTAGCAGAAGATAAACCCAACAAATCTTGACTTTTCACTATATTCTCCAAATAAAAACCGACAATAGCTTAAATAAACTGAATAGCAATACTATACATTTTCTTATTAAAATAGTTAGTGATCTATATATAACAGTTGTTATTTAAATAGTTAACTAATAATTTATTTTATTTAAAATATATCAATAAGATAGGGATAAATGGCAAGCTATATTGACAGTCATTGCACTCCTACCCTTGCTTTTATGTGACTGACATCACAATAAAAATAGTCTCACTATTAGCATTATCGCCGGAATTAACTGTAATAATTTGATATATAATGAAAAAATATTAAAACCAAATAACTTATTGAAATTATTAGAATAGATATTTAATTAAATTAATTAATCTATTTTTAATGAAATTAATGCAATTAAAATTGAATTTAATGTAACTACAATACTCAAAATAAGAATAAAAAACTACATTATGCTTTATTAATAGATAATTTATTTTTTACTTAACTTTTACGTGACATTAAATATTAAAATAATAGTTAATGATGCTAAAGAGGCTTAATAAAAACAATCAAGTCAATAACATTAGTTATTTATACTAAAAATAATTAAAAAATTAGCATAAGTTAAAAACTTAATATATTAAACTGTTAGGGCAAATAGTATTGGTAAGCGATGATAACGAACTTTACCAATAAACTGATAATAATGATGATACAGCTGAAATAGCTGATAGAAGATTGAGTAGGAAAATCAAATTGAGATGGGGATTAATACATAAAGCGGGAACAGTATTTCTTCCCGCTTTATTAATTAGAATTCGACCTTAATGTACAAAAATTAAAACAGTCCCAATAATGTGCCAACACCTAGGGTAAAGAAGCTAAATAGCCAAATCCAACCGAATGAGTAACGTAAATGTTTACCCATATCAGTGCCTGCAAGCCCCATAGCAAGCCAAGCGGCTGGTGAGAATGGACTTACAAAGGTTCCGGCATTATTACCTATGGCCATAGCATACACAACATCAGCAACATGGACACCACCACTAGCAGTGACCTCCTGCACAATAGGCAATAGCGCAAAATAATAAGCATCAGTGCTGGTAAAGATATCCATGGGAACACCTAATATACCTACAACAATATGCAAATTATCGACCCAATGAGAAGGTAATACTGCTGCTAAATCAAGGGCAATAGCTTCCAGCATCTTCCCATTAGACATGATGCCTAAAAAAGCACCTGCCGCTAAAATAATTGCTACCATAGAGAGTGCTTGAGGAGCATGATGATTAATTATCGCTATTTGATCTTTCGGCTTAGGATAGTTGATCACTAGGGCGGCTGATAATGCAACCATAAAAATATAAGGCGCCGAAAATAATCCTAAGGCTAAACACGTAATTGAGCCGATAATTAACAGAAGGTTGATCAAAAATTTTTGTGGTTTTTCTGTTCCTGTTTCTGGCTGATCTTCATCAAATTGTCTTAATAAAGAATCTTGCTCATAAGGCGTAGTCCCTTTTAGTTTTGCTTTAGCAATACGTTTGGTTTCTCGCACCCCCATAACCGCGGCAAAGAGCATCGAGCCAAAAATACCAATTATCTGTACTGGGATGATCTTTTGCCACAATTCCGCAGCCGAAATACCGGTTACAGCCGAGGCTCTACCTAAAGGCCCTCCCCAAGGTACCATATTCATCACCCCCATACTAGTGCACATAATTAGCAACATAAGATAAGGGCTCATACCTAAACGGCGATATAGCGGTAAAAAAGCAGGAATAATAATTAAGAATGTCGCCGCACCCGAACCATCTAAATGTACAACAGCCGCGACTAACGCTGTGACAATACACACTATAATGACATTGCCACGGGTGATACTGATCATCATACGGATCAGAGGGTTAAAAATATGCAGATCTTTCATTATGCTAAAAAAAAGTATCGCAAATAAAAACATCGTTGCGACACTACTCACCTTTTTAATACCTAATTCAAAAAAAGTAGATATTTCAGTAAATGAATAACCTGCGACAAGCGCACCAATTAATGGTATGACCGACATTGCAATAATTGGGCTTGTTTTCCCCATCATTAGTAATGTCACAATAGAAATAATAATGAGTAATCCGATAATCGTTAGCACATGAGGATCCTTGTAGTCGTTATTATATTTGCACTTTATGTTACAAAAATGCTAACCACTCATGTAAAAACAGTTTCAATGATGTGAAGTTAATCACCGATTATTTTCTATATAAATATACTTAGTAAAAATCCTAATTATATTAAATAAAGTTAAAAATCAAATGAATAAAAAGAAAAATAGACATAAAAAAACCCAATGCAACATTGGGTTTCAATTCAATTTAAGCAACGAAATGTATCAATTAGTCTTCTAATAACAGAACAGATTCTAATGCAATTTCAATCATTTCATTAAAGGTAGTTTGGCGCTCTTCTGAGGTTGTTTGTGTACCTTTCTTAATGTGATCAGAAACAGTACAAATTGTCAGGGCACGTGCACCATATTCCGCAGCTACACCATAAATACCTGCTGCTTCCATTTCAACACCTAAGATGCCGTATTTTTCCATCACATCAAACATTTCTGGATCAGGCGAGTAGAAAAGATCCGCTGAGAAAATATTACCCACACGAACTTTAATATCTTTTGCTTTCGCAGCAGATACAGCATTTTGTACTAATTCAAAATCAGCAATAGCCGCAAAATCTTGGTCTTTAAAGCGTAAGCGGTTAACTTTAGAATCTGTACATGCTCCCATACCGATCACAACATCACGTAATTCAACATCTGGTAATACCGCACCACATGAACCCACGCGAATAATCACTTTTACACCAAAATCAGTAATTAGCTCTTTAGCATAAATTGAGCAGGAAGGAATACCCATACCGTGGCCCATTACAGAAATTTTACGGCCTTTATACGTACCAGTAAAACCTAACATGCCACGAACATTATTTACTTGACGTACGTCTTGTAAAAAAGTTTCAGCAATGTATTTAGCACGAAGCGGGTCGCCCGGCATTAAAACGACATCAGCAAAATCGCCCATTTCTGCGTTAATATGAGGGGTAGCCATAATTCTTCCTTTTAATATTGATCTTTCACTATTCAAATATAATTCGGTAGACATATTGCTATGCCTACCGAAGTAAAATTAAAACATTGCTTTACCGTATTCTACTGGTGATAAACCGAAGTATTTCACAACAGTTTGTCCGATATCAGCAAAAGTTTCACGGTGACCTAATGAACCTGGTTTAACTTTTGGCCCATAAACCAGAACCGGAATGTGTTCACGGGTGTGATCTGAACCTTGCCAAGTTGGGTCACAACCATGGTCTGCGGTTAAGATCAAAATATCATCTTCTTTCACTAATTCCATCAGCTCAGGTAAGCGACGGTCGAATAATTCGAGTGCTTCACCATAACCGACAACATCACGACGGTGACCATAAGATGAATCGAAATCAACAAAGTTAGTGAAAACGATAGTGTTATCACCTGCTAATTTCATCTCTTCAATCGTTGCATCGAACAGAGCATCAATACCTGTTGCTTTCACTTTCTTAGTAATACCTACATTTGCATAGATATCAGCAATTTTACCGATAGAGACAACGTGGCCTTGTTTTTCATCAACCAGTTTTTTCAACATAGTTGGTGCTGGTGGCTCAACAGCTAAATCATGACGATTACCTGTACGTGAGAAATTACCTGGTTTGTCGCCAATAAATGGACGAGCAATGACACGACCGATGTTGTAATCACCTTTGTTTAGTTCATCACGAGCAATTTCACATAGCTCATATAATTTATCTAAACCGAAGGTCTCTTCATGACAAGCAATTTGGAAAACGGAGTCAGCAGAAGTATAGAAAATAGGTTTCCCAGTTTTCATATGCTCTTCACCCAGTTCATCCAGAATAACCGTACCAGAAGCGTGACAGTTACCTAAATAACCCGGCAAATTGGCACGTTTAACAATGTTGTCTAGCAACTCTTGAGGGAAAGAGTTTTTCAAATCTTTAAAGTATCCCCAATCAAATAATACAGGGACACCCGCGATTTCCCAGTGGCCTGACGGTGTATCTTTACCAGAAGAGATCTCACTCGCGTAGCCATAAGCACCAATAATTTCCGCATCTTTGTCTAAACCAACAGGGAATTTACCTGTTGATTCTTCAGCCGCTTTACCTAAACCTAAACGACAAAGATTAGGTAGGTGAAGAGGACCTTTACGACCATCTTTATCCGCTTTACCTTCTGCAAATGCTTGTGCGATATGTCCTAAAGTGTCTGCGCCTTGGTCACCGAATTTCTCCGCATCACCAGCAGCACCGATACCAAAGGAATCTAATACCATGATATGTACACGTTTCATAATTCTCTCTCCTGTGTCATTTTCCGTAGACCACGGATATGTCACTTATAAATCATCATTGAGTTCTTATTCGCTGACTTGGCGATACACCATTGGTGACGTTTCACGTTTTGTCTCACCAATTACCATCGCTTTACGGACTTCTGCCGCAGCTTCTTGCCATGATTTTTCACTATTGGCATGGATCATCGCGAGTGGTGTATCTGTATTGATTTCTGTTCCTAGTGCCGCGATTTCACTTAATCCAACACTGTAATCAATAGCATCAGTTGCTTTACGGCGACCACCGCCTAAAGTCACAACTGACATACCTAAAGCACGGGTATCCATTTCTGTGACAAAACCGGCTTTCTCAGCAAATACAGGCTTACTTAATACCGCCGTTGGCAGGTATTTATTGTAGTTTTCAACAAAATCTGTAGGACCATTTTGGGCTGCAACCATACGAGCAAAGACTTCCGCTGCTTTACCGTTATCCAGCACATCTTGCAGTTTTTGGCGAGCTTGTTGACGTGAGTCAGCTAAACGACCTGACACTAACATTTCTACACACAGTGCCATCGTAACTTCAAATAAGCGTGGATTACGGTATTCACCCGTTAAGAATTGTACTGCTTCACGGACTTCCACTGCATTACCTGCACTTGATGCTAATACTTCATTCATATCAGTCAGTAGTGCTGTAGTTTGGCATCCTGCGCCATTTGCTACTTGTACAATTGATTCTGCTAGCTCTTCCGATTTCTGATATGTTGGCATAAAGGCACCTGAGCCAACTTTAACGTCCATCACTAATGCATCCAAACCTTCAGCTAATTTTTTACCTAAAATAGATGCAGTGATAAGCGGGATTGAATCAACGGTAGCAGTAATATCACGTGTAGCGTAAAAGCGTTTATCAGCAGGTGCTAATGAATTGGTTTGCCCAATAATTGCTACACCAACATGACGAATAATATCGCGGAATTTTTCATCATCAGGGAAAATATCAAAGCCGGGAATAGCCTCAAGCTTATCAAGAGTTCCACCAGTATGACCTAATCCACGACCAGAAATCATCGGAACATAACCACCACAAGCAGCGACCATTGGCCCTAACATCAGTGATGTAACATCGCCAACACCGCCTGTTGAGTGTTTATCAACAATAGGACCATTTAAGTTTAGACTCTTCCAGTTTAGTACAGTACCGGAATCACGCATGGCTAATGTCAAAGCCACACGTTCAGGCATGGTCATATCATGAAAATAAATTGTCATTGCAAGTGCTGCAATTTGACCTTCAGAAACAGTATTATCTCTGACGCCATTAATGAAAAAACGGATCTCTTCTTCAGTTAAAGGATGACCATCACGCTTTTTACGAATAATTTCTTGGGCAAGAAACACTGCAACCTCCTGGTATTATAGCATTGATAACGCCCACCCATTGTAGGGTAGGCATACTTCATAAATGAATTAATAACCACTAGACGATTTTTGTTCGCCATGACCGAGTGTGGCTAATAAATTACCTAACAGACTTGATGCACCAAAACGGAAGTGGCGAGCATCAACCCAGTTATCGCCCATAATACGGTTTGCTAATGCAAGGTATTGCGCAGCTTCTTCAGCTGTACGTACCCCACCCGCTGGTTTAAAACCAACTTCTTTGCCAACACCCATATCGTGGATCACTTGAAGCATTAATTCAGCGCTTTCCAGTGTTGCATTAACAGGCACTTTACCTGTGGATGTTTTGATAAAATCAGCACCTGCTTTAATTGAGATTTCAGATGCTTTACGAATGAGCGCAGCATCTTTCAACTCACCCGTTTCAATAATAACTTTCAGTAAAGCACCCGCTTTAGCGCAAGCGTCTTTACATGCTTTAACGATATCAAAACCGATTTGTTCATTACCTGCCATTAATGCGCGGTAAGGAAAAACAACATCAACCTCATCAGCACCATAAGCTAATGCTGCATTAGTTTCAGCTAATGCGATATCTAAATCATCATTACCATGAGGGAAGTTAGTTACGGTTGCAATACGAATTTCTGGTGTTCCCTGTTCACGTAATACTTTACGAGCCAGTGGAATAAAGCGTGGGTAGATACAGATTGCGGCTGTATTACCTTCTGGGCTTTTCGCCTGATGACATAGTTTTGTCACTTTTTCATCAGTGTCGTCATCATTTAAGGTGGTTAAATCCATCAAAGACAGCGCAAGGCGCGCTGCAGCGGTTAAATCTGTCATAAAACTCTCCAACGATGTTTCTCAAGCCCTCTATGGGCATACGCTTTAAGGTTAGCGATTAATTTTGTTGGCGAGCGGACTTGGTTCCTTGAAGATGTGGTTGTAACAAGTGCTACAACGACAGCTGAGCTCCCTCTCACCGCGCTATGCTCACTTCGGCGACCCGTCATTGAGCTTTCGCCATTCCATGAAGTTTCAGCACATCTTATTTGAACACGCTAGAGAACAATTAGATGTGCTTTCTGTCACAATAATAAAATGAAACTTGCAACTAAAGACATTAATTTGTGATTAGAATCACAAAAATTTTATTTTCTGGTTTAATGTTACTCGAATAAAGTCAGTAAGTCGTCTTTATAACGTAAAAACTTTTACTTTTAATGAAATGACTCATTAATTGGCTAACTTCTCTACAAGTTGCGAAGTAACTCACATATATATAAAGGTAGTTAACATTACAACAGAAAACAAACAAAAAGAGCAGATAAGCAATTACCTATCTGCTCTGTAAATACTTTCTTATTTAAGCAGCAACCACAGCCATTGCGGTTAATGCAAAAAAGAAGCCGGCGATGGTTGCACTCATTAAGTTAGAGAGTGTACCCGCTAAAACGGCTTTCATACCTAAGCGTGCGACATCTTTACGACGGTTTGGTGCCATTCCCCCTAAACCACCCAGTAATACCGCAACAGAGGAAAGGTTAGCAAATCCACACAGCGCAAAAGAGATAATCACTTTTGTTTGTTCAGACAAGGCCATTAAACCCGCTGCTGCTAATTGTGATTCATCTTGCAGATATTTACTAAACTCCGAGTAAGCATAGAATTCGTTGATCACCAGTTTTTGACCAATAAAAGAGCCAGCAATGGTTGCCTCACTCCAAGGCACACCAATTAAGAAGGCGATTGGTGCAAATACCCAGCCTAAGATTAATTCTAGCGAGAAGTCTTCATAACCGAACCAGCCACCAATTCCGCCAAGAATACCATTAATTAAGGCAATTAATGCGACAAAAGCGAGTAGCATTGCACCTACGTTTAACGCAAGTTGTAATCCTGAAGAAGCTCCTGATGCCGCAGCATCAATAATATTAGCGGGTTTTTCTTCATCACTTAAGTTATCAAAAGCATCTTTTTGATCATCAGGTGTTTCTGTTTCAGGAACCAAGAGTTTTGCGAAGAGTAAACCACCTGGTGCCGCCATAAATGAAGCGGTGATCAAATACTCCAATGGCACACCCATACTTGCATAACCTGCCAATACCGAACCTGCCACTGATGCTAATCCACCACACATCACCGCAAAAAGTTCTGAGGTTGTCATTCTAGCAATATAGGGGCGAACCACCAGTGGTGCTTCTGTTTGTCCAACGAAGATATTGGCTGTTGCAGACATTGATTCAGTACGAGAAGTGCCTAATACTTTTTGTAATCCGCCACCTAAAATCTTAATGACAAATTGCATGATACCTAAGTAATAAAGTACTGCTATCAATGAAGAGAAGAACACAATAACAGGTAAAACACGCAAAGCAAAAACAAAGCCACCGCTGCCAAATAGCTCAAACATTTTGTCGGAAACTAAGCCAGCAAAAAGGAAGCTCATGCCGTTTTCACCATAATCGATGACATTTTTAACGGCATCAGAAATAGCCAATAACACTTTACGGCCACTTTCTGAATAAAGTACAAATGCGCCTAAACCAATTTGAATAAGGAATGCGCCACCGACCGTGCGTAATTTTATTGCACGTCGGTTGCTGGAGAAAAGAATGGCTATCAATATCAATGTGGCCATTCCGACCAAGCTCATAATGAGGTGCATTGAAGGATCCCTGTTCATATAAAAATTTAATGGATTATCAATAAGCTTGTTACTAAGTTTATTGACTCTTTTTTTGCCAGATAATTATACCTAGTCCCAGAAAAGAACCCTCTATATCCATCACAATTAGCATCTTAAAAAAGTAACATAAAAGTCACAAATGAGATCTAAATCACACTAAAAAGCAAAAAACGCACTTAATGGATAAAGTTCATTTGGAAAAGTGGTTAGCAGTTTAATAAAAAACGGTAATACGAATGGCAGAATAATTACTAATTTACTTAAAACTAGGCATCATCTGTTAACTGAAATAATTGTAGACTATTTAGGTAAAGTTGGTTTGCAATAACCTCTGCTGACTCTTGACGCAATTCACAAAGAGAAGAAAAAACAGCGAGAATTCGCTCAGGGCGGTTAGGCTCGCCTTGAAAACCACTTACAGGCATATCAGGCGCATCCGTTTCTAATAACAAGCGCTCTAAGGGTAGAGAGGCAATTGCACGACGTGTTTTTTGTGCACGTGGATAAGTGATAGTGCCCCCTACCCCAATGAAATAGCCTTGTTGAACAAAACGTTCTGCTTGTTGCAGACTGCCGGAAAAACCATGGATCACACCTTTACGAGGAACTGAATAACGGCGCAAAATAGCACTTAGGTTATCATGAGTTTTACGTGAATGAAGGATCACTGGTAAATCAAATTCTATCGCCAATTTAAGTTGTGCTATTAAAAATTGTTGCTGTTTTTCCGGATGTGGATTTGTCATATAGTTATCCAAACCCATCTCCCCCATTGCAACACAACGTGGCGTCGTTTTTAGGCGTGTTTTAAGTTCAATCAAGTGCTGCTCTGTATGCGCTTCAATATATAAAGGATGCAAACCTAGTGCACAATATAGTGCATTGTTATAACGAGACAATTCCGTTACCGCGTCCCAATTCCACTGAGCAACCGCAGGAATAATAATTTTTTTTACCTGAGCCTGTTGTGCTAAAGCAAGGCTATTCTCAAGGTCGTGATAAAAGACGGGAAAATCAAAATGACAATGCGTATCAATAAATCGACTCATTCTTGAACACTCCTTACTTCAGGGTGCACACTCCGAGTTCCTTTTTGAATGATTTCGGCATCTTCCGCTTTATCTGCTTTTGCTTCATTTTCAAATAGGCTAAATATTTTTTTATCGTGTTGCTGAAATTTTTTCTTAGAGAAGTGTTGACCAATAGTGGCTAGAAAATAGCGCCCACAGCGTCTACCAACATGATAATCATGATTTAATGCACTTAAACGGCTTCCTAATGCACTAGATTGTAGTGTTGTTGGTGGATATATTTCAATGATAACGGCATCTTCAGGTGGAGATTGGATAAATCTTAGTGTGTCAGTATAAGTTTCAATATGGACTTGAGCCATATTGAGAAAGCGTTGAAAACGGCCATTCTCAAACCATTTTCCCATTTTATCCACCCACTCGGTGGTATATTGATATTCAGACGGTACGGTTCGTATAACGACAATTGTACGACAACCACGACGATAAGCCTCTTTTACCGGGATCGCATCACTAATACCGCCATCATGGTAAACAACATCTTGAAATAAAACACCATTGCGATAAAACGCGGGGATCGCACTGGAGGCTTTCACAATATCAAGCCATGTGCTTTTTTCTGGTTGAAAATAATTTGCCTTAAAATTGTCGGAGCGACTTGCCACCATATAAAACTCGCGACCACTATCGAAACGACGTAATGCTTTAGGCATATTTAAAGGCATTTCTTTCGAAGTGGTTTCTATATACCAATCAAGATCGAGTAAATTTCCCCCACGAACAAAACGAATCGGATTAAAGAATTGGTTATTGGTGGTATAACGGTTAATGACTCTGCGGGCGTACCCCCTTTGTCCACAAGCAAAAGCAGATAAGTTTTGCGCCCCCGCGGATACCCCTAGGAGTAGATCAAAAGGATCAAATTGAGAGCGCATAAATTCATCAAGAACACCGGCAGTAAAGATGCCTCGCTGTCCACCGCCTTCGCAAACTAATGCAACTTTGCCTTGTGGTAAGGATGATTGAAATTCAAGTGCAGTAATATTATTTAATGTAACCGGTATATACTTCCCCATAGAGTCTCCTTAATACAACCTTATAAGGATACTCGCACCTGTTTTCAAGGTCATTCTTTTTAATCACTAATTAAAATAAATTAAGTCGCTATTAAGTTAGCCTTGAATATTCACTGATGATTCAACGCTTTTTACACCATCAATTTTTTCAATGATCTGAATGATTTGTTTTTCCTGCTCTGCATTTTTAACAAAGCCGGCAACTGTAACATGACCAAATTCAGTACGAATTGAAAGTGATCCACTGTCAATGGAGGGGTTAGGTAATAGTGTTTCTTCGATTTTTTTCGATATTGCCGTATCACTTAATTCATTGTTAACATTACTGGTAGTTTTATCAATTTCGTTATACCACGATGTCTCCGCAATAGTTGCTGTACTTATCATTGTCACTGTCATACCCGTGACTAGCGCTAATACTAATTTTATTTTTTGTTGATTCATTGCTTCCCCCTGCTCATAAATTAATCATGACAGGAAATGTGTGTATTTTTTATCAAATTATTAACAAGTACTTCAGTTACACTACTAAGTTATGAGTAGCAAATAAAGTAATAAATAGTAAATAAAGATAACTTTTTGTAATTTTAATCTGAAAAATAGCCTTTTATATGTAAAAAGTTTTTATTTTATTTATACAATGAGTATAAAAATATCATTATTAGGATAGCAGAGAATAGAAAGAGTAATAGCTGATTAAAGGGTAGTTTTTATTAGAATATCGACGGAATATAAATAGTATAGATAAGATTATTGAGTAAACCTAAACAGATACTGGAGTTGATTTTACAATACATCATTGTGAAAAAAGCCATAAAAAATATGGCTTTTTATATGATTTATAACAGAAAATTAGTGTTCACGCGTTTGATGGAACTCAATATCAGGATAGCGTTCACGGGTTAAATTTAAGTTAACCATCGTTGGTGCAATATAAGTTAAGTTATCACCACCATCTAATGCCAGATGTTGCTCATTTTTACGCTTAAATTCTTCGAGTTTCTTTTCGTTACTACATTCAACCCAACGAGCCGTCGATACATTCACTGATTCATAAATGGCTTCAACGTTATACTCACCTTTTAAGCGTGCAACCACGACATCAAACTGTAGCACCCCAACTGCGCCAACAATTAAATCATTATTAGCTAGGGGTCTAAACACCTGTACCGCACCTTCTTCAGATAATTGCACCAGACCTTTTAACAATTGTTTTTGTTTTAGCGGATCACGCAGACGAATACGGCGGAATAATTCCGGAGCGAAGTTAGGAATACCGGTGAATTTTAACATTTCACCTTGAGTAAAAGTATCACCAATTTGAATGGTACCGTGATTATGCAGGCCAATAATATCACCAGGATAAGCATGCTCAACATGAGAACGATCCCCTGCCATAAAGGTCAATGCATCTGAAATCACCACATCTTTTTTCGTGCGTACTTGGTGCAGTTTCATCCCTTTATCATACATGCCTGACACCACCCGTAAAAAAGCAACACGGTCGCGGTGTTTGGGATCCATATTAGCTTGAATTTTAAAGACAAAACCCGTGAATGTCTCTTCAGCCGCTGTCACTTCTCGCATATCAGTTTGACGAGGCATTGGCGCTGGCGCCCACTTCACCAAACCATCAAGCATGTGATTAACACCAAAGTTACCTAATGCGGTACCAAAGAAAACCGGAGTCAATTCACCCGCTAAGAAAGCTTCATGATCAAACTCATGTGATGCACCTAACACCAACTCTAGCTCATCACGTAATTGAACGGCTAAATCATCACCAATCGCTTCATCTAACTCAGGATTATCCAACCCTTTGATTACTCGTGAGTTTTGGATAGTATGACCTTGGCCTGTTTGATAAAGATAGGTTTCATCTCTTAAGATATGGTAAACCCCTTTAAACAGTTTTCCACAGCCAATCGGCCAAGTAACAGGACTACAGGCAATTTTTAGCTCAGTTTCAACTTCGTCCATTAATTCCATCGGATCACGAATATCACGATCCAATTTATTCATAAAGGTCAAAATTGGCGTATCACGTAATCGAGTCACTTCCATTAATTTACGGGTACGATCTTCGACCCCTTTTGAAGAGTCAATGACCATTAAACAACAGTCAACGGCAGTTAAAGTACGATAAGTATCTTCAGAGAAGTCTTCGTGCCCTGGGGTATCAAGTAAGTTAACTAGACAATCAGCGTAAGGAAACTGCATAACAGAAGTGGTAATGGAGATACCACGTTGTTTTTCCATTTCCATCCAGTCTGATTTAGCATGCTGATTTGAGCCACGCCCTTTTACTGTTCCTGCACGTTGGATAGCTTGTCCGAATAACAACACTTTTTCAGTGATGGTTGTTTTACCCGCATCGGGGTGGGAAATAATGGCAAAAGTTCTACGGCGAGCAACTTCTTGCTGAAAAATAGGATTAGACATCAATAGTGATCTTCTAGTTGATAAACAAGTGAATGCACTGCACTGAGATATTTCTATAACGACTTATTAAAGTGACTATAAAGCACATTCACCCGTAAGTTAATCTTAGTTGGCGCTTATTTTCGCCTATCTTGGCTTTATAAACAATCAATGGTTATCTATTTATTCTCAGCATTGTGCCAATGCTCTGTTGTCGTTGTTTGCAATCGTTGTTTTTTTAGCTGATGAACATCCTTTTAATCCTCCCCATAAATAAAGTAAACAAATTTGACCCTTTTTAGTGTCATTTTTGTTTACTTGATTCACACTAAAATTAAGTATACAGTTATGACATGTTTAAGTGTTATTTTTGATAACTAAAGGTGTGTTGTGAAAAAGATTGAGGCAATTAAAAAGCTCTTAGAATATGACAAGCGCGGTCGCTGCGTTTTTACTAATTCAGATCTGGCCAACATCTTTCATCAAGATAATGAACGGGCATTGCGTGCAGGAATTAAACGTTTGCAAGACGATGGCTTACTCACTAGGATCATTAATGGTGTGTACTTATACAATTTAGCGCAGTCAAAAGGCAGCGATACGTTGGAGCAAATTGCTAAAACTATTCGACGTGGGGAATATAACTACATTAGCTTGGAGTCTGCCCTTTCTGATTTTGGTGTTATTTCGCAAATTCCAGTAGATCGCTTAACTGTTATGACAACGGGACGTTCCGGTGAATTCAAAACGCCTTTGGGTACAATTGAATTTACACATACAAAACGAGCTCCAATCGACATTATAGAGAATACCACTTTAGTCGGCAGACCACTTAGATTAGCAACAAAACAAACTGCATACAGAGACTTAAAACGAGTCGGCCGAAATACACATTTAGTAAGCAAGGAGGAACTATATGAAAATTGATCAAGAAAATTTCGCGCTATTGGTGAATAAAGCAATGCAGGTCGGAAATGTATCTCACATGCGTTCCGTGATAGAGAAAGAACTCTTACACTACGATATTTTATTTGCGCTAGAAAAAGGTGGACTTCTAAACAAACTGACTTTTCAAGGTGGCACTTCATTACGTCTTTGTTATGGTGGTAATCGTTTCAGCGAAGATCTGGATTTTGCTGGCGGGAAGGATTTTAGCTCAGCAATGTTGGCAGATATGAAACATTGTATAGAAAAATACATTGGCGAACGATACGGGCTAGAAGTAACAGTAAAAGAACCAAAAGATCTAAAGCAAGATCCTAAATATTCTGAATTGAGCATTAATAAGTGGCAAATAGCAGTAGTGACTTCTCCTGAGAGAAAAGATCTACCAAAACAAAAAATCAAAGTAGAAGTGGCAAACATTCCAGCCTATACAAGAGAGCCCCAACCTCTGCAAATAAACTATGATTTTTTGCCTGATGGATACAGTGATATGCTAATTTTGACAGAAAGTTTGGATGAAATCATGGCGGATAAAATCATTTCTTTGCCAGCCACTACAAGGTATGTCCGCCACCGAGATATATGGGATTTAGCTTGGTTACAGCAACAAGGCGCGACACTCAATATGGACTTAGTTAAAAATAAGGTATCAGATTATAAACTTGAGCACTTCAACAAAATGTTGGAAAACTTTCTCGAACGACTTCCTAGTATTGTATCTAGTGAAGCATTCATTGCAGAAATGAAACGTTTCTTACCAACAGATGTATTTGATAGAACCCTCGCTCAGGATAAGTTTCAAGTTTACCTGCAAAATACTTTGGCGAAACTATTTAAAACTGTGAGTAACGAATTACTAGGCAAGGTCACTAATAGTGAATTTAGAATGTAAATTAATAAATGGCTCAACTTGATGGGATTCACTTCAGTATTTTCCTATCTTAATAGGCTTTTTATAAACTAACGATAAATTTAAGAACTAAAGTAAACATGCGTTTTACTTATTTTAACGCCCTTCATATTGTCTTTATTATTCTCACAATATGTTTTACTAAATACCCCTTGTAACTAAAGTAAAATTATTCACCAAAATATCCATTAGGTAAAATTTAAATAAAAGAATAAAAGTCTACTCACTTCACATAAAATAAAAAAAGACGCCTAATAGAAGACGTCTTTAATTTAACTTAAATAAGTATTTAATTAGAATTTAATTGGATAAGCCATGATTATCGCATCTTCTTTTCCCGTTGCTGTTGGATAATAATTCTTACGTACAGATACTGAATTAAATCCTATAGATTCATAGAGATTAGATGCTTTTTGATTGGATTCTCTTACCTCAAGCCATAATGTAGCAATATCTTTTCTTTCAATATTATCAATAAGTTCTAATAACAATGCTTTTCCATAGCCTTTACCTTGATAATCAGGATGTATCGCGATATTAAAAAGCGTTGCTTCATCTAATATTAATTGCGTAATAGCAAAACCTACCATAATATTATCAATGCAAATTTTTAGATTAAAATAATGATCACCTTGGTTACTATAGAATGTTTCTTCGCTCCAAGGGAATGAATGACTTAGTTTTTCAATTTCCCATGCTAAAGGTAAATCAGCAGGGTTTAATGGGGAAATGGTCTTCATGTTGATAGATTTGTTTCCAAAGATCGCGTTTTGCATTGGCATCAAAATATAATTGATGTAATGAAGGGCTTCTCAGAGAAGTATATTGAGCAGGTAGAGTGATATCAGTACCTAATAGCCAACAGGCTGGTGTAAATGATCCTGTGAGCAGGCTCACATCCTCTGAGGTAATACAATAGATTTCACTTTTATCTATTCCCATAGTGCTAAAAATATCAGAGAAAAGCCCGTTATTTAGATCAACAACATCATCAGTAATGATAAGTAAACGAGTGGTATCCGGAAATTGCACAGAATGTTCGCCTTTTAATACAGCAGGCTTACGAAGTACCCATTGACGAATTCCAAGTTGGGCTAACATTCTGTCTTTACGGCTCATGATATTTACCTATCAAGTGTAGAACAACGGTACATAGTATCAGAGGGCATAAACTACGCCAATAAATAGCGTCAGTTTCTTTATATCTGATATCATGCGTTTTATGTTTTTTAAGGAGTAATAATCATAATGTCCTCATTGTCCCCTGCCAGCGAAGTTATTCTTCGTCATCTAGATCATTTCGCAGACAGGCACGTACTCATAGCAGGTGATCTTCAAGACACGCTAGCATCACAAATTCAGGCCAAAAGTGTTAGAGCCTATACAAATCAATATCACCAGTGGCTACCGCTACTCAAATCCATGGGTGATAATGCATTTTTTGGTTTAGCGGCAGATCAATCATTCGTAAAATATTGCGACACTTTGATTTATTTTTGGCCTAAGAATAAGAATGAAGCAACTTTTCAGTTACGTAGCTTATGCGCAAGTTTATCTGTCGGGACTGAAATCTTCATCGTCGGCGAAAACCGTAGTGGTGTAAAAAGTGCTACGGAATTAATGAATGGTATAGCAAAGCTAAAAAAAATAGATTCAGCACGTCGTTGTAGCCTCTTTTTTGGTTCACTAACCTATCAAACACTCTTTGATCGAAATAACTGGTGGCAAACTTATCGTTATGACGATTTAACGGTGATGGCATTACCCGGTGTTTTTAGTCAAACCGCATTAGATGAAGGCAGCCGATTATTACTCTCTACATTTGATGATACAATGGTAGGTGATTTACTGGATATGGCCTGTGGTTGTGGGGTGATTGCCACTGTATTAGGCAAGAAAAACCCGATGTTAAAACTCACACTCTGTGACGTCAATGCAGCCGCTATTTCATCCAGTATTGCCACGTTAAACGTTAATGAATTAGAAGGACGGGTTATTGCAAGCAATGTCTATTCTGCGGTAGAAGAAACTTATGATTGGATAGTCTCTAATCCTCCTTTCCATGATGGCTTAGGTACCAGCTATCAAGCTGCAGAAGACATTATTCGTCTCGCGCCTAACTTTTTGAAAAAAGGCGGTAAACTGCGTATTGTTGCCAATGCTTTCTTACCTTATCAAGATATTCTTGATCACGTGTTTGGCTCTCATGAAGTGCTTGCATCAACAGGTAAATTCAAAGTTTACCAAGCAACCAAGAAATAGTAATCACTAGCACTATTATAAAAACCGCCAGTAATTGATTTTTCAACTACTGGCGGTCTTCTGTATTTACTTCCTTCCTTTTTATTATCAGCAGGTTATCGTGCCTTTATTTACGGTTATCTACCCATGATAGGTTAAAAAAAAGGTCATTAAGCTATAGGTGATCACAACGCCGGCGGGGATCATCACCCACATTTGTAATTTCTTATGAAATAACATAATGGTAGATAGCAACATAGAAATGACAAGAACCAATGTAAATGCTGCTGTTCCTGCAATAGAGTGGGTGATCACAGTAAATAACGAAGCAACGGCCAACATTTCCCATAAACTAATACGAGATGTCCAAGAAGAGACAGAGGAGATACGTGTTGATTTAGCCATGAGAGTCACCATTCGTTAATGATAATGATTTTCATTATTATATAACACATTGGTTAACTCAATGTCTATCAAGAAAAAAAGTAGCCATACCCTTAATTTTAAAGAGGTTAAACAAAAAACGCTTTACCGCTGCCAACGATAAAGCGTTTTAGAGTCATCAAATGATGATGTAAAATAAGTGATTAATCTTCTTTATTAAAATTAAGCACTAAATGAATATCTTCAGGCTCTCTTTCATAAAGCTCAGTATCAGGCACATCAATTAAACGACAGCCCATATGCTGATAAAAATTAACACTATTTTCAGAAGGCGTTGAGGATATATATAATCCGCTAGCCCCTTTTTGCTTCGCATATTCCACACAATAATCAAACAATATACGGGCTAATCCTTGCCCACGCTGCTGGTGGCTAATATGTAAGAAAGAGAGCTGTAACAAGGTGTTATCTTGGCCTCGCCACTGTGGATCAACACTAGCAGCAGCGACTAACTTGTCATCTTCAAAGACTCCCCAAAAAGGGGCACCGCGCTCAGCACTTTCAAGTAAAACAGGGGTATAATGTTCTGCCTCACCTTCAGGCCAGCCTTTCATATCAAAACGCTGTTCAGATAACACCAATTGCCCTTGTTGTAAAACATATAGCCTTTCAATCAGTTCTGTTCTATCAATTTCCCAAACGCGAGGGATTTCATTATGTGTTAATAGACGAATATTTTTTTTCATTGTTGAAGATTAACCTGTTCTGAAGAAGATCCGCTCCGCTCTAATGCGTGGTAAGCCACTGCACAGAATAAGGAGTTCAACCGTTTCATATCACCCAACAAACTGGTATGCAGCGAACTGGTTTCAATACTTTGCATATTATGCAAATGAAGACGTTCTACATGAGCAAACGAGTAACGTTGGTTGAGTAAACGGAATCGATGTTTTGCTCGGCGTAATTTACGCGCATGCTCCATATTGCCGGAAACAAACACCGACATCGCCAGATTCAGATTACTTTGCAGACGCTCAAGGAGTGTCTGTAATTCACGACGTCCTTCCTCCGATAAATTTAAGTGATGATCTAAACTTTTATTCACCACCTCACCAGACATACGCGCTATGATAGCGGAAGATTGTTGCAAATTCATCGCGGTATCAATAATTTCTGCCCAGCGACGAGAGTCTTCAGTACCAAGATCATGCTGCTGAATTTGTGCCATATACAATTTAATACTGCTATGGAGCAATTCCACTTCCTCTTCTAGCTGGCTAATCTCCCTTTTTTGCAGACGATCCCCTTCCATTAAGGCTTGAAAACGTTGCAACATCTGTTCAACCACATCCCCTAACCGTAATGTCTCTCTGACTGCATTAGCAATAGCTAAAGAGGGAGTATCAACGGCGGATGGATCTAAATAACGAGGTGCAACTTCTGTCCCAGTAACCGGTAATTCCGGCACTAATTTTTGACATAATTTCGCCATTGGCCCCACAAACGGCAACATCAACACACAGCGCACTAAGTTATAAATCACATGAAAATAGATAATCACTTCCGCAGGGGAAAAATCATATTGTTGGATTTTTGTCGCAATTAGGGTGATCCACGGCAATACCAGCAAAGCGCCAATTAATTTAAAAAACAGACTCCCTATGACGACTTGACGTGAACTAATACTTTGACCACGACTACTGATTAATGCCAACAATCCACTACCAATATTAGAACCAATAACAATACATAAACTAATATATAAAGGCATAAAGCCTGTTGCACTTAATGTTGCGGTAAGTAATACCGCCGCTAAGCTTGAATAACTGACCATCGCAAAAATAGCGCCGACCAGTAGTGCTAAAATCGTATCCCCGCTCAAAGAGGTAAAAATAGCTTGTACTGCACTGGCATGGGTTATCGGCTCAGCAGAAGCCACAATCAGTTGTAATGCTAAGATAATTAAACCAAGGCCTATTCCCACTCTACCCAGTTGCCCGATACGCTCTTTTTTACGACTTAAAAAAGTCATGACACCCAGTAAAATCAGTAACGGTGATAACCACGAAAGATCGAATGTCAGCACTCGCGCCATTAGCGCTGTACCTACATCAGCCCCTAACATAATCACCAAAGCGGGTGTAATAGAAATAAGACCTTGAGTGACGAACGAAATCACTAGCAATGCCGTAGCATTACTACTTTGTACTAAGGCAGTAACACCGACACCTGCAAGAAAAGCATTCGATTTTTTATTAATACTTTTACCTAAAATTCGGCGTAAATCAGAGCCGAACACACGCATAATACCGGTGCGAACAATATGTGTTCCCCAGACTAAAAGTGCCACGGATGAAAGTAAATGAAGCAGTGTTAGCATAGAAATTAGTCACCTTATTTTTTATCGTTGTTTATTGGCTCATTTCTCCTTCAATGCCATAAAAAAGAGAGAGATCCTACGCAGATAACCATATCTGAAAAATGATTTTTATAGATAACGCCCTAATCAAAACGACGTTATTAGGCAAAAAGATATTGCGACTTAAGTGCAATAATCAATGGAGAAGTTAAGAATAGTATAAGAATATCATTGTAAATTCTGTTAATTATAGCAAACAAAAAGTAACTTTCAAAATCAGACTGTAAATAACGTCTTGATTTATTATCGTTTTCTTATTTTTTGTAAAGAAATCATAGAAAAAAACGCGACTTGAGGGTATCTCTCTAAGTCGCGTGAAAATACAACAATTTTAGTAAGACAATTCAACTACATTTCAGACAGACTACGATTCGGTGACCTTATTAGATTATTTCAATCCCATTGCATCACGCATAGTAAAGAAAAGATCTGTTTGGTCTGTTAACCCCACGACATTAGCAGCATGTGGACCATAAGCAGCAACGCGTAATTGCGCGCCAGTATGCTCTTGTGAATCCGTTTCTGAGTTACCATAATTCACCACCATGACAGCGCCATCTTTGGTAATCAATGCTTGTGTTAAGCCACTTGATTTCACATCAGCTTCAATAATTTGACTAGAGTGAGCGTGATCTGCGGTCACTATAATAAGCGTATCACCATTTTGTTTAGCGAAATCTAAACCAATTTGTACCGCTTCATCTAATGCCACCGTTTCACCAATTTGACCACAAGGATTAGCATTATGATCTTGTTTATCAATTGAGGCGCTTTCGACTTGTAAGAAGAAACCATTTTCATTCGTTTTCAGCAAATCAATCGCTTTTTTGGTCATTTGCGCTAATGTTGGTGCATTCGGGTCTAATTTTGAATTCGGTTTACACTCTAAAGGAGGATTCTTTAAATTACCTTGATAAGTGGCTTTTGGCCCTTCCCAAGCGACGGCCATATTACCGTCATGAAATAGACCTAACACAGGTTTGTCTTGATTTGCTAGCGTAATCGCCTCTAACGATTTAGCATCTTTCACAATTTGATAGCCACGCTCTATCGCTTGTTGCTCGAGCGTTTTCCCTTTATATTCACCGGCCGTTGCTGTTTGAGCAAAACTTTTCGCGCCTCCTCCCAGTGTAATATCGGCACGAGTCACTAACAATTGCTCAGAGATTGAACCTCTACCGCCATTTTCTAGCGCATTCGTTGAGCATTTTGCTAACGTTTCTACAGGCCCATAACACTTACGCCCAGTAACATGTGAAAATAGCGCAGCCGGTGTTGCATCTTGGATTTCAGAGGTAGTGACATTCCCCGTCGCTTTACCATTCGCTTTTGCTAATTCCAAAATCGTTTGGTGATCTTTACCAAATACATCAATCCCTAATGCCCCATTATAGGTTTTAACCCCTGAAGCCCATGCTGTTGCTGATGCGGCCGAATCTGTTACATAATTAGGTTTTTGTGTTTTTCTATCTAAAGAATAATGAGTATATTGGCCGGTCATCGGTAACGCATCAATTCCTTTAAAGAAGCCACCAGCCCCTTCGGCATAGTTACGTGCTACCGTTATCTCAGAATCCCCCATCCCATCACCGATAAATAGGATCACATTTTTAGCTTGATGATTATTAAGTGCTGCTTTTAATGCTTCAGTTTGATCTGAGGTTATACGACGAGCACCACCAAATTCCGTAATATTACCTTTTGCTGCGCGATCTTGCGCCAAAATAGTATCGGCAGTGACGGGGGCTGCAAAAGAAGAGAAACTCACGCTTGTAAAGAGTGTTACGACGACTACAGATAACGCAGAACGTTGATAACGTAGAGACATAGCTTTTTCCTTGCACGCAAAAAAATAAAGAATTTTGGGGTTTATGTTTTAAGTCACAAAGAGCTTACGAGAGTAAAATGACAAACAGATGAAAGAAAAAAGCGATTTAGATGACAGCTTTATGGCAAATAAATGACAAATTAGCCTAAAGAAAAAGGATGTGTAGTTCACCACCACTCACATCCCTTTAAGATAAAAAAGATGAATAATTAATCGTTAGTTAACGCTTTTGTGCCAATATAAAGCGCCTCACACCAAGAGATATAATCATGCCCGCTCGCCATCTCTAGCGATTGCACAGGATAGCCCCTTTGCTGTAAAACCTGCTTTAATTGGCGATTATTATTTAATATTCCTCCAGTGCCTTCACGAGACTCAAATAACCCAGCCTCTAAGAAAAACTGTAATGGTTTTTTATCCGCCTGTTGATATTGGCGAATTAACCATTCTGGGGCTTCGTTTTCTGGCGCCCACCAATAAGAGCCGGACATACTAAGCACTTTCCCAAAGCGATCAGGACGGTTAAATGCCACCCATGCAGAGGCTAACCCCCCATAGCTTGAGCCTGAGACTATAGTTTCCTTAGCGGCTACTTGCAGGCCTTTCTCTTGCTCTAACCAAACCAAAAGTTCATCCGCTAAAAAGCGGTGAAAATCAGGATTAGGTGGTAATTCAACACTACGACGATCACTATCGATACTATCGACAAATAAGATAGCAATAGGAGGTAATTTCCCCTCTTCAATCAACTTATCAAAAAACCGGTCTATGCCATATTGTTGGCGATAAATTTGTCCATCAAATAGCACCAATAGCCGCGGTGTCGTCATTTTCTGTGCGGGTAAATAAAGCGCAATCTCTCGATCATTATTTAAAATTTCACTATGAAAACGACTGATTGATGTATTGCCATTCATTGCCCTATCTAAGATATCTGGCAACTGGCATTCACGGGGATAATCAAGTGACAGCAATGAAAAGTAATTATAGCGATCGTCCGCTTTACTTGGTGAAGGGTGAAGATTAAAAGGATCGGCCTGTGCCGTCGTTAAAATAGCACGGCGCTGCTGTGCAGCTGTTGCATTTTCAATGACTGGCACATCTGGTGCTAATTTATATTGCATTAATGTATCGTTAGGCACGATATAACTACGATACCAAATATCACTATTGGCTAAACGCGTTAACGGATCATGATCACCTGCAGGCGATCCCAATAGATATACATTAGATTGCGCACCTTGCCATAAAAAAGTCACGCGCTTGTTATGATTATCGTAAGGTTCAACAAGGGGAGTTCCCTCTTGCTGTATCTGTTGCCAGAATAACTGTATATTGCTGGCGGTGAGATCTTGTGCCAGCATTTGCAATCTAGGGCTAGTTAATGCTATACCCGCATCTTTATCTAAAGGCTGATAAGGGTATGTTTTCAGTGTGATATGCCACTGTACCCCAACTTCTCTTTGGGCAATAAACTGATAATTTGCCGTTTCAGGTAATAGGAAGCGTATCTTTTGTTGTTGTCCATCAACGGGCACATCTTTTAATAAGCGACGAATATGAGTGCCATCTTGGTTTGCTAATTGCAGATTTTGTATACCTTTAACATCTAACTCAGCATAACGCTGGCTCTGTAAATGTGTAGAAAAACAGAGTGCCTTATCGTGATTAAACTGGCCTGTTATTTCTTTATTTTCTGTTATTGATAAGCAATTGGCGAAACTAGAAAAAGAGGCCATCAATGCGCAGATCATTAGAGGAGTTCTCACTGTATGTTCTCATTATAATTTAGGTAAGAACTTATAGTAATGATAATTGTTATCAATTCAATAAGGATTTATTGGTGTATGAATTTGATCACTTAGAATAATAAAAAAACTCCACAATCTTTTGGTTTTCTTGTGGAGTTTTAGTAGCAAAATAATATTCAAAGGGTCTATCAACGCTCTTCTAATGGATAACTACGGAAGCTCCATAATCCTAATGCTTTTAAGCCATCGCGATAAATACCTTGTAAATCAGATTTTGATGTTTTTTGTAATTCGGCTAATGGCTTATCGGGGGCTACTACCGTTAAATAGGTGATATCACTGGGGCCACTTTGCCAACTCGCAACCGTAAAAATAACATCAGCACGACGAACATGACTACCAGAGCTAATAATCACCGCTGTTTTAATTCGGTGTTTAGTTAATGCATAACGGCTAAATAACGCATTCTCCACCGTTGAGCGTGCATAATTGTCTTGGAAAATTCGCTCTGCGGGAATACCTTGTTTAACTAGCCAATCCGCCATTAATTTACCTTCGGTTTGATGTGCTTTCGGCACACCACCTGTCACAACAATCATTGCATCAGGTAACTGTTTTGCGACTTCAAGGGTTTTATTTAAACGATCAATCAAGATCTGATTCATCGTACCATCTGGATTAAGTGCATAACCCAATGTCACAATGGCATTATTTCCTTTGGTTTTATTTAGCGTTGCCAAATCTGCTGGCGTTAACTTATCACTTAATGGCATTTTGCTTACACGATCAATTTGAGCAAAAAAGCGGCTTAGCTCTTCAGCTTTTGCCGGATTAAGGGATTTTAACTTGTTAAAATAGGCTTCACTTTCTTTATCTTTACCTTCAAAACGCGTCCAAGAAGTC
This sequence comes from Proteus sp. G3927, assembly GCF_963894685.1. Lineage (NCBI taxonomy): Bacteria > Pseudomonadati > Pseudomonadota > Gammaproteobacteria > Enterobacterales > Morganellaceae > Proteus > Proteus sp. G3927. The sequence continues at coordinate 42,929 of NZ_CAWQGX010000009.1, read as the reverse complement.
ACATAAATTAATGCATCAATATCATCCGGTGCAGCTTCTAAAATTTGTTTATAAATCGTTACCGCACGCTCAATTTGATTGTTATAGACATAAGCACTGGCGGCACTAAATAGTAAATCTAAGCGATAAGGCTCTAATTTATAAGCTTGTTGTAGCTTTTGTGCTACGACTTCCATATTAGAAGGTAGTTTTCCCGTAAATCCAGCGTCAGAAACACGCGCTGGCGATTTAAATGCCTCTAATGCATCTTGGATCAACATATCCACCGTTTGGCGCTGAGAAATATATTGCTGATAGCTATTATCGGGTTGATGGACTTTTTGATAAGCCAATGCAGAAGAGGAAGCCGTAAAGCCTAAAGCAGCAATGGCTAATGAAATAACTGTTTTTTTGATCTGAAGTGAAATACGGGAAGGTTGCGCCATTATCTTGTCCTTTTGCGAAAATAAATCTGTTTCTTCAATTGGTTAAGCTTATGAAGACAAAGTGTGTGACTCCTCACACTTAAGAGAAAAAGAAATACACACCGATATATCTATACCTAACTTTTATCATAGAGATCTACCATTAATTTGCAGTAATCATTTTCACTAATTTGAAAAAAATAGCATTATTATGCTAATCGCTTAATGAACAGCCGTTTTTATCCATACTTTAGGTTTAAACAAAAATTTCATTCTTATTGTGATTATATAGCTAGCAATAAATAAAAAACGCCAATTAATGGCGTTTTTAAAAATACTTATTCGATATGCTTTGATTGCATCATCAGCAATTCCCTGACTAATTCGACACAACGAAGAAAACGCTCATCATAATCAGGAGGATCTACTTTGACATATTCAATATTGTTTTTATCTAACATCTCTATCAACAGTGTTTGAAAACGACGGCGCTCTTTATCACTCCCTAAACTGCGTAAACCATCGGCAACCCATGGCGTATTGTTCTCTAGCAGAATAACTAAATCAAAACGATATTCATCAATCAATGCCTGTACAAAAGGATGTTCTTTTCCTTCATAGCGTAAACAAAAAGCCTGTGTTGTTACAAAATCAGTATCGATAAATGCGACTTTATTAGCATATTTAACTGCAAAATCAATATATTGGGCATGACCTAAAGCTATTTTATCATAATCAGAATACTGCAATGCCATTTCGTCTCCTCCTAAATGAGAGAAGACATAATCACGGCCATATTCCCACGCACTGGTTGTATTAAAAATATTGGCAAGCTTATTTACTAAGGTCGATTTTCCACTCGATTCACCACCTAATATAGCCACTGTACGCACGAAAAAAGGTTTTACTTCGGTAGGAATATATTCCCAATATTTAAATGGCGCTTGACGGATTTGACTACCGCTAATATTCATAAACGAGCGCTCAGGATCGACCAGTACCGTTTCAATACCTAAAAATGCTTCATATTGACTGGCGTCCTCTCGTTCACTGGTATAGATAAAATCCGGCGCGATTTGTTTTTCTTGTAGAAAGGCTTTGATACCCTCACTCCACATTTCCCAACCATGAGGTTGAGGCTCTATACCATGTTCATTAAACTCATGAATACGAATATTTTTCTGATACTTAAAAGTTTGTAATAACCAGCGCAACCTATCACTTACCGTCGGCTGTTGTGACATCGCACTATTGATAAATAGCTCTTTATCACGAGGTTCGTCATGACATAAAATGACATGCAATTCATCCACTTGACTACAAGCTCGTTGAATTAAATAAATATGCCCAGTATGAAGAGGATAGAATTTACCAAAAATCACCCCAATGGTTTTCTGTTGTAATGGATATTCTAATCCCAAAAATTGGTGTAATGCGGACATTTTTTGTGCACTGGGGCTTTTGATTTTGTTATTAATAAGCTGGCTAAGATAGCCCTTTGTCATCTGACTTTCATCGGCAACTTGCTGTAAGGTATAGCCATTCTTTTTTATTGCCTGTTTGATATAATCAAAAGATCCCATGATTTACTCCTTTAGAAGTCGTCCAAATCATCAAGTACAGATAACGCATCTGATAGTTTCTTCACACCATACACTTTCATATCAGGTGGATTTTTCTTTGGCATATTCGCATTAGGCACAATAGCACGTTTAAAACCGTGTTTTGCTGCTTCTGCAATTCGCTCTTGTCCACTTGGTACAGGACGAATTTCTCCCGCGAGTCCTACCTCACCAAAAATAACTAAATCACGCGGTAAAGGACGATTACGAAAACTCGATACTAATGATAGTAATAAAGCTAAATCTGCACTGGTTTCGGTTACTTTGACACCGCCAACGACATTAACAAAGACATCTTGATCAGACATCTGTAAACCACCATGACGATGCAAAACCGCTAATAATATTGCTAAGCGATTTTGCTCTAATCCCACCGCAACACGGCGAGGATTTGATAACATAGAGTGGTCGACCAATGCTTGGATCTCCACCAGTAATGGCCGTGTTCCTTCCCACACCACCATAACAGAACTGCCTGAAGTCACCTCATCACCACGACTTAAAAAGATAGCCGATGGATTACTCACTTCGCGTAAACCTTGTTCGGTCATGGCAAAAACACCTAACTCATTCACCGCACCAAAGCGGTTTTTATGACTACGCAATGTTCTAAAACGTGAGTCCGTTTCACCATCAAGCATCACTGAGCAGTCAATACAGTGTTCTAATACTTTAGGTCCCGCTAATGTGCCATCTTTGGTGACATGACCCACCATAATAATGGCAATATCATTCGTTTTAGCAAAACGAGTCAGATAAGCGGCTGTCTCTCGTACCTGTGCCACACTGCCCGGGGAAGATTGAATATCGGCCATATGCATTACTTGGATCGAGTCAATGACCATTAATTTAGGTTGCTCTTGAGCGGCAATTAAACAAATTTGTTCAATACTGGTTTCTGACAACATATTCAATTCGGTTGTCGGTAAACCTAAGCGGTGCGCCCGCATGGCAACCTGCTGTAATGACTCTTCTCCCGTGACATACAAGGTTTTCATTTCAGTGGCTAAACGACACATGGTCTGCAGTAATAGTGTACTTTTACCCGCCCCCGGATTTCCGCCAATTAAAATGGCACTTCCCGGCACAACCCCTCCGCCTAACACACGATCAAATTCTTTAAATCCTGTCGAAAAGCGAGGTAATGCTTCAAGGCTAATTTCAGAGAGCTTTTGAACACGACTTATTCCTTTCGCATCTCCGGCAAAACCGCTAAAACGATCGTTACGGGCAGAAGGTGTCGCCGCAAGGCGCACTTCCGTAATGGTATTCCACGCATGACACGCAGAACATTGTCCTTGCCAACGCGGGTAATCGGCACCACATTCATTACATACAAAGGCTCTTTTGGCTGCTTTTGCCACACTGCTCTCCCCGTTATTTTCTTGACTGAAAGCTTATCGTTCTTCGTGCTTTAATCCTGCACTTAAAATACACATCACACCCATTAAATCAGCATGACGAATAGCTACTTTGGCTTGTGCATATACTTTAGGTTTGGCATGGTAGGCAATACCTAAACCCGCCTTTCTAAGCATTTTAAGATCGTTTGCGCCATCACCTATCGCAATGGTTTGTTCCAGCGGTATATCTAAATCTTTAGCTAAGCGTGTAAGCACTTGCGCTTTATATTTAGCATCAACAATAGGGCCTTTGACTTTGCCCGTTAATTTACCATCTTTAATTTCTAGCTGATTAGCAACCGCTGCAACTAAACGTAATCGCTGTTTTAGGTTATCAGCAAAATAAGTAAATCCCCCTGATGCAATCGCAATTTGCCAATCCATTGCCTGAAGCTTACGCACTAAACTTGTTAACCCGGGCATCAGAGGTAAATTATCCATTACTTTTTGTAAAATATTCGCATCAGCTCCCGCTAATTGTGCAACACGCAATTTTAGGCTTTCACTAAAATCCATTTCACCTTGCATCGCTTGCTCCGTTATCTCGGCCACTTTATCACCGACACCGGCCAGTTTAGCGATTTCATCAATACACTCAATTTGAATAGCCGTGGAATCCATATCCATCACTAAAAGTCCCGGAGAGCGTAAACGTGGGATCTGCCCAAAGGGTACAACATCTAAACCACATTCATCAGATAACCGACGAATACGACGGGTTAAACTTCCCGCAATACGTACCACTTGGTAATCATCAATACGCCATGAAGAAACCACCACAATAGCCACACCTAATTTATGCTGGAACTCACTTATTCTTTTTTTATCAAGTTCTCGTCCATAAAGTAACCATCCGCTATCGCCTGCACGATAATCCAGTGGCATCACTTCTTCACCACTGAGTGATAGCGGTAGACCTGGCCATTTACGGATCTCATCCGGTAAATAGCAATAGGTCAGACTATTTGACATACTTATTCTCCTGTTTTCCCCTGTCTGAACAAAATAATTGTTATTCAGCCTATTCTATCTGTGACTCATCTGGCAACATGCACATACTTGCTTACGCAAAAGGTTGAACATGCTTAAAGATAAACTAAAATTCAAACTACAAAAAACCGCGATTATACTGATTTGTATCGCATTATTGGCTTTTTTGATGCAAGGTGCCTCTTATTTTAGCCGTGCAAATCAGCACGCCCGTATCACCCAGTTTGAAGAGCTTGCCAAAACACTGGCAGAACAAGTTGCCTTCTCATTATCCAATTATATGGATGACAGTAGCAAAGATAACGTAAATCCACACATTATAGCTAATTTAAATCATCTAACTCACGATAGTCGGGTACTGGATGCAAGTCTTTATTGGCAAGATGGCACACAAATAGCGCATAGTGGTGAAAATGTGACGGTAAAAGAGCGATTGGCCTTAGAAGGACAAAAAAGTGGCGGTTCTTTTAATCATCAGCTGGTGGTGCCTATCCCTGGTCAAGATCAGCCAAAGGGTTTTCTAAGATTGACGTTAGATACACACCAACTTGTCACAGAATCTGGCCAAGTCGATAACACCACTAATTTATTGCGTGTGATGCTATTGGTTGCTCTGGCGATTGGTTTTTTACTGTCCCACAGCTTATTGCAATTAACACCAGTGCATTGGCAGCAATCGCCCTATTTATTAACCGCAAGTTTACCCACTCGTCATGAAAAAGAAGATGATGAACAAAAAAGTGATCAGCAAGAAGAAACAGAAAATAGATCTGAAGTTAAATAACACTGCCACAAATTAACATAATAAGGTGAGTCATTAGTACTCACCTTCATGTCTATGTTTCTATCTAAAATAGGTTAAATTATTTTAGATATATCTAATTTATACGTATTTTCGTGCTATTCCCTTAAACTTTGAATGGGCTTTGTTTAAAATCACAGTAAATCTCAGTCAATTTATTAACCTAATGCGATAAATAAATCTTACATCTTTCTTTTGCTCTTGAGTTGCTGAGGTGGTTATGACTGAACAATCTGTTATCCAACGTTGTCAACAAATCGTAGAAAATCCAACCCTTTCCCCCGAACAAAAACGTCATTTTCTAGCATTAGAAGCGGAAAATATGTTGCCATACCCGACATTATCTAACGAGGCGAGCCTTGCGCTAAATGAACGGGTTATCTGCGATATGTATGAAGGTCATGCCCCTTATAAACCACGTTATGTATTACCTGATTACGCGAAATTCTTAGCACAAGGCTCGCGCTATTTAGAGCTTGAACCTGCCCAAGATTTTGATGATGCGCTAAATATGCTGACTATCCTTTATCATCATGTTCCTTCAGTCACTTCAATGCCGGTTTATTTAGGTCGTATTGATAAAATCTTACTACCTTATGTGGGGAATTTGACGCAAGAGCAACTCTATCCAAAATTAAAGCGTTTCTGGCGCTATCTTGATAGAACCCTTCCTGATGCCTTTATGCACGCTAATATTGGCCCTGAAGACTCTATCATTACACGTTTAATTCTTAAGGTAGATGTTGAACTTCAACAAGTAGCCCCGAATCTCACCTTTATTTATGACGCGGCGCTAACACCTTCTGATTTATTGCACCAAGCAATCACCAATATTTGTCATAGTAGTAAACCCCATATTGCTAACGGTACATTGCAAGATGCTGTATTTGGTAAAGATGAATACGGTATTGTTAGTTGTTATAACTCTCTACCGCAAAGTGGTGGCGGTAGCACTTTAGTTCGTATCAATCTCAAAGAAGTAGCAAAGCGCAGCCAAAATAGTGCCGACTTTCTAGAGAATGTATTGCCGTTTTATATGCAAAAACAAATCGAGATCATCAATGCTCGTTGCGAATTCCTCTATGAAAAATCAAACTTTTTTCAACAAAGCTTTTTAGTAGAAGAAGGTTTGATCTCACCCGATCGTTTTGCCCCGATGTTTGGCATTTATGGTATGGCTGAAGCAGTTTCTCTATTACTTGAAAAAGAAGGTCATACAGCAAACTATGGTCATAGCGAAGCAGCCAATAAACTTAGCTATATTATTAGTGAAAAACTAGCCCAGTTTGTTGCTCAGACCCCTGTAAAATATGGTTGGAAACAGCGTGCCATGTTACATGCTCAATCAGGCATAAGTTCTGATATTGGTACTACACCGGCTACCCGTATTCCTTATGGAACAGAGCCTGATCCTGTTACTCATTTAATGACCGTTGCCCCCCACCATCAATTTTATACCTCAGGTATTAGTGATATTTTAACCGTGGATGAAACTATCAAACAAAATCCTGATGCTTTAATGCAACTGTGCTTAGGGGCGTTTTCTTGCGGATTACGCGAATTTACCGCTAATGTGGGTGGTAATGATTTAGTCCGTGTCACTGGGTATATGGTGCGGTTATCGGATTTAAAAAAATATAAAGAAGAAGGCTCTCGCCTAAATACAACTTGGTTAGGAGATGAAGCGACAACCAATTGCCATATTGCTGAACGAAAACCACGAGTGATTAGCCATGAACAGCAGATGCGCTTCGATAAATAAAATACTGCCTTTTTCTTGTGTTGATGGCCCAGGCAATCGCCTCGCCATCTTCCTACAAGGATGTAATTTACGCTGTAAGAACTGTCACAATCCCTACACTATGGGGATTTGTGATAACTGCGGGGATTGCATTGCCACTTGCCCTCAGCAAGCTCTCTCGTTGCAAAACGGAGTAGTAAGTTGGAACTCTCACCGTTGTGAGCAATGTGATACTTGTATTCAGCAATGTCCTCGCCAATCAAGCCCTATGACATTGACCTATACGGTTGATGAACTAATTGCAATTACGCGTAAATATGCAGCCTTTATCAATGGGGTAACCGTAAGTGGCGGGGAATCTACGTTACAACTTCCATTTTTAATTGATTATTTTAAAGCAATCAAAGAAGCCCCTGATCTTCGACATCTTACCTGTTTAATTGACAGTAATGGCACTCTTTCACTTAATGGTTGGCAAAAAATCGCCCCCTTTATGGATGGAGCGATGATTGATTTAAAAAGTTGGAGTGAAGAAACACATATTTATTTAACCGGACGTAGTAATCAACGTATTAAAAAATCAATCAAATGGTTAAGTGAGCATAATTTACTTGCAGAATTACGCCTTTTATATATTCCAGAAAAAACCGATTATTTAGAGAATATAGAACCGCTTTCTCATTTTATTAATTCACTTGGTGAATCAATTATAATTCGTATTAATGCGTTTCATCAGCATGGCGTATATGGTGAAGCGAAGAATTGGCGTTCCGCAAATAAAGAACAAATCATAAATCTACAAAATGAATTAACACTTAGAAAAGTAAATTTAATTAAAACACCAAATATATATACATAATAATAATTTCTTACTCATTATTATATATTAAATTCATTTCATTTTATCCAATTGACTTTAATTAATACAGAGGTTAACCTCCAGTTAAAATCTTATTTTTGGTAAATAAAATGAAAATGAAAAATAAATCAATATTATATATATTGTGTCCTCTCTATATATGGCCTATTAATTGCTACAGCAATTATAATATAAATGATATGGGAGACTCAATTTATAACCCTTTTAGTATTGCAAATAATGCAAGTCAATTTTATGAATTTACTCATAATAGATATGAATACATTAAACATCTCCACGGCCGTGTCTTAGATAAGCATAGTTACAACCAACAGTTAATGACGCCGTTTGGAAGCACTTACATATATGCAACAATAAATGATGATACACTTTCATTATATAATCGTATAGCTGATGAAGGTGAACGTAATATTCAAAAAAAGATACCTGATTATAATGTTAGAGAAACCGTTTATTTCTCAGAAAAACTCTTACCAAATGAATTATTTATTAGTATAGATGGCGGAAAAACCATAAAAAAAATAAATAAAGAAAATAATTCGCAATTAGATGTTCTTTACCTTTCCCATATTTCAAAAAATAGTAAAACTGTTGTTGGGTATGCCTTTGCAGGTGCTAGAGCCAGATTAGAGCAGATGGTTAAAAATAATAGTATTTTTGAAGATACTATCGGTTGTGGTACATACAATGGATGTTATGTATTTGCCTATAACGTATATAACAATACATTTTCTATTTTAGATAGAAACATGGAGATTAGATATTTAACGAAAGATGGTAATTTTATTTTATATGAATACAAAGGTGATGAGAGAAAGAAGCTATATATTTATGATATCTATAAAAAAGAAGACTTCGAATTAACATTCGATAACGTTAATAAGTATTTAGCTAATCATCCAGAAAAAGCAATTTTACTTTCACCAATTACTGAATATCCTTTCTTAAAGGGAATAAAAAGAAGAGGTGTTGATATTCAAAAAATCAGTGATAATGGTCAAGTCTTTATTGGCCAGCTAAACCGAGATTTACCTAAAAAGAAATTACTGGATAGAGAATATCCTAAAGTTGCCTTTATCACAACAGCATCAGGCCCTATACGAGAACTTAGTCTCTCTGAATTTGGATCGACAAAACTTGCAGATACCTCAGCAGATGGGAACTATAGTGTTGGCTGGGGAGATGTTTGGCATAATAATTATGCAATTAGGTTACCTACTAGAACAAAAACTTCTTCAGCAATTTTTAGTCAAGCACTACTCTATGACTTCTCTAATGATAAACTCATCAATATTGGTAATCTTTCTAAAAAAGAAGAAGAAGCAAGATTTAGAAATGCCAGAGCACTTGATATTACTGCTGATGGTAAATATGTTGTAGGATGGTCTGAAACTGATGAGTATAACTTAAATACCATTCCAAAAGATCTAACAGGCACTGGTCCTCATGCCTTTATCATGTTTCATCGTCATGGTTTTATTTATTTCAATAATCATATGTATGACTTAGGAACACTTGACGGGGGAAAAGATTCAGAAGCACATGCCATCTCAGATGATGGAAGAATCATTTATGGTGTAGCCACTAATGAACGTAATAACTGGCGTCAAGTTATTTGGAGAAATGATGAAATCGATGATAAATATTTCAATACTGAACAACAAGGAATTGCAGATGAAAAAGATAAGCAAGCTGAGCAGGAAAAAACGGAGCAAGAGCGCCTAGCCAAACTGCAAGCGGAGCAAGAAAAAGCGGAGCAAGAGCGCCTAGCCAGACTGCAAGCTGAGCAAGAAAAAGCGGAGCAAGAGCGCCTAGCCAGACTGCAAGCTGAGCAAAAAAAGGCGGAGCAAGAGCGCCTAGCCAAACTGCAAGCTGAGCAAAAAAAGGCGGAGCAAGAGCGCCTAGCCAGACTGCAAACTGAGCAAGAAAAGGCGGAGCAAGAGCGCCTATCCAGACTGCAAGCTGAGCAAGAAAAGGCGGAGCAAGAGCGCCTAGCCAGACTGCAAGCTGAGCAGGAAAAGGCGGAGCAAGAGCGCCTAGCCAAACTGCAAGCTGAGCAAAAAAAGGCGGAGCAAGAGCGCCTAGCCAAACTGCAAGCTGAGCAAGAAAAGGCGAAGCAAGAGCGCCTAGCCAGACTGCAAGCTGAGCAGGAAAAGGCGGAGCAAGAGCGCCTAGCCAGACTGCAAGCTGAGCAGGAAAAGGCGGAGCAAGAGCGCCTAGCCAGACTACAAGCTGATAAAGAACTTCCCCCTGTAGAAGATGAACAAGTACAACAGGCTAAAACAAAGGTAAAAGAGAAAGAAACAGCAAAATCATCGACAGCTATCAGTAAACCAATCGATGTAGAAAACAGCTATAAATCAATGCAATTAATGGCTGAAAACGGCTATAAACTTATCGATATGCAACAAGGGCAATTGCGCTATCTCTCTTCTGCCACCTGTTCTGTCGGTACTGAAAAAGCATGTCTTAGTGGCTTCACACACTATCAAAATATTGATAAAGCCAACGCTATACAAACGGGCATTAGTGGAGCTTATCGTTTTGATATCAATCAAACACCATTAGTGGTTGGTCTTGCTATTGATAGCGATAGCTACTCTTCTTTACCGACAGGCTATGAATATCAAGGATACCCTTTACCGTTAATTGGTTTTAGCGTTGATTTAATCCCGTCACTAAACCCAACCTCGAATGGCAATGCATTACATCTTTCATTAAAAGGGGCATATGTAAACCGCAAAGTCACGATTAAAAGACCAATATTAGATAATACCGAAGCGGGTAAAGGCCACGCAAAGATCTCCGGTTATTATATTGATTTACAAGGATATTATCCTTACACACTCAATAACCTTATCACTGTAACGCCTTTTGCAGGACTTACTTTTAATCAAACATCACGCTCTGCTTATAGCGAAACACAAGGGACTAAACTTGCAGTCCATTATCAAGAACTTAATGCACATTCATTGCTTGCAAAAATAGGATTAGGAATAGAGTATACAGTCAATGCCAAACTCAAACTGGACAGCAAAGCGGGTTTATTATGGCATTTATCACATCACCAAGGTGACTTCCAAAGTCATATTGATTATCTAGGTCAGCAAAAAATTAACTATAACGACAACAAAAAACAGTTAGCACAGCGTCCATTTGCTAGTGTAGGGCTAACTTACCAACTAGATAAACAGTCATCTGTTAATACGACAACAAATTGGCAAATGACCCCTTATCGTAATCAAGATATTCATATGGGTATTGGTTATACATATCGTTTTTAATTCCTTATTATTATTATAATTAGTAGTAATAGTTTGCTTCCTATATTTCAAAATACAGGAAGCTTTTTTTTATTAAAATCGCTCCAGTATCCTTTTTACTATCAACATGTTTTTTCCTTATCTACCCACCATATTCTGGTAGATACTTTTTCTAGTAAGGCTTTATTGTGACTAAAGATAATTAAACTTAAAGGACGTTTTTGACTTTCATCGATTAATACTTGCCAAATTTTGGCTTGGATCTGTGCATCTAATTGTGCAGTCACTTCATCTGCAATTAATAATTGTGTTCGAGGATCAAGTGCTCGTAGTAATGCAATACGTGCCAATTCTCCTCCTGATAACTCATTAGGCCTACGGGTTAACCACTCTGGCTCTATCATCAATTTTTCAAGCCACAGGCTATCAGGCACCCATGCATCACGTACACTCTCTCCGGTTGTTCTAAATGGATTAAAACATTTATCAGGATGTTGCGGAACCAGTTGAATGGGACAATAACCTTTCTTAGGCAGAGGTTGCTGATTAAAAAGAATTTGCCCACTAGTCGGCATTTGCCATTGTGCTAATACACGACCTAACGTTGTTTTTCCTCTACCACTTGGCGCAGAAATGCCTAAGCGCTCTCCCGCCTCTAATGAAAAAGAGAGATCATGCCATAACATCTTACCGGCTTGTTGCACAGAGAGTTGCTGTAGCGCTAAAAGTGGCATAAAAATAACCTCAAAAATAGGGTTCTCTAAGAGAAAAAGGTATATAAAGAAGATAATCTATCACTACTCAATATGGGTATGGGTTGCAAGCCCCCTCTTGTAGATCTAAAAACTGCTGTTCAGGTAGTGCATTCCACAATGTTTTTAGCCACTCACTCCCACCATGATGATAAAGCGCTTTAGCAGCGACTATCTCATTTAGCTCCCTTTGCCTCAACACAGCAATGGTATCGGCATAACGAGCAGCCAAAGCTAAATCATGGGTGACCCATAGGACTGATTTACCTTGGTGACATAACTCTTTTAAATGCTCTAGCAATAAACAAGCGTGTTCATCATCAAGCCATGATGTTATCTCATCAGCCAGTATATATTGTGCATTAGATAATGTTGCATTGCAGGCGAGTACTCGTTTAGCCATTCCCCCCGATAATTTTGCGGGGTAAGTTTTCACTAACGAGCTAGAGAGGTGATATAAACCAAATTGGTGTTTAATATCTTCATAGGTGATATCAGCACCACTTAACCGCGCTGAACGGCCCAGTTGTTCACCAATGCTAATTAACGGATTAAGCGCTGTTACACCTTGAGGAATATAGCAAAAAGTATTACCACGATAAGCAATAAGCTCTCGCTCGGTTAACGGATGCCCATTAAGTTTAATTGTGCCTCGGGTTCGCATATTAGCAGGTAGTAGTCCCAATGCACTTTGCAGGAGTAAACTTTTACCTTCACCGCTCCCCCCCACTAAAGCCAGCATTTTGCCAGGTTTAATATCAAGAGAAATAGATTTTAATAAAGGCTGCCAAGTGCGCTTTCCTAACCAACGAAACTGCGCAATATCAATGGAAAGCTGTTCAAAACTTAACATCCTGCCCCTCTTAACCATAGTTGCTGCATGGCTTTAGCAAATTGATCAAATATCAATACCAAGCACATTAAAATTAATCCGGGAAAAAACACCATCCACCAAGCACCGGTACTTAAATAACGTAAGGCATCCGCTAATAGCAATCCAAGAGAAGGCTCATGCGCTGCTTGCCCAAAACCTAAAAAGCTCAACGCAGCACTATGTAATACCGCATGCGGAAACATAAGCAACGTTCCTACAATCCATTGCGGTAATAACATTGGGATATAGTGTTTTTTCACACACTCAAAAGGTGTATTGCCAATACGGCGAGATAGCATCACATAATCTGCTTCACGAATACGTTGAATTTCACCACGTAAAATTAGGGCTAATTTGGGCCAATGGGTTAATGCAACAGCCCAGATAACACCTTGCTGTCCCCCACCTAAAGTAAAACAGATCAAGATCAATAACAGTAAATGAGGTAATGCTAACAAGGCATCAACCACCCCTCTGACCAATAAATCACAATGGCGATTAATGGAGGAGATCCCAGCGAATATCAAAGCAATAGCACCACTGACAACGGCACTAGTTACACCGATATTTAAGCTACTTAACATACCTTGAAAACAGCGTAACCACAGTGAACGGCCTAAATTATCCGTGCCAAACCAGTACTGAGTAGATGGCGCTTGGTTTCTAGCTAAAAAATCCATCACAATATCAGTATGAGAAACAGATAAGCCATAAATAACCAGCCCCACTAATACGATTGAGACAAATAGCAGTCTAAATAAAGGCTTATTGGGATCGTAAATCATAAGTCGCGCAAAATTCCTTTATTAATTCGTCGTAACAAGTAGTTAGAGATACTGTTTCCAAAGAAAATGAGAATTGTGCTAAATACAACAATCCCCATTAATAGGGGGATATCCCCACGCAATCCGGCATCTACTGTCGCTTGCCCTAATCCCGGATAAGCAAAAACCTTCTCCGCCAATAATGAACCACCTAACAATTCACCAATTGATGCAAACTGTAAGCAAAGTGCGGGAGTAATGGCATGACGTAGAACATGAAAAAGCATCATAGCCCAACCTTTATCACCTTGGGCTTTAGCAAAATGAATAAATTCACTGCCCATCACTTCAGCAACTTTTGCGCGAGTATGCAGTGCGATATTACCTGTACCTAATAATCCTAACGCTATCATAGGTAAAATAAGATGCGAAAAACGTTGGCTCAATGTGGCTGCTTCAGCACTACTGCCCATCGGCCATGCACAGCAAATAGGTGCCCAGTGTAACGTTACCGAAAACAGCGATAACAACAGCAATCCAACCCAAAAAGTCGGTAATGAGGCCAGCAAATAAGAGAGGGTTGAGATGATCCTATCAGGCCAACGATTAAGATATCGTCCTGCCACTAACCCCATTAACACCCCTATTACACCTGAAAATAGCCATGCAGAAAAAAGCAGGATAAACGAAGGCCCTGCCCGTTGGCGAATAACATCAATAACCGGCATGTTATAGAGCATGGAATAACCAAAATCACCTTGGATTATCTGGCTAAACCAGAGCCAAAAACGCATCCATAGTGGCTGATCCATCCCCCAGCGAGCCGCTATCAGCGGATACTGCTCAGGCGGAACGTTTAGCAAATCACTACCGATATAGGCCTTGATCGGATCAATCGGCGAAAAACTTAATAAAATAAAAACACCTGCTGTTGTTACCAGCAGCAGGCATAATAATCGCAGGAAAAATCCTACTGTTTGACGTATTACTGACAAGTCCACTTCCAAGTATCTACGCTATTTAATAATGACCATGAACCGTGAATTTCCGGAGCGCCAGTGCCTAAATCAACACAAGGATCGGTTAAGTAAGTATGCTGAATATTCATTAACCAAGCCCAAGCAGCATCACCTTTGATACCGACGCCATTTTTACCATCCCACTCTACCGCTTGCCAATGTGGGACCGCTTGTTGCCATGTCGGTGCATCTAATGCTGCTTGTAAATGTTTTTCAACGGCAGGATTTTTATAATACCCAGGATTATAGTAACCCACACCTGCGGCATTCATACTATAGTGATGATAGAGCTCCATCGGATCAAGACTTCCCCAACCAAACAAAGTCGGGTTTGAGTGCATATAACGCTCTACGGTATCCCAGCTTCCTGACTTAAGATCCATTTGAATGCCAAGAGGTTGCACTAACGCACGAATTGATTCGGCTAAATCACGACGAGTTGCATCACCACTGGTGTACCAGAGTGTCAATTTCGCTTCTAGACCGTCTTTTTCTCGAATGCCATTTTTATTGAGTTTCCAACCCGCATCATCAAGAATTTGTTTGGCTTTTTCAATATCACCATCTTTAAATGCGGCCTCGGTTTGATCCCAAGGTAATCCTTTTACGCCAGTATAAGCAGGAACTGCATATCCATCTAATACTTGCTCTGCCAGTAATTGGCGGTTAAGGGCATAGTTAATCGCTTTACGGATGGCGATATCTGCGGTGATATCATTACCGATATCATACCCTTGTGCATTTTTCTCACCTGATTTCACCATAGGAAAGACAATACCACGATTTTCAACACTGGCTCTTTCCCACAATTTTACATTAGGCAAATTTTTAGCAATGGCTGCGGTGGCAGGAGGAATACGAACAACCCCTAGTTGTCCACTTTGAGCGGCAGCAAAAGCGGCATCTTCATCAAGAAAAACAAAGATAAGCTTTTCGAAATCATTTTTCTTACCCGCATAATAAGGGTTTGCCTCAACGATGAGTTGCTGACCCGGTTGAAAACTGACCATACGATAAGGACCGGCACCAATCGGCTTTTGTGCATAGGTTTTTTCATCATATTTATCAGCCGAAACAATGCCTAGCGAGCCTAATACATTAACAAAAGTACTTTGAGGCGCTTTTAAAGCAATAGTGACATGTAAATCATCATCTGCCGTTGCAGAAAGAAAGTTTCCCATATCCACTTTACCGCCACTTGCCGCGGCATTGTTATAGGTAAAGGCAACATCTTTTGCGGTTAAAGGGGAACCATCAGAAAATTTCAAATCTGGTTTTAACGTCAGCTTCCATGTTGTGCCCTCTGCACTAGGCTGATAATCACTGAGCATATTGCTATACCAACTCAGATCCGCATTTTGCTTTAATAATGGGCTGTGTAGCAGTAAGTAGCTACCATGGCTCCACCCTAACATGGGATCAAAACCTTCTGTCGGCTCTTCACCAATGGCTAATTTTAAGGTTTGTGCTGAAGTAGTAACAGGAACACTAAGTGCGGCTAAGCAGGATAAAGCAATAAACGATTTTCGCCAACTAAACCGAATAGACATAAATATTCTCCGATTTTTTAGATACGACTTATCATCAGTCTCAATCTGTTTGAAAGAGGCAGAAAAGAAATAAGTTAACTGTTGTTATTATGATGTTCTGCACATTGATGCAGACAAAAGGATTAATTGCTTGGCATCATAAAAGCTTTTCTTGAATTACTCGAATAATATCCAACATTTTATTGATTTTACATAAACTTTCATCAAGCAATAGCGTTCAATATGACAAATTTTTAAATAGAGCACAGTTTTTTCTAATAAATCAGTTATATAGGTTATGCTCATTCTTAATAGTGAGCATATAACAAAATAAATTGCTATTTTTACGAAATAACCTAATTTTACGATAAGTATATTAATGAAAAAATAAAGGGTGCAAATTATTACACCCACTTATATTTATTCTGCTAATATTTTTTTCAGTCGAAAATAACGCCGCCCTAAACGCCATTTTAATCTAAAATCTTTCGCATTTTTCCAAATTAATGCCCAAATTCCCCGCTCAAAAAATACCTTAACTATCTGTTTTTTGGTTTCTGGTGAACTAATCGCATCAATAGAATGAATAATACCTAAACCTTCTTTGGCTATTTGCCAATAACAAGCATTGATCGTTTTTGCTATCTCAGCATGGCGCTGATTAATAGCATCCAGCATCTCAAGTATTTTCATATAGTTATAAATTGTTCTTACATGAATACGATCATCGGGTGTCGTATGCGACACGGAGCCAGAATGAATAAAATAGTCGTAATAACGCTCATCGATATATTTTACCCGTTTCGCCGTTAATAACACTTCTGTCGTCCAAGGAATATCTTGGTGATGCAAACCCGGCTCAAAGTAATAACCATGCTCCAGTAAAAACTGACGTCGATAAATATTTAACCATGTAACATGTAAGAATTTTTTCGACTCAAGAGCACGTTCAAGCCATTGAGGCCCGGTTAATACCTCTGTGGTTGTTAAACGCGTTGAAGGAAAGATAGGGCGTGTTGGTCGGTTTTTATCATCATAAACATAATTCCCATTACAGGTTGCCACATCCAAATTATCGGCTTGGGCAATTTCAAGTAATCGGGGATACATGCGTTTATCTATCACATCATCAATATCAGGAAAAGCAACGTATTCCCCCTTTGCAACAGCAAATCCTGTATTACGCGCAACGGAAACACCTTGGTTTTCTTGTGTTAAAATAGTGACATTGGGAAAGTGTTTTTCCCATTTATCTAAGATCTGACGAGAGTTATCAGTAGAGCCATCATCAACTAAAATAAGTTCCCAGTTTTCCAGTTGTTGTGCATGTAAACAATTAAAAAACTGTGGTAAAAATTTTTCACCATTAAAAACCGCCACCACAATACTTAATTGGGGAAAAGAAGAGGACATACCGAACCTTTTATTTTTTTAATAAGACAGAAATATTTTGTCGTGAACATTTTTGCTTAAGGGCATTAAGGGTAGCAAAGATAGTTAGCTTAATATGAAGCTAATCTTGCTATGTTACACTTAACATTAATCAAAAAGTGCGCTTTTTGAGCCAATTAGGCCTCTAAAATTCACTAGTTAGGCTAAGTATAAGTAATTTTGTCTTGATACTGATGAAGAAAGGGTTAAGGATGTGCGTTTTTTAAAAAAGATAGGCTCAAGATGACTGTTTACCAATGAGTGATATAAGTTACAAAACTGTCTTTTTTTAGCGGTTATGACACTTATATCACTCATTAATATAAAACATCCGCAGAACGGATGTTTTTTACTTATGGATACTTATTTATACTTTATGTTTTTTGTACTTTAATTTTTCTATTCTTCGATATCGTCTTCATCACAGACTTCAAGCTCAGGAAAGTAATCAACTCGCCAAGACTTAATGCCTTGATAAACTTTATCAACAGCGTTTCTTACCGCTTCGGTCATTGGGTAATAGAATCCCACCAGATCGGGCTGGATCCCCAAGAAAGTAATATCGGGGATATCGTCCTTTAATTGATCTATCAGAAAATTTAACGGCATGTTATGGGTGCTCATAATAAACATTTCTGCAATATAATCAGGATCTATTACCCTTATTTCACCAGGTTTTAAACCAATATCAGCCGCATCAACAATGACAACACATTGCGGTTGTAATGCTCTTATTTGATAAGAAACATTCTCTGGCGCACTTCCCCCATTGATAACCATCCAACCATCAATCGGGTTTGCTTCCATTAAATCCGCTAACAGAGGACCGGCTCCATCATCCCCCATCATGCTATTTCCTACCGTTAATACGACCTTAGGTGCTGTCATTGTTTCACTCATGGTTTTCTCTTTACTATCAAATAAATCGCTGGCTCTATAACAATTTCACCTAATAAATTAATCAGCGTTTGGCTCCACTCACTAAAAAGTGGATCATCACTTTTGGCAATAGGATCGAAAGCTAAAGCTAACATGTGAGTATGTTCAGAATTGATATTGATCTCACCGAAAGTCAGCAATCCTTGCATTTTTCGTTTTGCTTCCCCCTCAGGTAATAAATCAATCCATGCTTGATATTTTTCTAAAGGACAAACCAACTCCGTTTTTAAGCAGTCAATCATGCCGACGTGATGACCAATCGCCAACGAGTAGTACATCACTTGTTGCGCCTGCTCAGGTATATCATCATCGCTATCAACAAACTTTTGTCTTAATGACCAAAAGTAAACTTTAGCGTCATCAGACATGAACGCCTCCTTGGTTTAATGAATGCACCAGTCGTTTTACAATTTCCGCTAAACGAGGATCATTCGCTTGGCGTAACCATTCATCAACACGCCCACTGACTTCTTGTACTGTGGCACCATCAAGTAAAGTGAGGAAATGATCACTAATTTGTCGCCCTTGATAATAACCAGCAAGACGACGAGCTTCACGCTCTATCATTACCCGAGTATCAAGAGGGATCGACGGCAGTAACAGTGACGCTTGTTCATTATCTACTTCAGTGTGATTTTGACCTTTTAGTTTTTGATCTAATAAGCCTAATGCCACAGCAAAACCATAAATAGTTGCTGCAGGTGTCGGAGGACAACCAGGGATCCACACATCAATAGGAACGATGGTTTCACTCCCACCCCATACACAATAGAGATCGTGGAATATCCCACCACCACAACCACAAGCGCCATAAGAGATACAAATTTTGGGATCTGGTGCTGATTCATAAGCACGTAATGCCGGTACACGCATTTGGCGTGTTACGGCACCAGTAAATAACAAAATATCAGCATGGCGAGGTGAAGCAACCACCTTGATACCAAATCGCTCGGCATCAAAAACAGGTGTAATTGCAGAGAAAATTTCAATCTCACAACCATTACAACCACCACAGTCAACACGATAAACATACGCGGAACGTTGAATATCTTTCAATAACGTTTTTTTCAGCTTTTTCACCTGATCACTTAATGTGATAGGTTGGCTGACATGATGATTGATGGGAATTTCTGGTAGACTCATTTTTTCACACTCCCGACATTGCCCATACTAATATTTTCTTGACCATCAGAGAGTAGGTTATGTTTACGTTTACACTCTGGGCAAGTTTCAAATTGTGGACGCATTGCCTCAACAGTTTGTGCATCCCAACCCGATTGCACCAGCAGTGCCATAGCGTAATCAACAGATTTTCTAGGTGTAAAGGGTTGATGACACTCACGGCAGCTTAATAATTTAAATGTACCTTTAATATAAAGATCTGATTTTTGTGTGACTGCCGTTTCAAACATATCTGATAATACAATTGCCCGAGTTGGGCAGACTTCTTCACAGCGGCCGCAATAAATACAACGACCAATAAATAACTGCCAGTGACGTTCACCCGTTTCGAGGTTGGTTTCCATGGTCAGTGCATTCGCAGGACATGCAGAAGTACAAGCCCCACAAACAATACATTGCTCAGGTGAGTACTCAGGTTTTCCTCTAAAACCATCAGGGAGTTCTAATGGTTTAAAAGGATATTTTGTTGTTGCATCGCCTGTTTTGATAATGGTTTTAAACAATTTTAACATCGTTCAGTCCCTCACTTGAGCGGCGAATTTTTACGTTCGATGCTATAACGTTCAATTTCTTTATAAGAAACTGTTTTCGATTTACGTTTTTTCACATCGACAAGCGTTACCCTGTCAGTACAGGAGTAACAAGGATCGAGGCTACCGATAATTAATGGTGCATCAGAAACCGTATTTCCTTGTAACATATAACGTAGTACTGGCCAGTTAGCGTAAGTGGCCGCACGACAACGCCAACGGAATAATTTTTGATTATCACCCAACATACTCCAGTGAATATCTTCACCTCGTGGAGCTTCGGTAAAACCAAGTGCAAATTTATAAGGTTGGTAGGTAAAGCCTTCTGTTAATAACGGTCCTTCCGGCAGATTATCTAAGGCATATTCAATCATTGCCATAGAATCAAGCACTTCCTTAATACGCACCATCACACGTGAGAAAACATCCCCACCTTCATAACTAAATAGAGTTAATGGTAAGTTGCCATAATCTGCAAATGGGTGATCAAAGCGTACATCACGTTTAAAACCACTGGCTCTGATCATCGGGCCTACCGGGCTGAAATCACGCGCGACTTTCTTATCTAAAATCCCGACCCCAACAGTACGCTGTTCCATATTTGGCGCAGAAAGTAAGATGTCGACTAATTCAGTGACTTCTTTGCGCATTTCTCTGACTAATTGGATAGTTTTAATACGTTGATCTTTTAAAATATCGCGGCGAATACCACCAATTAAGTTTAAGCCGTAGGTTTTACGTGCTCCCGTCAGCATTTCAGCAATCTGCATGGATTTTTCACGAATACGGAAAAATTGCATGAAACCGGTATCAAATCCGGTAAAGTGACTTGCTAAACCGATATTTAATAAATGACTATGTAGACGTTCAACTTCTAATAAAATAGAACGGATAGTATGAGCGCGACGAGGCACTTCAATACCTAACGCATTTTCAACAGAAGTGGTATATGCCACGCTATGTGTAAAGCCACAAATCCCACAGACACGGTCTGATAGGAAAGTGACTTCATTATAGCCCATACGGGTTTCTGCCAATTTTTCCATACCACGGTGTACATAGAACATGCGATAGTCAGCATCAACAATATTTTCACCGTCAACAAATAAACGGAAATGTCCCGGTTCATCAGACGTAATATGCATAGGGCCGATAGGAACGACACGCGCATCTTGTTTGCCTTCGTTCACAAACGGATAAGTTTCTGTTTCTGTGGTTGGCGTTGGACGTTGGCGATAATCCATGGCATCTTTACGTAACGGATACATATCTTCAGGCCAATCATCTGGAAGCACTAAACGACGCTCATCCGGTAATCCCACAGGAATAAGACCATACATATCACGAATTTCACGCTCTCCCCATACTGCCGCAGGAACTCGCGGGGTAACAGAAGGAAATTCAAGTGTAATAGGACTAACGTGTGCTTTAACGACTATCCAGCACTTTTCACCCTCTTCCATCGATAAGGCGTAATAGACGGCATAATCACCATTTAAACTACGTTCATCGTTACCAAATAAAACAGGTAACCAGCCTCCTAAACCGTAATATAGATACTCCACCACTTCAGGCAGTGATCCCGTTTTAACTGTTATCGTCAATTGATCAGCGGTTTGTCGCTCTTCATCAAGAATAGCTGATGGGAATTTTTCTCGAACTTTAGCAACATAACCCGCACCGAGTTCGTTTCCCTCTTTTCTACTGACATAATTTTGATAGCTCACGTTACTTCTCCTGAACCGATATTGATGGATTGCTGATTAACGTTGTTGGCCATGTATAATTTGGTGATCCACTCTCATCGATATTCATCACGATATTGGCTGCGTTCTCTAATAACTCACTGACTGGCTTAGGAATATGTGTTCCCATTAACAACATAAGCGCAATCAAAATGATCATCGGTAGTGTGGTTAACAGACCTAATTCACCTTTGGCAACCACATCCGGTTTTGGACCAAATACCGTTTTAGCTACCATACGAACTAATCCACCTAATACTACGGTTAATAACAATAATAATAGAATTGTTAATCCCATATGCTTAGCTGCTAAGCCTGCAACAACAATCATAAATTCACTGATAAAGACATTAAATGGTGGCATGCCCCCTAATGCCAAAGCACCGCCAGCAAATAATGCAGCACTTAATGGCATTACTTTAAACATGCCTTTCACGACATTTAGATCCCGTGTACCGTATTTCAGTAACACGTTACCAGAGCCGCAGAACAGCAATGCTTTTGCTAAGCTGTGGTTTAACGTGTGGAATAAAGCCGCCAAAATCCCAATCGGGCCACCAATACCCAGAGCCACTGCAATTAACCCCATGTTTTCCACACTGGAGTACGCTAATAAGCGTTTCATATCGCGCTGGATCAGAATAAAGAACGCGGCGATAGCAACAGAGAGGAAGCCAAAGATTAACAATAGGTTACGAGTGAATTCAGTGCCTATTGCTGCATCAATAATAATGTAGTAACGAATAATGATTAACAGCGCACAGTTTAATAACACCGCAGATAACAGCGCACTAACAGGGCTTGGCGCTTCACTGTGAGCATCTGGTAACCATGCATGCATTGGGAATAACCCGGTTTTGGTACCGAAACCGATCAAAATAAATACAAAAGCTAAATGCATCAGTGTTGGATCTAACTGATGTGTATATTTCAACACTTCTGTCCAGAAGATGGCCTGATCAGGATCAGGCATAAAGCTTGCTGCATTGGCATAAACTAAAATTGTGCCAAAAAGACCAAATGCGACACCGACACTACAGATAATAATGTACTTCCATGCAGCTTCTAATGAAGAGCGTTGACCATAAATCCCTACTAAGAAAGCAGAGCTTAATGTTGTGGCTTCAATCGCGGCCCACATCAAGATCAAGTTATTACTGGTGATCGCTAATAACATGGTGAAAAGGAAGAGGTGGAAGAAACCATAGTAGTTACATAAAGTACGAACAGAAATTTCGCCCTCATCCACTTCATGATTCATATAACCAATAGAATACAGGCCGGTTAAAAAACCAATGATGCCTAAAATGGCTAGAAATAGTGCCCCTAAACTATCAACATGAACCCATTTCGCTGCTGCCAGTATTTCGCCATGGGACATCACATCAGCAACAGTGCCTAACGCGGCAATGACTAAGACAAAAATACCTATAGTATGAATGCCTGTAACGATAGGTCGTGCCGCTGCTTTCAATAATGGGCTTAAAAATGCCAATATCGAAAATACCAGCGGTGCAAACATTAAGATTGTTAACATGGTTGTTTGATTCATCTCCTCACCCCTTCAGCGCGGTCAGTTGATCCACGTTCAGTGTGTTGAGCGTGCGGTAAATCTTACGCGCCAATACTGCCATGACAATCACAGCAAAAATGGCATCCGTTGCTATACCAATTTCTACCAACTCTGGTGCCCTCCACGCTAATAAAGCGAGTGTTAAGTGAGAGCCGTTTTCCATTAAGCAGTAACCAAATGCTTGTTTTAGAATATTTCGTTGAGTCACAATACACAGTAGACCTAGCATAAAATGGCCTAAAGAGACCGCTAATGCAGGTTTCAATTCCGCCACCATAGGTATTTGAATTGGCTCAACCACAAACCAGCATAAAATCACAATCACGGCGGCTAATAACATCAATAATGCCGGTTTAATGACACTGATATTGGCGCTCGGATCGGATAATTTGCGGAAGGCAAATCCTAAGATAAGTGGAACGAGTAGAACTTTGGTAAAGAAGGCGGTTATCGCCCAAAGTGTCAGTTGATGTGCATCTAGCGTATTTGCTAAAGTGACAAAAATCATCACCAAAACAAAGGATTGCAGAGCATAAAACCAACAGGAAGCAATAGGCTTTCTTGCGCCTATCACCAGTAGCGAGGTGATCATCATTAACCCCGCTAAATTATTAACAATAAGTGCTCCAGTCATGATTTATCCCCTTATCCTAGCCAAGTCACAGCAATAACACTGGATGCGAAAGACATAATAATCAGGATTCCAATCACAATTTGCATTGCCATAGGAACCGGTTGTCCTTGCGCAACTTCTTTACTTGGTTCTCCTGGCACCACACGGCCAAACCAGTAGATAAACCAAGTGAAACTTGCAACAGATTCAATCAGTACCAGAACCATAATAGGTGTCATTACCCAGAACACACTCGATAATTCAAAGCCTGCTGCAAAGATAGGGAATTTACTAAAGAAACCATTGAGTGGTGGTACACCTGCAATCGCTAACGCAGCAACACAAAAGCCCACACCCAGCAATGGATATTTATTAATTAACCCTTTTAAGCGCGGTAACATACGAGTACCACAGCTATAACTTAAAGCACCTGCGACTAAGAAGAACAAACTTTTAGCAAAAGCGTGGTTAAAGATATAAGCCACACCACCATTAAAGGCTTCACGAGGTCCAAAGATTGAGATAGATAACGCGAGGAAGATATAAGAAAGCTGTGTAATGGTTGACCATGCTAACAGACGTTTCATATCTTTTTGTGGCAGATACATCATAAAGCCATAAATCAGAGTGATAACCGCCATGGCGATCCCCACCCAACCAATGATATGAGGGACATCACCGGCAGAAATAATGGCACGAGCAAAGATATACACGCCCACTTTAACCATTGACGCAGCGTGTAAGTAAGCACTTACAGGTGTTGGTGCTTCCATTGCATCAGGTAACCAAGCTTGTAAAGGAAGCTGTGCTGATTTACCC
Source organism: Proteus sp. G3927 (assembly GCF_963894685.1). NCBI lineage: Bacteria > Pseudomonadati > Pseudomonadota > Gammaproteobacteria > Enterobacterales > Morganellaceae > Proteus > Proteus sp. G3927. The sequence continues at coordinate 18,054 of NZ_CAWQGX010000009.1, read as the reverse complement.
CAAGCAGCAAACAGAATACCGCCAAAGACAATCAGTTTTGTTGGCTCATCTAATGTTGCTATCGCGGTTAATTCAAACGAACCCGTACTTACAAACAAGGTTGCTGCTGCAAGATACAGACCGATTGACGCAACATGAGTAATTAACAATGCCTTCATTGCCGAACGCAATGACTTCTCTGATTGGTAATAACCAATTAATGCCCAAGAACAACCACCGGTAATTTCGAAAAACAGCAGTTGCCCTAAAATGGTAGATGACAGTACTAAACCTGCCATAGCACCAATAAAGATCAACAGGAAAGCATAATAACGACGAGTCCCATCATGGGGGTGCTCACGGTTACCGTTAGTGAGATAACCCGTTGAATAAAAACTAACGAGTAATCCTAAGAACACAACGGCAAAAGCAATTAAGGTACTGACGCGATCAATGGTAAAACCAAATAGCGCAACATCACCATATTGTACTAGCGTAATTGTGGTATCGACTTTACCTTCAGCGAGGAACTGCCAACCTAAAACAACAGTACCTAATGTGGCTAATAAAGCGAACAGTGTACATAACCACTTCGCCATCCGATTTGGCAGTATGGACGTAATTAACGCCCCTGCAAATGGGATGAGTAAGGTCGCAAGAGCTATATTTTCCATTGCAATCATCGCTCCTTATAGACCAGTTAAATAGAAAACAAAAGCCAGTGCCGCAACACCGAACCCTAACCATGTCACATGCTGAGTCAGTAAGAAGCGACCACGCGCTAAACTGTTTTCAACTAATGACGCTAATACAAACACGACCAGCAATTTCACGGCCATTAACACTAAGGCGACAAGAAGCGCGACAAAGGTAAATTCAGTCGCTTTGCCAAAAGGAATAAATACGGCAAGGAACAGCTCAGCAATCACTACTTGTTTTAAACCAATACCCAGTTTAACCATGGCAAAACCAGAGCCAGAGTACTCGGTTAGTGGTCCTTCTTGTAATTCTTGCTCTGCTTCCGCGACGTCAAAAGGCATTTTGCCCATTTCAATAAATGCCGCAAAAGCACAAGCCAATAAGGCTAAAAGTGTAGCTGTGGGTGATACCCAACCTTGGGCGAGCGTCGCACTGATAGTACCGACATTGGTTGAACCCACAATCAATGCCACCACAATCAACGAAAGCACTAAAATAGGCTCAACTAATACACCCAATGTCAGTTCACGGCTGGCCCCAATACCCGCAAATGGACTACCTGAATCCAAACCGGATAAAGAGAAAAAGAAACGAAATAGTGCAAACAGATAAATTAATGCAATTAAGTCAGCCGCACCACCAAACAAAGAGGTTGCCGTAAAGACAGGCAATGCCATTGCCACTAATAACATGCTGCCTAATAACACATAAGGCATCACTTGGAAGATCACGCCGGATTGCTCAGGGGCTACGGATTGACGTTTAAGTAATTTAAAAATATCTCGGTAATCCTGCCAAATACCAGGACCTTGACGCGAATGCATCTTGGCACGAATTTGGCGAGAAATACCTGTACATAATGGGGTTATCGCCAGCAGAAAGAGTGCTTGAATAACCGCGAATATTCCCATCATAAACGAAGGTGTTTCTTGGAAAGTCATCATTCCCTCTCCTTACGCTGCGATAACTAAAAGCAAGATGACCAGCGCTGCCACCACGTACAGACAATAGAGTCTGAAATCGCCGCCTTGTAGGCATTGGATACGTTTAGCAAAACGTTGGATACCACGAACCAATGGATAAATAATGCTTTCATCCCAGAATGGTTCGACCTTTTCAGCACCGCGCTGTGTTTTATTAAAGCCACGTGAAAGCCAAGGTGATGGATCAAGCTGTTTACGCATGCGATAAAGTGGTGCAAACATACTACGTAGTGCTTGAGTAAAGCCCCCAGCAGACACCGCCATGTCTTTTTCCCAGACATAACCACAGGCCCATGGATTACCTTTACGGCGAAATGCAGGTTGACCACCTTTTAAGCCGAGATAAATTAAGAATGGAATTAGTGGTAAGGCGATTAATAAAATAAATGTTAAGGCAGGAGAGAACATCGCTTGTGATGCACTATCAGGGACTAATATCGCACCTTGAGTCACTGTTAATGCACTGGTTTCGCTAAGTGACATTGCAATATTGGCAATAATTGGCGCAACAAAAGCCGCACCCACACCTAATACAACACAGAAAAGTGCTAATAACCCCATAGCAATGGTCATTGGCAACGGTACTTCTTTAGCTTTAGTCGCTTGCTCACTACGTGGGCCACCGCAAAAACTGACGCCATAAACTTTGACGAAACACATGGCCGCTAATGCCCCGGTAATTGCCAACATAATAATGGCAATAGGACCACTTAAGCGCATGACAAAGTTACCATCGTAACTCATCGTAAATAGTGATTGATAAGTATACCACTCACTCACAAAACCATTTAATGGCGGTAATGCTGAAATTGCCATACAACCAATTAAGAATGCCGTTGCAGTGTAAGGCATTAGTTTGGCTAATCCACCCATCTTATCCATATCACGAGTGTGAATTTGATTAATAATGGCTCCGGCACCTAAGAACAATAATCCTTTAAATACCGCGTGGTTTAATAAGTGGTATAACGCACCAAGCAGACCGAGAGCGGCAATCACTGGATGATCGGTTGCCATACCTACCATGCCAACTCCCACGCCCATCAAGATGATGCCGATATTTTCAACGGTGTGCCATGCAAGGAGACGTTTTAAATCGTGCTCTGCTAATGCGTACATAACCCCTAATACAGAAGAGACAGCACCGAATGCGAGAACGACAATTCCCCACCACATTTGTGAAGCACCTAATAAATCAATGCCTACTTTGATGATGCCAAAAATACCAATTTTCACCATCACCCCAGACATTAATGCTGAAGCGTGAGAGGGTGCTGCGGGGTGCGCTTTTGGCAACCAACTGTGTAATGGCAACATACCGGCTTTGGCACCAAATCCGAAGAAGCCCAGTAAGAACACCACAGAAGCCATTGCAGGGGAAAGAGAAAGTTGACGGAATGAATCAAAATCAAGGCTACCGCTTTCACGCCACATTAAGAAGAAGGCTATCATGATTAGCACAGAGCCTGCGTGAGCGATAAAGAAGTAGAGTAAACCGGCGTGGATAGATTCGTCATCTTGGTCAGCGATGACTAAGAACCAAGATGCTAACGACATCATTTCAAATAGGATAATAAAGTAAAACGCATTATCCATAACAATCAGTCCTACCATGGAAGCAATAAAGAGATTCATAAAAAATCCCATACTCCATGCGCCGCGACCTTTGTATTCTTGAACATAAGAGAGTGAATACAACGCACAAACAGTGACGAGTAAAGAAATGACAAACACCATAAAGGCGCCAAGCATATCCATACGCACCACAAAAGCGGCGAAATCAAATGGCCCAGCCATAGCAAAACTGATTGTTTCACCATTTAAAATAACCGGTAATGCGCTTAAAACACCTAATACACCACCGATGATTGCGCTGATCCCCGATATTAGGATTGCCAATCCTTCCTGTTTCTTTAAAAACAGTGCAATAACGCCACCAACAACATACAGGATGATTGACCACATCAGTAACTGAAGAGGTTCCATATTACTTGCGCTCCTGTGTCAACGTAGATAGATCATCAAGACTTGTCATAGGTTCCATCACAGAGTCTAAACGACGCGCTTTCATCTGCTCTTCAAGGCTATCTTCTTCAACTAGATGTAAGGCATCTGTCGGACAGACTTTTACGCAAGCAGGCCCCTCATCTGAGAAAGCACACAAGTCACATTTCACTGCTATTGCGCGAATACCCGCATTCCATGCAAGGAATGGATTGGTAGTAGGAAGACTTGCGGGCACATCTGCCAGCATCTCTTCAGGCACAAAATGGTCAAACACAGCCGGTAAGTTAACGGGTTTACTGCCTGATGGTGTAATCGCACCAAAAGGACATACCAAACCGCATAACTTACAGCCAATACACAAGCTCTCATTAAGAAAGATCATATTATCTTCATGAGTAATGGCATTGACTGGGCACACACTAGCACAAGGAGCATCCTCACAATGCCGACAAAGCATCGGGGCGGTCTGATCCTCCACTTTTACCACTGTAAGACGCGGATGCGCCTGTAATCCCACAGCTTGGTGTACTTCCGAACAAGCTGCCATACAGGTATTACACCCTATGCATCGTTGTGGCTCTGCAATAACAAAGCGATTCATTCGCCACATCCTCCGAGAAAAACGTTTAACAGCTCACGGCTGTCGTTAATTTTTCTCTAGATGAAGCATATTTCATGCCAAGAGCAGTAATATTTTATTTTTGTTAAAAATCAATGCATTATAAATAAAAATTAATTTACTTGATGACGTGTCGACAATTATGACGTTGACACTTAAGTGGTGGGAAAGAGTGATATGATTGAAAAAGCCTGCAAAAGCAGGCTTACAAAAAAGGGATTAGTCAGTATAAATGCGCTTTTCAACTTCTTTCATGGTCTGTAAGCCACATTGTAAATCATCTGGGGTCGCTTCAGAAAACCCTTGTGTAAAGGTTGCAGATAAATAAGCATCTACCATCATATTGGCTTTAAAGGGAGTAATCAGTAAACCCCCCATGGCTAGCATATTGCAATTATTAATCACTTTACAAAAACGCGCAGTGGTAACACTCTCACAAACCCCGCAATAAACATTTTTATGTTTATTAGCACTAATACTTACTCCCATCCCTGTGCCACAAAAAACAAAACCAATATATTCAGGATGTTCTGAAATAATAGCGCCTACTTTATCACCAACATCACAATAACCAATAGGCCCTGATTCGGTAATATCTTTTATTGTGTAATTTTTTGCTTGTAGATGAGATTTGACGGCATTTTTAAGCTCATAACCTGAAGGATCTGCCCCCATAACAATTATTTTCTGTTCCATATCGCCTCCTAAATAAATTGAGAGTCATGGTCAAAGAAAAGATATCTGATTGATAATCATTAAAACCAAATAAAAATATCTCACTCAATGAGTTGTTACTTATTAAAGTATAGACGATAAATATTTTATTTATATTCAAAAATTTTAAATTTCTCTGTAATCAATTTAGAGAATTTTAAATAACCATCATAATCATAAGGTTTTATTTTTGATGAAAATCAAAAAAAATTAATGACAATAAAATTGTGTTTATAGGATAGGAAAAAATTTTTTTAAAATAATATACTAATCTGATTATGAATTTACACTTAAGAGAATTTACGTATAGAAAAAAGACCAAAAAGCATCAATCTAGTATAAAAAGTGCTAATTATCAGATAAATAAGAACGAAACATAAGAAAAGAAAAAATAAAAGAGATATTTTAGATATAGTATTATATTGGAAATAGTTTCCCTAGTACAAAAAAATAAAAATAAATATCAATAATATTACAGGATTACAGTTTTTATCTATATTCTTCAATATCTCTAAAAGGAAAGGTCAAAATAAATTAAATAAATATTGCTGTGGATTATCTTTACCAAAATAATCAACAACTACATTGTAAAAAAATGGCTATTTTTTACCAATTCCAATCTGGCATTGCTCATGCTGTTTTGGCATAAATAAAGAATGAAATAATATATTGATTTTATATTATATCACTTATCTATATAACGATTTTATAAAACACCGTATTAAAGTAAATTAATCAATTTTTTTAAAGATAATTTGTTATATTTATCAAATTTTTTGCGTATAAAATAAAAATACCACAATCAAGAGAGCATATGTGGTATTTTATATTGGTATAAACGTTCGGGAAAATAATCGCGATGATTATTTTACGCGTGATACATATTCACCAGAACGCGTATCCACTTTAATCACTTCACCGATTTGTACGAACAGAGGTACTTTAACCACAGCGCCAGTGCTTAATGTTGCTGGTTTACCGCCTGTACCCGCAGTATCCCCTTTCAGACCCGGATCGGTATCAACGATTTCTAACTCAACAAAGTTTGGTGGAACAACAGCAATAGGACGATTATCCCACAGTGTAACGATACACTCTGCTTGGTCAATCAACCATTTAGCATTTTCGCCAACCGCTTTTTCGTCTGCAGCTAATTGTTCAAAGGTTTCGTTGTTCATGAAATGCCAGAACTCACCATCGTTGTACAGGTAAGTTAAGTTGATATCCATGACATCTGCACCCTCAGCAGAATCAGTAGATTTGAAGGTTTTTTCCAGTAATTTGTTAGAAATCAGTTTACGCAGACGCACACGAGCAAATGCCTGACCTTTACCTGGTTTCACAAATTCACATTCAGTAATGACGGCTGGCTCGCCATCTAACATGATTTTAAGACCTGAACGAAAATCGTTGGTATTATAAGAAGCCATGAATATCCTCTAACTTTTTTAATTTAAAATGGCATAGCCAAAAATGGCACACATTGTAACTCATAATCACACCACCAGAGAAGTCTGGTTAACACAACTCGCGCAGGCAATCAGTGATCCTGTTGAATTACTCCAACTTTTAGCGCTGGAACATCACGCTGAACTACAACGGGGTGCTCAGGCGAGACGACTTTTTCCTTTACGGGTTCCCCGTGAATTCGTTGCGCGCATGAAAAAAGGCGATCCTAACGATCCATTACTTTTACAAGTATTAACTGCACATGCTGAATTTACCCTAACGCCGGGATTCTCTACGGATCCATTAGATGAGCAACAAAATGCGGTGCCGGGTTTATTACATAAATATCAGAATCGTGCATTGCTTTTGGTCAAAGGTGGTTGCGCTGTCAATTGCCGTTACTGTTTCCGACGCCATTTTCCTTACGAAGATAACAAGGGAAACAAAGCTAACTGGCAAAAGGCAATAGAGTATATCAAAAATAACCCAAAACTCGATGAAATCATCTTTTCGGGTGGCGATCCGCTAATGGCCAAAGATGACGAGCTAGATTGGTTAATTACTCAGCTAGAAGCCATCCCCCACATTAAACGTTTACGTATTCACTCTCGTTTACCTGTGGTGCTCCCTGCGCGTATTACTCATAGGTTATGTCAGCGCTTACAGCAGTCACGTTTACAAAATATTATGGTATTGCATATCAATCATGCAAATGAAATTGATGATGCGTTAATAGAAGCTTGCTTAAAACTAAAAAATGCCCATGTTACGCTATTAAACCAAGGGGTATTACTGCGAGGGGTTAACGACAATGCCCAAACCCTTGCTGATTTAAGTCGTGCACTATTTGACGCAGGCATTATGCCTTATTACCTTCATGTGCTAGATAAAGTACAGGGAGCGGCTCATTTTATGGTACCAGACAGTGAAGCGCGCGAAATAATGAAATCATTAATGAGTCTTGTCTCTGGCTATATGGTTCCTAAACTCACGCGTGAAATTGGAGGAGAGCCAAGCAAAACCTTGCTTGATTTAGGCTTACGACAAGTATAGTGGATAGGAACTTATAAAATAACATTGAATACCGTTATTTGGCCTAGACAATAGGCCTATCCGGTAAAAATAGTAGTACCTCATAAAAAGCAAATAAGAATGATCGCGTTCTTATTTGCCCAATATTACGTTAATGCATATTACTCGACTAAAATCGCTACATCGACACTGCCCGAGTATCTATCTGCGGGAATATTACTATTTGCACAAAGATTAAAATATAACGTTTGATTAAAAACTTTGGGCATAGCATTAACTAATTTATTACTACCGACATAACTTAACGCATCACTGGAATTAGGTTCACAAATAGTATTTTGTTGTTGGCTAGTTAGCGAAGTCACCACATAACCGCTTTCCTGCGCTTTAGTGCCGGTTAATTCCATTCCCGTATTACTCTGCCTTTGACTAAGGTATTAAACGGCCTTAATGTGATATGTACATTCCCAGCATAGGGACAATCAACATTTATACTGGCAATATTCTCATCGAGTTTAGTCGGTGTAGCAAAATTTTGTGCTATTTGACTACGGTAATTAATCGATGTTGCTGTTTGTGGCGTCACATCGCAGGCTTTTAATGTATGGACTGTTATCTTTGTACTAGAATCTAAAAAATAAGGCCTAGCATCAATTGTAAATCCAGAACTAATAGCTACATTAAATTGCAAAGAATGATCTCTGGCTAGACTATAATTTCCCGGCTCTAACGCACCAATAGCGTAAACTGAATATCCACTGATAGTGCCAATAGAAAGTAACCATACATTTTTTTATTTGCGGGAACGTCATTACTCTTTGCCTTTACATAACAGCATTGCTGGTTATCACCTTGTTTAACTTAATAATTATAAAAATTATTGACAATTAACGGTCACCATTCTTATTGGGTTTTGTTGTGATACTTCAATCTTTTCAAGCTCTGAATAACTAAATTGACATGAATGTTTGCCCGTATTGTTATTCCAAGTCACCACGACATTCCCATCATTGGGTAACCCACTCATATAAAGAGATTGATAGGCATCAATAATACCGGTATTTACCTGTTTATCTTTTTCATCTGTCAAAGAAGCCATTGCACCAAAAGGTATCGCTATATTTTCCGCTGTTTTTATATCAAAAATAACCTGATAACCCACTTTAGTTTGAAATTGTCTTGCTAAAATAGCCCCTTCGGTTGGATAGACTTTCATTGACGTTTCATTAAGTGTCACATCATCAGGTAATGTGCTGACATTTACGCTAATACTGTTTGTATCATAAGGACTTAATTGAGGGACAATGGCATTACCAAATGTATCTATTTTCACATTTCCATTGATTTCTGCGCCCTTTGCTTTATCTGCGCTCACTATGGCAATACTGTCACCTAACATCCTTGATAATGTCACTCCTTTTGAGTGCAGAACAACACCACCAATAAGGCTACCATTAAAGCTATTTCTATTTTTCCCATAGCTATAACCCCCAGAAAGCGTTCCTTTACTTCCTGAATAACTCATATTCATATTGCCACTATAACTATCTGCCTTGTTATCTGTATTCTGGTAGATACCATAAGAGAGTTGATTATCAAATGCAGAGCCATTTAAACCGGCTTGTTGCGAAGTTCTTCCATCATTGCTATGTGTCAGAAGATAGCTTGCATTCATATTTTGCAAGCCACTTGCATTTGAGAACACACTCAGTGGCATATTCATATTAAAATTAATTTGTCTATTTTCTGGCCATGTATTGTCATCACTTTTTAGGCGAGAAATAGAATAATCTATATTAAATGCAATACCTTTCAGAACAGTGTTATAGCCTAATGTGACACTATTATTAACACGGCTATTCCCCCAATAACGGCTGGTTTCACCACGAAGATACATGGAACCGTATTTTCCTAATGATTGTGAAATTGAGGTTTGAAAACTAGATTTCTGACGTTGGCTTAACCAAGGTGCAATACCTTCTCGCAATTCATAACCTGAGTTATTGTAATCACTAAAGTCATAGTAATCTTTAGTTGAATAACGTAATGCGGTTAAATCAAACGAAGTCCCTGTAGATAATAAACTCTTAGAATAACGAACCCGATATGATTGACCGTGATAAGTTTTATCCAAATTAGCTCTGGCGAGAGTGACGTCCGCAGATAAGGCACCTAATAACCCAAGAGAAACACCAGAACCGATAACACCAGAGGTATAACCATTGGCAATTAATAAACCACCGTATGCAGTAATTGAGTTATTGATACCATAACTAAACGTTCCTAAAGCAAATTTACTTTTTTTGGAATCTGTCGTGATACCACCATCATATTGCCCCGCACTAAACTCATACTCAAATTGCCCTTCACGCAACATGATAGGCAGCGATGAATAGGCTTGTGTATATACACGCTTAGAGCCATCTTCTTCTTCAATGGTTATTTCAAGGTCCCCACCAATACCGCCGGCGGAAATATCATTAATAATAAAATTCCCAGGAGCAACAAAAGATTTATAGATAATTTGACCATTTTGACGAATGGTAACGGTTGCATTGCTGTTGGCAAAACCTCTTACCACAGGAGCATATCCACGCATACTACTTGGTAACATTTGTTGGTTAGTGGCTAAAGAAATCCCCTTTATCGGAATACTTGAAAAAATATTCCCTCCAGTGGTAATTTCACCAATTTTCAGCATTGATTTTAAATAAGCGATATTTCGCATTACATAGGTATTACTAAATTCAGAATCACTTGAAGAACGCTGATCTGAACCACTCGAATTATTATAAGAATAATTTGTTCTTAAACGCCAAGGGCCTATATTTACACCACCATTAAGATTCAAGAAAAAGTTGTTATTATGGCTTGAATAATCACCTGTCGTTCTATTTTTAATAAAGTTAGCCATATAATTAAGGATAACAGCACTCACGCCATCATCTAATAATTCTGCGGGAATTTCACCTTGAAAGCTCTTATCCATATTAACTTGGGGAAAAGATGCATTTAATGTTAATTTATTAATATTAAAGGTTAGCCTTGAATTAGGAATATACGCTTCTATATTATCAATTTCTGTATCTTCGGGTAGATCACTTAACTTACTTATCGCTGAAACATTAACCCCAAATAGCTTCAAATCTTTGATTGTAACAACTGGGACAACTTTACCTTCTTTGTTTGCTTTAAATAAAATTGTCTTTTCACCTAATGGCTCAGTATTAACAAAAACGCTTAAACTATAGTCTCCTGGTGCAATGTAGTCTTCTTTGCTGAAATTACTTAAATCAATATTGTCGTTATTATTTAGTAAAAGATTCGGATCAAAGTAATTATCAGACAATGCGATTTTCGGCATTGCCACAGATAAAACACAAAGATTGATACAAAGAATTTTATGCAACATAGGTTTCATAAACCACCCCAAAGACCACCCATAAATAAGAATTATTGTTAAGTTAATATTCTTTATCTTTTATTATAAAGAAATTTTCATCATTGAATCTCCAACTCAGCTTTCCTTGAACATTTTTAGGTGCTTCAACTGATACTGTAGAGAATGGTTTTACCGTTATTGCTCTACCATCATTTTTTATTTCAACATCGCCCACTTTTAAATATTCAAAAGTCATATAAAGTGGTGATTTATTATTTATAACTATGTTCTCATTTACCTTTTCAACAATAACATCATCAATAACATCTTTATTTTCCAATGCCATTATTGACTCAGGTCTATAAATTAATTTGAAGAAGAAAGTAGGTGTTATCGTTAGTGACACAGATTTCTTTTCCTCAATTTTACTATCCTTAAGAGGAACTGCTCTAAATGCAATCCAAAATAAGCTTTCTCTGTCTTTTGGTAACGCCATATCATTAGAACCTTCACTAATACGACGAATATTCCAGCTATATTCACTAGAGGGTTCTAAACGATACAAAGGTGGTAAAATCATAAAAGGTGTTCTTTCACGATCTTTATTCACTATAGGTACATTTTTATCATCATCATTAAATAAAATAGAGCTATTAATTAAATAAGCACTATTGTTATTATTTTTTAAAGAGATAGAGATACCTTTTATGTCACTTTCCAGATAGATATATCTTTTTACTACAAAAGAAAAACCATTTTTCCCGAAATCTGTTAGATCCACAGTATCGTTTTCTATTTTTTCAACTGCTTTCGATGTGACTGAATAAGATAGAAAAAATAGGCAGAATATGACTATCTGGATAATATTTTTTTTTCTACCTCTTAAAAAAGATAACATTTAGTCACTCCACAATTATTTTATTTTCAAATGTATTTGATAATCCACCAAAATCATCAATATATTGCCAACTAACCTGTTTAATTGATTTATCTATAGCTAAATTGAGTGACGAAAATGGCGCAACCATAGGTGCATTTGCTGATTGATAACTTTTGCCATCGAATTTTAAATTTGATACCGTAAAATAATAAGGTGTTGGGTTATTGACTTGCACATTATTACCTACTTTTTTAAAGGTTATCTTCTTAGCATGACTATCTAGTGATGTTATGGCTAATTCATTTGGTCGATAAAATCCTTTTATGATAATTTTTGTTACCATATTAATTTTTAGTGATAAATCACCACTATTATTTTGTTGCCCTCTTTTTGTTTCAGGTATCAAATATGCAGTGAAAAAAAAGAGTGATTCCCGATCACTTGGCAATGTATCTAAAGAGCGTGGTAAAATTTTTATAGAAACCGATGACTGAGGCTCTAATCGTTTTAACGGTGGCAATACAATAAAATGCTCATCTTTTTTGCCATCTAAATCAGCCGTTATCATATTTTGAGATAAATAAAGATTATCTGTATCATTATTTATTTGTACACTTTGACTTTTATCTCCCTCAGAAAATATAATGCGACTTTGTGACAAAGATAGCCCTGCATAACTATATGATGCAGAAAAAATAAAACAGCTAAAAAGTAATGAAATCGTTTTTAATATATTCATATTTTAATCAATCAGAAAAAAAGCTAAGCACTACTGTTGCCGTAAAAGGGCCAACCTCTGGAGTACATCCCTCTTTTTGACAACGCAACTTTGCTGTTAATGATTTAGTCGAGCTTTCTGAGGTTATATTATCCCACACAACAGAATCATCAGAAGGTTTAAAAACAGAGCTATTATTTACTTTATATGTTTTACTACCACTGTCGTCTGTAAGTTGAACACCAAATGACCCAGAAACATTGTTATTAAAAAAATCTCGAGTTCCGGTTAAAGTAACACCTTGAGATATATAAACGCTCGTTCCACTTAAAGAACTTGTTGAGCAATTAGTTAACGAGATAGGGATCTGTTGACTAATTTTATTATTTTTTATGTCATTAGCACTAACAGAACTAGCCCCTTCACCACTAGTGAAAGTAATATTATCTGGAACAACAATTTCACACGTTTTAGCGAGAAAAACGACTGAAAAATTATATTTCACTGATTGCGCTGCAACTGAAGCCCAACTCGTCAATAATAAACAAAGACTAACTATTAATATTGACACTTTTTTTGTCTGCATAATTAATCCTGAATATATTCAAATAAAATAGTCGCCGTTGAATCACCAGGTGTCATTTTATTATTGTTGCGTCTAACAAAATCGACGATGTAGTTAATACTTATCGCTGAATTAGAGTGAGAAGAAAAAGATAACTTTTTATTGTTTTCTAGAATTTGGCAACTCGCATTTTCACCTTCAAGACAACCTTTTACTAAAAAACCTGTTTGAGTCGTATCGCCTTTTCCATAAAAAACCTGATCTGAATATTCAGTATTCGCGCCTGTTTTTACATTAATCGTGATTTTTTTCTCACTATCAGGTTCGTACTCTTTACAATCGATAAGATAAGTAAATTGCTTAGTGCCGAGACTACCTTTAATAGGCGCCTTTATTGGTGTGTCTTCTGCATCACCAATAGTAAAAAACTGTTCAAATGAGACATGTTTACTCAGCTCATTACTATCGCTAAATTCACAAGTGCCACGTGTTACATTAGCAGAAAAGTTGAGAGTACCATTATTTGCGGATTGACAGTTTACTGCATACACCATCATCGCTAACAATACTGTTCTTTTAAAGTTTTTTATTGTAGACACTTTCTCCGCCTAAATCGTTGATAATATGAATATTAACAGCACCTGTTTTATTACTTACCACATAGTTTTTAGAAGAAAATGGTTCTATCATATTATTAATTTTATTTAATTTTATCGTTTCATTTTTAACGGTAATCTTAAAAAGATTAATATAATAAGGCGTAGGGTTCTCAATACTGATCCCATTAGGCGTTGCTTTTACAACTAATTTATCACCGGCTTCTTTTGGGTTTATCGCTAAATTAATAGGGCGATAAAATACCTTGATAATATTTTCCATCGCTATTTTTATCCCATCTTCATTTTTATTTGTTGATGGAATATTTCGCGAGTGGAAGTAATAAAGTGATTCTCTATCTTTAGGAAGATTTGTTGGTATTATTTGAATTTTTATTGTATTTTCACTTTCCGGAGCTAACCTGAAAATGTTTGGAGTAATAACAAACATACCACTCAAAGGTGGTGATGAGGTATCCAGTTTTTCGGTTATAAAGTTAGAGACTAAATAAGGTTGTGCATTATTATTTCTAGCGCTAATAGAGGCTGTATTAGTATCCCCATTAATAATAATACGAGTCTGGCTTAAACCGACACCGGCTTGAACCTGAAATGATAAAAATAATACTCCTAAAACACACAACGAAATATATTGAAAAAAGCGTATTTTGTTTACCATCTGCCTATCACCTTATTGCACTGCAACTTTACTATTGGTAGTAAAACAAAATTATGGAAAAGGAATAAATTCCTTTCCCATAACATACTAATATTAGTTATAAGCAACACTAAAGGTTACTGGAACATTAATATCTTGTGCTTTCAGTGAGTCACCAGTTTCTGTAGCAAATAAACCTGCTTTCATAGGAATAATCAGGTTACCTTCACCTTCTGCTTTTAAGTTTTGCAGTTCTGTTGACTCATTTGGTTTCAGTACTACAGAGTTCATTGCAGTTAACTTGATACCAGCTTGAGTTGCACCAGCGCTAGCAAATAATTGCTCATTACCAACTAGGCCATTACCGCTTGCTAATAATTCAATATTAGATACAGTTACAGCAGGATCTTCACCTTCAGCTGGTTTACCAATCTTAGTACAGTTGTTTAACACTAAGTTGAAATCTTTTTCAGATACAGCTTGGTTAATATTTTGAATATCAGTAGTTGCATAAGTACCTAAATCAACACGATCTTGGCTTGCGCTGATATCACAAGTTGCTGCAACTAAACGTGCAGAAAATGTAACGTCTGCGTTTTTAGCGGCCATAACTTGAGTTGATAAAGAACCCATAAGAAGTGCACCAGCAACCATTACGCCTAATTTATTGAATTTCATATTAACTTCTCTTATAAAATAATCTAAAAATTATCAATATCGTAATAATTTAGACCCAACGTATTGTACTAAGCCAACATGTGATCCTTACTATATAAATGATATTGATCCTTACAACGATTGTTTATAACCCATTAATAAAACTAACTTTACATCAAAAATAACATCATATAATGTTGCATTTCTCAGTATTTATTTTTAGCTCATCAAAAAAATGACAAAAATAAACATTGAAATCACAGAAACATCAAATATATATATACTCACTCACTGTATAAAGTAAGCATAATATATTTTTTGAAAAAACAGCGGAGTTATTTAAATCACATAATTAAATCTCACCGTATTAAAATATTATTTTAAGCCAAGTTAAAAATTTAATGAGAAATATTAATTCTTAAATCAGTATATTCTCTGAGTTGGGGAAAGTAAAGCAACCACAATAGAAAAAATTACATTTACTTATATATAAATTTACATTATATACATACGATAAAATAAAAAATAACCTTTAAAAACAAATAGTTATTATTTTAATTTTGTTTTTTTATTAAAATAACCTCCTAATAAATATTAATTAGATTATCTTTTATTGATTATAAATAAATAATAAAAACCAAACCACTCTAATTTAAATAGTCATATTTTGTTATTTCTTATAATTTATTAATTTACTTTTATGACGCTTATATAAAATATCTTATATAGATAATCTAATTATGATATATTTTTAATTTTATCCATTAAAATTACAATAAAAAAATAATCAGCATCTATACACATTGATATATAAGTATTTTTATTATAGTAAATATGATAGAACATCATGATAGTATCAGTATGAAAATATTAATATGTGCTTCTCATTTAATATAAATTAAATACTATCACTTATTAAAACTATCTATTAGTCATATAATTATCTATCCTAGTAGAATTGGATATTTTATTTTTTAATTTATTGTATTATTTGCATTTGGCTCTAAAAAAATCCTACTACGCTTATAGTAATAATCATTAAATGATAGTTTTTACGGTACATAATTTACCTGATTAAAAAATAAGTTTTAAAATTAAGTTCAGTGTAAAGAGGAGCTTCAAACACGAAATTGAGATTTTAATGGAGGAAATATGAATATTCTCGTCATTGGCGCTAAAGGTCGAGTAGGTCAGCGTTTAATCGAAATATTACTTGCTAAAGGTCATCATGTCATAGGTACAACCCGAAAATTATCCGACACATCAGTACATCATCCCTCACAGTACCATGAAATTGAATTGGACATAACAAAACCGTTATCATCCATCACCGATTTATTGCCAGACAATTTAGAGGCTATCTATTTTACGACAGGCTCCCGAGGAAAGGATTTATTACAAGTTGATTTACATGGTGCTGTTAAAACGATGCAAGCAGCAGAAAAAAAAGGAATAAAAAGATATATTATGCTCAGTGCGATTAATTCATTATCACCTGATAAATGGACTGAATTAATTGATTATTTTACTGCTAAATATTTTGCCGACCTCTACTTACGGGATCGTACCCAGTTAGATTTCACCCTTGTTCAAGCAGGCTATTTAACTGAAAAACAAGGCACATATAAAATTACGACCAAATTGGAAGATAATGCTACAAAAGGTGAAATCACTATTGATAATGTCGCGGCAACATTAGCAGAGATATTAGATAAGCCGAATACATTTAAAAAATGCATTCCTATATTAGATGGTGACGAGGCGATTAAAACAGCCCTCAGTCGAATTTAGAAACGATTAGTTTACTGATTTTGATAAAAAACAATCTGACCCTGATAAACATTAGGGCCAGATGTGTTAGTCACGAGCTAGCTTATCAATGTACACAACCATTGTTTGTTACTGACATTTATAAACTTGTCCACTCATTTTGCTATCTAGTGGCGCAAAGCTATCGACAATGCTACCTGCACCTGTACCAACATTAAAAATAACATTACCACCCATAGCGGCTGCTTTGTTGCGTAAATCATTAGCAGCACCACGTAGTGATTGGCTTTCAGTACGAGAGCCTGATAACCAATTATTCTGAACGCCGGTTACTGTGCCTAATAACTGGCACTCGCTGCCTGGTTGCGTATCAGTAATTTGTACCTGTGAACCTGCACTGGTCAATGTATTTGTTGCAGAACAGCCTGCTAACAACAACGCTGCAGTGGCTCCCAATAACAATTTAATTCGCATGATCCCCTCATTTCTTTGAGTGTCCGTTTAGTCATGACAACAATATACCCTGTCACTCCTCTTAAGCGCAAAAATAAATCATCACTATCTTACATTAGCCTATAGTCTTAAGAGGTTATTTCCACTTGTTACTTATTTTGACTTAATGATTTAGCTTTAAGATAGACAAAGCAATATCTATTTATTTTACACCGCTTTGCAGCTTTTAAAACATATTGTGTGCTTTTCAGACACCACAGTGCGAGACTGGGCACATTATTTGGTCGTCGTTCTTAGCCTAGTCCTCTGCTTTAATGGCATAATCAGGCAATAGGCCATTGATAGAAATTATTTTTTGATACTTAAATAATAGGGAACATTAAATCATTATGTACTGGCTCAATATTGACATCCTCCACGCCCTAAAGGACGTGGATCCCTACTGCGTTCAGACTGATCTCTGAATCACCTCGGCGGGTTCCTGCTTCGACGGGCGGTCTGACTGCACCCTCCCTCCACAGGCTAGCACGGCATGTCCTGCCGCTAAAATGTTACGTGCCCCGTTGATATCAGCATTCGCTGTATATCCACATTCAAGGCACTCGAATTGACTTTGTGACTGGCGGTTTTCCTTTGCTGTATGACCACAGCAAGCGCACTTCTGACTGGTGTAGGCCGGTGGTATTGCCAGTACCTGACCACCTCACCAGAGCTGCTTGTACTCAAGCTGTCGGCGCATTTCATACCAGCCCTGCTCCAGTATTGCGCGGTTTAAACCAGATTTAGCTTTTACGTTCCGTCCATGCCGTTCTGTCGTACCTTTTGCCGATTTAGACATGTTACTGACCTTTAAGTCCTCAATGACAATCATTGCGTGGTTTTTGCTGATTTCG
>NZ_CAWQGX010000008.1:0-49769 GCF_963894685.1 Proteus sp. G3927 | reverse complement strand
CACATAACACGTATCTCTTAGGTAAGGAGGTGATCCAACCGCAGGTTCCCCTACGGTTACCTTGTTACGACTTCACCCCAGTCATGAATCACAAAGTGGTAAGCGCCCTCCCGAAGGTTAAGCTACCTACTTCTTTTGCAACCCACTCCCATGGTGTGACGGGCGGTGTGTACAAGGCCCGGGAACGTATTCACCGTAGCATTCTGATCTACGATTACTAGCGATTCCGACTTCATGGAGTCGAGTTGCAGACTCCAATCCGGACTACGACAGACTTTATGAGTTCCGCTTGCTCTCGCGAGGTCGCTTCTCTTTGTATCTGCCATTGTAGCACGTGTGTAGCCCTACTCGTAAGGGCCATGATGACTTGACGTCATCCCCACCTTCCTCCGGTTTATCACCGGCAGTCTCCTTTGAGTTCCCACCATTACGTGCTGGCAACAAAGGATAAGGGTTGCGCTCGTTGCGGGACTTAACCCAACATTTCACAACACGAGCTGACGACAGCCATGCAGCACCTGTCTCAGCGTTCCCGAAGGCACTCCTCTATCTCTAAAGGATTCGCTGGATGTCAAGAGTAGGTAAGGTTCTTCGCGTTGCATCGAATTAAACCACATGCTCCACCGCTTGTGCGGGCCCCCGTCAATTCATTTGAGTTTTAACCTTGCGGCCGTACTCCCCAGGCGGTCGATTTAACGCGTTAGCTCCAGAAGCCACGGTTCAAGACCACAACCTCTAAATCGACATCGTTTACAGCGTGGACTACCAGGGTATCTAATCCTGTTTGCTCCCCACGCTTTCGCACCTGAGCGTCAGTCTTTGTCCAGGGGGCCGCCTTCGCCACCGGTATTCCTCCACATCTCTACGCATTTCACCGCTACACATGGAATTCTACCCCCCTCTACAAGACTCTAGCCAACCAGTTTCAGATGCAATTCCCAAGTTAAGCTCGGGGCTTTCACATCTGACTTAATTGACCGCCTGCGTGCGCTTTACGCCCAGTAATTCCGATTAACGCTTGCACCCTCCGTATTACCGCGGCTGCTGGCACGGAGTTAGCCGGTGCTTCTTCTGCGGGTAACGTCAATTGATAAGGGTATTAACCTTATCACCTTCCTCCCCGCTGAAAGTACTTTACAACCCTAAGGCCTTCTTCATACACGCGGCATGGCTGCATCAGGCTTGCGCCCATTGTGCAATATTCCCCACTGCTGCCTCCCGTAGGAGTCTGGGCCGTGTCTCAGTCCCAGTGTGGCTGATCATCCTCTCAGACCAGCTAGAGATCGTCGCCTAGGTGAGCCTTTACCCCACCTACTAGCTAATCCCATATGGGTTCATCCGATAGTGCAAGGTCCGAAGAGCCCCTGCTTTGGTCCGTAGACATTATGCGGTATTAGCCACCGTTTCCAGTAGTTATCCCCCTCTATCGGGCAGATCCCCATACATTACTCACCCGTCCGCCGCTCGTCAGCAAGAAAGCAAGCTTTCTCCTGTTACCGCTCGACTTGCATGTGTTAGGCCTGCCGCCAGCGTTCAATCTGAGCCATGATCAAACTCTTCAATTAAAAGTGTTTGATGCTCAAAGAAATCGAAAACTTAGCTTATTCATTATATGAATTAACTTGTTAGTCACTCTTCAAGACTTGATACATCTAATTTTTTAGAAGATATCGTCTCTGCGAGTGCCCACACAGATTGTCTGATAATTTGTTAAAGAGCAGTGCAACTATCGCTGCCGTTTCCGGTCTTCTGCGTTGTTGCGAGGAGGCGTATATTACGCTATTCCTCTGAAGAGTCAAGAGTTTTTTCAAACTTTTTTCTTTTCTCTTCCCTTTCCGTCGTTGCTGTTGTCAGCTCATCGTCGGTCAGTGGGTGCGCATTATAGGGGCTTCTCAGATTAGCGCAAGTGTTTTTTGAAAAAAATTCACCGTTCGATTAAAACCCCAACAATACGTACAAAAAACAGGTCACAACGAACAGATATCACTCAATTTTGGAAAATTTTGTCGCAAATTCGCTAACTTTATTCCAATCAGTATATTCGATTTCTTTTGTTGGATCGGTTTCACCCTTAGTCATCTTCATAATAAGCTGGATCATCACTCTATCAATCCATTTATAACGTGGGTAAAGAAGCGCGCCTGCAAAAACACCTGTTAATCTAGGCTTCCATGGAGTCTTATCTAAAAACTTACGCATATAAGCATTGGTTTCGGGTGTACTCTTTTCAGCTTTTCTTGCCGTAAGGTTCACCCCAAAAAAGGCGGATGGCATACTATTTAATTGAGAAAGGTGTTGGGTAATAAATTTATCCAGTACTTTATTAAAATAGCCATATCTAATTGATGCCCCAACTAACACTTTATTATAAGCAGATAAATTAAGGCTATGGTGAACAGCAGTTAAATCCCTTACATCACATTCATAGCCCTGTTGTCTTAGTTCATTAGCTATGTGCGTCATTATTTTTTTAGTTTGACCATCTGTACTGCAGTACAGCAACAGCGCGCTCATACATCACTCCTTGTTTTTGGTTAATCACGCCAAAATGTTGGTGTAAATAAAACCAATAATGTGAAAACTTCTAATCGGCCAAATAACATGGTGACAACAAGTATCCACTTAGCGGCTGGATTCATTGTTGTAAAGTTATCAGCAACAATACCTAATCCTGGACCCAAATTATTAAGTGTTGTAGTAATAGCAGAAAAAGCAGAAAACTCATCAACACCTGTCGCTATTAATAGCATTAAACTAATAATAAACACTAAAGCATATGCTGAGAAAAAGCCCCAAACCGCTTCTATAATACGCTCTGGTAATGCTCGATGTCCTAGTTTAATCGTATAAACCGCATTAGGGTGTACAAGACGTTTTAATTCACGAGAGCCTTGTAAAAATAGCAGTAAGATACGGATTACTTTTAATCCCCCCCCCGTTGAACCAGCACAGCCCCCGATAAAGGCAGAGCACAACAGTAACAGAGGTAAAAAAGTTGGCCACTGGGCAAAACTATCTGTTGCAAACCCTGCGGTTGTTGCCATTGAAACAACTTGGAAAAAAGCTTGATTAATTGTTGTCCATCCAGAGTCATATACCGAATAGAGCCATAGAATAAGGCTACAAATAATCACTAATCCGAGCTGTATAAAGATAAACATGCGAAATTCAGGATCACGCCAATAAATATTGAGGCTTCGCCCTGTTAAAACCGAAAAGTGTAAAGCAAAGTTACACCCTGAAATTAATAGAAAAACACCAATAATGACGTTAATTGTTGGACTATTAAAATAGCCAATGCTTGCATCATGGGTAGAAAATCCACCGATTGCAATGGTAGAAAAACTATGCGAGATAGCATCAAACACGTCCATACCCGCAATCCACAACGCAAGGGCACAAATAATAGTGAGTAAGACATAAATCAGCCACAATGCTTTTGCAGTTTCTGCGATCCTTGGGCGCATTTTATTGTCTTTCAAAGGCCCCGGCATTTCTGCCCGATAAAGCTGCATTCCCCCAACGCCTAACAGTGGAAGAATTGCCACCGCTAATACGATGATCCCCATTCCCCCTAACCATTGCAGCATTTGGCGATAAAATAAAATCGCTTTAGGTAAGCTATCCAACCCAACAAGTGTCGTAGCCCCTGTGGTTGTTAATCCGGAAAAAGATTCAAAAAAGGCATCGGTAATCGATAGATGAGGTTGTTCCGAAAAAATAAAAGGCAATGCCCCTACGCTGCCTAACACAGTCCAAAATAAAACCACAATAAGAAAACCTTCTTTGGGTTTTAGATCACTTTTATTGTTTCGATTGGGGATCCACAACATTAGCCCAATAATAAGAGCGACAATAAATGTTTGACTAAATGCTCGTCCTGCACCATCCCGATAGATCAACGCAACGATACCGGGGATGATCATCGTGACAGAGAATAAAATAACAAGTAGCCCAACAATTCGGGTTATTGAACGAAAATGCATTTAGCGATTTCCTTGGTAGCAACGATTATTCATTCGGTTCTAAACATATTAATTGCATACTGCCACGACTGATATCGCGTAGTTTACTTTCAACTTTTTCACTCTCTACTGCTGGCAATGATAGTTCAAAAGTGACTTTATCAGTATATTCACTAGAGAGGATCTTCCCTTGATATTCTGCAACAACTTGCTCAAGTAATGACACCAAGGAATATTCACACTCCACAAGAAATCGGCGCTGAGGTACTTTAGTTTTCGTTGGCAAAAGTTTTAATGCCTGCTGTACCCCACTGCCATAAGCACGTACTAATCCACCAGTGCCTAATTTGATCCCGCCGAAATAACGTACCACAACCGCAGTCACCTCTCCCATACCACTCCCTAACAGGGGTGCTAGAATAGGTTTTCCGGCCGTGCCTGTTGGTTCACCATCGTCAGAAAAACCTAACTGCTGTGAATCATCAGGTCTTCCGGCAACAAATGCCCAACAATGATGCCGAGCATCGGGAAACTGCGCTTTAATTGATTGGATATACGCTTTGGCAGCCTCAATCCCTTCAGTATGAGCAATAAATGTAATAAAACGGCTCTTCTTTATTTCTTCACTGAATTCTACCGTTTCAGCGGGGATCAAATAAGCTTTCATCAGGCTAAATGTAAGTCTCTTGTCATATTTTCAATTTTGTTATCGTGAATAATAATATTATCTTCAATACGAATGCCACCAAAAGGCTTGAAGTGTTCAATCAAATGCCAATCAAAATGACTACGATATTTCCCTTCACGCCAAGGTGCTAATAACGAATCAATAAAATAGAATCCTGGCTCAATGGTAAGTACCATTCCCGGCTCTACAATACGTGTACAACGTAAGAAAGGATACATGGCTGGCGCAGCTAAATGAGTCCCTTTATCATCCTGCATAAATCCACCCGCATCATGAACTTGTAAACCTAGCGCATGGCCTAATCCATGTGGTAAGAAGGGAGTTGTTAATCCTTCACTCACCATCTCTTCTTCGCTAATCCCCTTAACGATACCGTATTTATGTAATAATCCGGCAATACGTTGATGCATTTGAATATGATATTCGCTGTAGCGTACTCCCGCTTTCATTGTCGCTATCAATGCCTGTTGCGCATCATTCATATCTTTGACTAAAGCAGTAAATTCATGATTTTCTTTCGCTGAATAAGTACGCGTAATATCCGCAGCATACCCATTATACTCTGCTCCCGCATCAATAAGGAAACTACGATATTCATCTGGCGATTGATGATCTAATTTGGTGTAATGCAAAACAGCAGCATGTTCATTTAATGCAACAATATTGCCATAAGGTACATCTGTGTCCCGATGTCCTGTTGCCATTAAATAAGCCATATTAATATCAAATTCACTTAACTCAGCTTGGAATGCCTCACGAGCGGCGATATGTCCATTGACTGCCATTTTCTGCGCTTCGCGCATACATGCCAGTTCATAACCCGTTTTATAAGCACGATAATAATGATAATAGTTAAGAAGAGATTGGTTATTAACATTATCAAGACTGACACCTAATGAATCAGCCCGTTGTGTATTTGGCCCAATATAAGCAGTATTTTTATTAATAAAAGGTGCTAGCTCTTTTTGAATATCATCGACATTTTTTAAATGGATCAGCTCAATTTCATGGGTCCAATAGCTACTTGGTAAAGCTTCAACACTATGCCAATAATCAACAGGTGAATAGAACCAGAGTTTTGGTTTATTGACACCATCAACCAATAACCAACAATGTGGCACATCAGTTACTGGCACCCCCGCTTTAAAGTGTGCATTCACTTTAAAAGGGTAATCACTATCATCAAGGAAAACACCAATAGGTTCACCAGAGTGAATCAAGACATTATCAAGGTGGTGTCTAGATAAAGCATCACGAGTACGATTTTGTAGTGTTTTGATATGTTCTTGATACAGAGAAAGCAATTTTTCCATTACTAATCACCTATCTTTATTTATTGTTAATTATTCAGCTTAACACGCCAACTCTTTTACAGGGTAACACCATAGCAAAAATAGCTTACCATGACTTATTACTATGTTTTTACGATCCTTAATTATGCTGATTTATTCATTTAAACCAATCATATAAAAATCAATATATTAGATAATTTCATTGTGATCAGCCCTACATTTCCTTAATCAAATATTTGCAATTAATTAACATTGTATTCACACTCTAATTATCTGGTCATACCAGTTTATACTTTAGGGAGAATACAAATGCTCTATCAAAGCGAAAATATTCAAGCCGATTGGGTGAAGCAAGGTATTGTTGAGCTCGTTTTCAATGCTAGCGGTTCTATTAATAAATTAGATACAAAAACGGTGGCAATGTTAAGCGAAGCGTTAACAGTATTAGAAAACACATCTGATCTAAAAGGGGTTATTTTACGTTCAGAAAAACCCGCCTTTATTGTTGGTGCCGATATTACCGAATTTTTATCACTTTTTGATGCACCGGTTGAAGAACTGACACAATGGCTACATTTTGCTAATCATATTTTCAATCGATTAGAAGATCTCCCCGTTCCTACTGTTTCTGCCATTAATGGCTACGCCCTAGGCGGTGGCTGTGAATGTGTATTAGCAACGGATTTTCGTATTGCATCACCGGATTTACGCATTGGTTTACCCGAAACAAAACTTGGTATTATGCCGGGTTTTGGTGGCTCTGTTCGGCTACCTCGCCTTATTGGCGTTGATAATGCCTTAGAAATTATTACCGCAGGTAAAGATATTAATGCCGAAACGGCACTTAAGAATGGCTTAATTCAAGCTATTGTCCCTGTTGATAAGCTAAAAGAAAGTGCCATTTCACTGATAGAGCAAGCCATTGATGGCAAATTTGACTGGCAAGCTGCTCGTCAACCTAAAACTGTGGCGTTAAGATTAACGGAACTTGAACATAAAATGTCATTTGCTGTGGCAAAAGGCATGGTGATGAAAGTCGCAGGCCCTCATTATCCAGCCCCAATGACCGCCGTTAATACGATAGAAAAAGCCGCATTTCTAGATAGAAAAGCGGCACTTGAATTGGAAACAGAAAACTTTGTCAAACTGACCCGCACCGATGTTGCCAAAGCATTAGTGGGTATTTTCCTTAATGATCAATATGTGAAAGGCATTACTAAAAAGCGTCATGCTAGCTTGCCAAAACAAGCGGCAGTATTAGGCGCGGGGATCATGGGTGGCGGAATTGCCTATCAATCTGCACTAAAAGGCATTCCTGTTACCATGAAAGATATTAATGCCAACTCCCTTGAATTGGGTATGACAGAAGCACTCAGTCTGTTACAAAAACGTCAAGAAAAAGGACGTATGAGTGCCGTTGATATGGCAAAAACCCTCGCTTCTATTCATCCTACCCTAAACTATGCCAGTGTAGCTGATGCACAAATTGTGGTCGAAGCGGTGGTTGAAAACCCTAAAGTAAAAGCCTCTGTACTTGCTGAAACCGAAGCGCTCCTTGCTGATCATGCTGTACTTGCTTCGAATACCTCAACAATCCCCATTTCGCTACTTGCCAAATCACTAACACGCCCTGAAAATTTCTGTGGAATGCACTTCTTTAATCCCGTTCACCGCATGCCTTTAGTTGAGATCATTAAAGGTGAAAAAACCAGCGAAGAGACGATTAATCGCATTGTCAGTTATGCTAGCAAAATGGGTAAAACGCCAATCATTGTTAATGACTGCCCGGGGTTCTTTGTCAATCGCGTGCTCTTCCCTTATTTCGCCGGATTTTCTCTTTTATTAAGAGATGGTGCTGATTTTATTGCTGTAGATAAAGTGATGGAAAAAGCCTTTGGCTGGCCAATGGGTCCGGCTTATTTACTGGATGTTGTCGGTATCGATACAGCGAATCATGCTCAAGCAGTGATGGCTCAAGGTTTCCCAGACAGAATGGGAAGTATTGATAAAGACGTTATTGCGCTTTTATATCAACAACAACGCTATGGTCAGAAAAATAATCATGGTTTCTATGACTACACTATTGATAAGCGTGGTAAAAAACAAAAGCAGGTAGATAACGATATTCACAGCCTTATTGAACATCATGTCGGCAAAAAACAGGAATTTAACCAAGACACTATTATTGCTCGTATGATGATCCCAATGATCAATGAAGTTATTCGTTGCTTAGATGAAGGCATTATCGCCTCACCTGCAGAAGCCGATATTGCATTAGTGTATGGTTTAGGCTTCCCTCCTTTCCGTGGTGGTGTCTTCCGTTACCTCGATACCATTGGATTAGCACAATTTGTTGCAAATGCAGAGCAATACTCAGAATTAGGGCCACTTTACCAAATTCCTGAGAGCTTAAAACAAAAAGCATTACGTAACGAAACCTACTATCCAAAGCCTGCAAAAGTAGATGTTAACATCAGAGAACTCGCTTAAGGAGAGAAGAAATGGAAAAGGTTGTCATAATTGATGGTGTTCGCACCCCAATGGGACGTTCAAAAGGCGGGGCATTTCGCCATGTAAGAGCTGAAAATCTCTCTGCGCAATTAATGCAAGCTTTGCTTAAGCGTAACCCTGATATTGATCCCAATGATATTGGCGATGTGATTTGGGGCTGTGTGCAACAAACTTTAGAGCAAGGCTTTAATATTGCACGTAATGCCGCACTATTAGCAGAATTACCGCATAAAGTTCCGGCAGTAACCGTCAATCGTTTATGTGGCTCTTCGATGCAAGCCTTGCATGACGGTGCTCGCCAAATTATGTTAGGAGAGAGCCAAGTTGCTTTAATTGGTGGCGTTGAACATATGGGTCATGTACCGATGACCTATAATGCTGACTTTAACCCAGCATTAAATCTTTCTGTGGCAAAGGCTTCATTCTCAATGGGGTTAACTGCAGAAATGTTAGCAAAATCATTTCAAATATCTCGTGAAGAACAAGACAAATTCGCCTATCGCTCACACCATTTAGCCGCCCTCGCGACCCAAAAAGGCTATTTTGACAACGAACTTGTTGCCATTAATGGTCATGATGCAGCAGGAGATTTTATACGCGTCAGCACGGATGAAGTTATCCGTTATAACCCAAGCCTTGATGAATTAGCACAACTTAGACCCGTGTTTGATCCCGCCACGGGCTCCGTCACTGCGGGGAATTCATCGGCCGTCTCTGATGGGGCATCCGCGATGTTTATCACGAGCGAAAGTTATGCTAAGCAACATCATTTAAAACCCCGTGCAATTATTCGTTCGATGGCGGTAACAGGTTGTGATCCGGCAATCATGGGATATGGTCCCGTTCCTGCCACTGAAATAGCGCTAAAGAAAGCAGGGTTAACCCTCAGTGATATTGATATCTTTGAACTTAACGAAGCCTTTGCAGCGCAATCCTTAGCTTGCATGAAAAAAATGAACTTACTCGATAGCATTGATGACAAAATCAATCTTAATGGTGGTGCTATTGCACTTGGGCATCCATTAGGTTGTTCTGGTGCCAGAATAACCACCACGCTATTAAATATTATGGAGCGTAAAGATGCACAATTAGGATTAGCGACAATGTGTATTGGATTAGGCCAAGGGATAGCAACCATTATTGAGCGAGTTTAATCAAGATGATTTTTCATTTTGAGTAATATCACTTGGTTGACATGTTTGATTGCTTGGTTTTTTAACCATTTTCCCGCCGTCAGGGGCGGGTTTTTTTATGGTTTTTTTATGGTTTTTTTATCGTTATTGCTTATTAAATAAACTCAAAAGCATCACTAAATAAGCGTTCTCTATCAGCATTACGCTCATTACAAAAACGATCTCGCGCTATTTTAGCCATTTCAAAACGTCCTGCGATATAAATATCATAGGATGATAAATCGCCAAAATCTTCACTAATTGCCGTTAATACAGTCCCTTTTCTACCACGCCAAGCGTCATCAGGTTGTTCAACAACAGGTACGACTGATAATGAGGGATACTTTTCCGTTAAATCTTGCAACTCATTAAGATCATAAAGATGTACCTGCTCTCGTCCTCCCCAATAAAGCGTTATCGCACGTTGAGGATTTTCTTGTAATGCCGCTAGCAAGATAGAGTGAGTATAAGAAAATCCTGTTCCTCCTGCGATAAGCAACAAAGGACGTTGGCTCTGTTGTCTAAACCACGCATTACCATGGGGAATATCAATCTTTAATTGTTGAGTTTCTAAAATAAGATCGAGCACAGCCATTGCGTAAAGATTCAGATCTGACGCGCCAATATGAAGCTCAATAAAGTCTTTATTTTCGGGAATAGAGGCAATAGAGAATGGGCGCTTATCTCGCTCATCCATAACCGCTAAAAGGTATTGTCCAGCCTGAAAATCAAATGGGCCATCAGGTAATAATCTTACCCGATACACCGTATCTGTTATCGGCTCAACGAGTGAGACTTTACAGTTCAGTATCGCCATGTTGTTCCTCTATTATTATTTAACAATATCGAGCTGTTCCCAAATAGTATCGACCCGCTGTTTTATTTCATCCGTCATTACGATAGGTCGCCCCCACTCTCTCTCTGTTTCACCGGGCCATTTATTGGTCGCATCTAACCCCATTTTGGAGCCTAAACCTGAAACAGGTGAAGCAAAATCAAGATAATCAATTGGCGTATTTTCCATCATAATGGTATCTCTTGCGGGATCCATTCTAGTTGTGATAGCCCAAATCACATCTTTCCAATCTCTTGCATTCACATCATCATCGCAAACAATCACAAATTTAGTATACATAAATTGTCGCAAATAAGACCAAACTCCCATCATTACGCGTTTAGCGTGACCAGCATACTGCTTTTTCATGGTCACAACCGCTAAACGATAAGAGCAACCTTCAGGAGGTAAATAAAAATCGACAATCTCAGGAAATTGTTTTTGTAATATCGGTACTAATACTTCATTAAGCGCAACGCCTAATACTGCCGGCTCATCCGGTGGACGCCCTGTATAAGTAGAGTGATAGATAGCATCTTTACGACGTGTTAGATGTGTTATGGTAAATACTGGAAAAGAGTCAATCTCATTATAATAACCAGTATGATCACCATATGGCCCTTCTGGTGCAAGCTCACCGGGTTCGATATACCCTTCGAGAATAATTTCGGCACTTGCCGGGACTTCCAAGTCATTGGAAAGGCATTTAACGACTTCTGTTTTATTACCTCGCAATAATCCAGCAAAGGCATATTCAGATAATGTATCTGGTACTGGCGTTACGGCACCTAAAATTGTCGCAGGATCAGCCCCTAATGCAACAGAAACGGGAAAACGTTCTCCTGGGTGTTTTTGACACCATTCTTGGAAATCTAACGCGCCACCGCGATGAGATAACCAACGCATAATCACCTTATTTTTGCCAAGCACTTGTTGGCGATAAATACCTAAATTCTGGCGCTCTTTAAAAGGCCCTCGCGTTACTGTAAGTCCCCATGTAATCAAAGGGGCTGCATCTTCAGGCCAACAATGCATCACGGGGATCTTAGTTAAATCAACATCATCGCCAGTTAACACAACCTCCTGACAAGGGGCTTTGCTCAGGCGCTTAGTTGGCATATTTAAAACTTGCTTAAATTTAGGTAACTTATCAAAAAGATCACGAAATCCTTTCGGAGGATCAGGCTCTTTTAAAAATGCTAATAGCTTACCCACTTCATGTAAGGCTTTAACATCATCTTGCCCCATCCCCATAGCAACACGCTCAGGTGTACCAAATAAATTACATAGCACTGGCATATCAAACCCTTTAGGATTTTCAAATAACAGTGCAGGCCCACCAGCACGTAATGTTCTGTCCGCTATTTCGGTCATTTCAAGGTAGGGATCTATTTCAAAGGTGATGCGTTTTAATTCACCTTTTTCTTCGAGTAATGAAAGGAAATCTCTTAAATCGCGGTATTTCATCATAATCTTACGAGCCAGTGAGTGAGAGAAAAGAGGGCAAAGCCCTCTTTGAAACACTATAAGCTAAACGCATAACTCACTAAAAAGCAATGCCTTTTATATGAGATTGCAAATTATTATTATAAACAGCGAAATGGAACCCATTTTGCCAACATTTTTGTATCAAACTGTTCTGGAAAAGTTTTTCCATGTTGGAAAATTTTAAAGCCTTCATTTTTAGCGCTGTAATAACGTAACTCTTCACCCTGAATATATAAGTAACTACCTTCACGAATGGCAACCACTATCTCGTCTGGGTTCATCGCACAAAACTCCGCAATACGCTCATCTCGAGTTTCGCCCATATGTCCACTAATGGTGGCATCAATATAGTGCGGGTTAATTTGTACAGGGAATAATCCCAGTGAAGGCATAACAACAGAACAGCGCACAGGCATATCATTTGTAGTACGGATAGTCGGAGTGGCAACATTACAACCCGCACTCCAACCGATATAAGGGATATTACGTTCACGAACTGCACGCTGGATAGGAACCACTAATCCTTTCTCATGCAGCATTTGGTTTAATAACCACGTATTCCCCCCACTAACTAAAATACACTCAGCATTGTTAATGGCTTCCACTTCTGAATCAAAATGTTCAATACAAGTCACTTCAATACCTAATACTTCTGATAATTCACGAGCACGTTGGTCGTGATCAGAACGAATAACCGCATATGCAATAAGCACGGCAGAACGAATACCACGCTTTTTAATCATGCTGTCGATATTATCTTTGGCGTAACTTAACCATTGTGGGTCCCCGGCAATCTTCCCATTACTCAATAAAAAAACTTCCATTTGAAAACCTCTTTATAATTATGGATCAGGATCTAAGATAATTATCTTGGGAGTTTTTTCTTGTTTTTGCCATCATTTTTTTGTCAACTTGTTACCTCTATCTGAGATAAGATTGAAACTTCTCAAAACCACTGCATTTATTGCGTCTGAACACGGTTTCAGTGATCATTTTCTAGTATAAAATTGCATTTCACTTGTTACATTTACCGACAGATGACTGTTACCTTTATCATAAATTTGCTATTATCCTCCTAATTAAGATCAACTAACCCTTTGTCTCTATTATGAAAAACTGGCACCTTCTGTATTGTAAACGCGGACAAATCGCTCGGGCGATCGAACACTTAGAACGTCAGCAGGTGATCTGCTTTACGCCGATGGTGACAATAGAAAAGTTAATAAGAAATAAAAGAACTTTGGTCACCGAGCCTTTGTTCCCGAATTATCTATTTATTCAATTTGATCCAGAGGTCATTCATACCACTACGATAAATTCTACCCGTGGTGTTAATGCCTTTGTGCGCTTTGGACGCTATCCTGTCACAGTGCCACAAGAGGTTATAGATACCTTACAATCGCCGTCACCGTCTTCAGTTATCTACAGTGAAGAAAATGTGCCGCATAGTGGTGATTATGTATTAATTACGGAAGGTGTTTTTCAGGGGATCAAAGCGATATACCAAGAGCCAGACGGCGAAACTCGCTCTATTTTGCTATTAAAAATATTAAATAATGAAGTGAAAAAATCCGTTGATAATAAAGAGTTTAAAAAAGAGCCTTTCTAAAAAGTTAACCCAGCCTTAGCTGGGTTAATAAATTATGTTTTTAGAAAACTCACTTCCTAAAATTATTTCTGCTGTTCTGTTGCTTGCGCCTCAGCCTCTTCAGCTTCTTCTTCTGGTGTTTTTCTTCTGCCATTATTGACATAAAAACGGGACACCAAGACACCAATCTCAAACAATAAATACATCGGTATTGCTAATAATGTTTGAGAAAAAACATCAGGTGGCGTTAATACCATGCCAATAACAAAAGCACCCACTAAGATATAAGGACGTTTTTTCTTTAATGCATCAGGTGTTGTGACACCACTCCAGCACAGCAAGATGATCGCAATAGGAACTTCAAATGCGGCCCCAAACGCCATAAACAGCGTCATTACGAAACTTAAATACTTACTGATATCTGGAATAAAGTTAACCCCTTCTGGGGTAGTATTCACAAAGAAACCAAATGCAAGTGGAAACACAACAAAATACGCAAACGCCATACCGAGATAAAATAATACGGTACTTGAAACCAGTAACGGTAACATTAAGCGACGTTCATGTTTATACAGTGCTGGTGCGATAAAAGCCCATACCTGATAAAGGATCACAGGAACAGAAGCAAAAACGGATACCATAATAGTCAATTTAATCGGCGTCAAAAAAGTTGAGGCAACATCAGTCGCACTCATATTTGACCCCTGCGGCAACTTATCAAGTAAAGGTGCCGAGATTAATTGATAGATATCGTTAGAAAAATAAACCAAAGCCAGAAAAACCACTAGAACTGAAACTAAGCTGTACATTAGACGCTTACGCAGTTCTATTAAATGGCTGATCAGCGGTTGGGTATCATTTACTGCCATGTTTTAGTGCTCACCATTTGCCTGATCAGTTGTTTTCTTCTCTACTGTTACTGTTTTGGTAACAGGAACATCTGGCTTAATAACATGTTCTGTATTTTCAGTTACCGTTTTGGAACTGTGTTGAACATCGTCATTCGCTTCATTCGCTTCAGCCAGTGCCGCTAAATCAGAAGGCGTAGGTTCCGTAGAGTCGGTTTTTACAGACTGCTCTGTCTCTGTAGATCCTGGCGTTGTAGGTGCTTGATAAGTTTCTTTTAAAGACTGTGCAGCCTCTTTTAACTCATCCATCGACGCTTTTAGCTCAGGGGATAATGTTTGCAAATTCGCTTTCTCTTCCACTTTCTTCAGGCTCTCTTGAAGCTCTTGAAGTTTTAGTTCTTGAGTTAGCTCATTTTGCACATTCGCCGCCAAAGAGCGTAATGCCCTTACCCAGCCAGCAATTGTTTTTACTGCTACGGGCAATCGTTCTGGCCCCAGAAAAACAAGACCTATCACCATGACCAATAGCAGCTGACTAAAACCAATGTCAAACACGGTTTACACCTGCTCTTTATTTTTGCTCTCAGTGGTTGACTTCTCTTCTGTCGAAGTCTTCTGCGCTAAATTTTTAGTATCAAAATCTGCGTCGTTCGTGGTTTTTTCTGCGTTGTTGGTCTCTTTTTGGTTTTCGTCACCCATCGCTTTTTTAAAGCCTTTGACTGAAGCACCCAAATCTGAGCCTAAAGTGCGCAGTTTATTAGTACCAAATAATAAGACTACGATGACAGCGATGATGAGTAATTGCCAAATGCTAATACCGCCCATTTTATGTTCCTCAACTATTTTAGGAGTTATACTTTACAACAGTGCCCATTATATACATCGAATTCAATTTTCGGGAATCTCGAATTCATATTATAAATTGTTCAAAGACAAACTTTGATGTGTTTTTATTGTGCATTACCTGATTTAAACCAGCCCCAAATCCATGCGAGAAGGCCTAAACTGATAAAAACACTAAATAATGTTTTAAAACCAGAAACAAAAAACAGGCTACCGCATAAAAATAGCGTTGTTCCCATACCCAATAAAAAATAGGACTGTCTTTGTTTGACTCTCTGTGAACTTATTTGTTCCGTCAATTTTTCTAGCGTTAACTTCATATTTTTGTGTTGTTTCAGGCTATCATAAACCAATTCAGGCAATTCAGGCATCTTTTCAATCCAGTAAGGCGCCTTACTTTTGATACCATTTACCAACGCAGTAATACCAATTTGACTATGTAGCCAATCTTCTAAGAAAGGTTTTGCCGTTTTCCAAAGGTCAAGCTGTGGATAAAGCTGACGACCTAAGCCTTCAACATACAACAAAGTTTTTTGCAGTAAAACCAATTGCGGTTGTACTTCCATATTAAAACGACGAGCCGTATTAAAAAGATTCAGTAGCACATGCCCAAAAGAAATTTCTGACAAGGGTTTTTCAAAGATTGGCTCACACACTGTGCGAATAGCAAATTCAAAATCTTCTACATTGGTATCAGCAGGTACCCAACCAGAATCAACGTGTAACTCAGCCACACGACGATAGTCACGATTAAAGAATGCTAAGAAGTTTTCCGCTAAATAACGTTTATCTTCTTTATTCAGTGAGCCGACAATACCACAGTCAATGCCAATATAGTATGGATTTTCCGGATGATCATAACTGATAAATACATTACCTGGATGCATATCTGCATGGAAAAAACTGTCTCTAAATACTTGAGTAAAAAAGACTTTAACCCCACGCTCTGCCAATAGCTTCATATTGGTATTTTGGGCATTTAACGCATCAATATCTGAAACAGGAATACCATAAATACGCTCCATCACCATTACATTTTCATGGCAATAATCCGAATACACTTCCGGAATATAAAGCATAGAGCTATTTTCAAAGTTACGACGCAATTGAATGGCATTTGCCGCTTCACGTAATAGGTTTAGCTCATCAAGTAATGTTTTTTCATATTCGCGGATCACTTCTTTAGGCCGTAACCGACGCCCATCGGGTAAAAATGGCAATAAATTCGCTAACCGATACATCAAACGAATATCCGCTTTAATAACAGGCTGAATATCAGGACGGATCACCTTTAATACCACTTCTTTACCATTTTCTTTCAATGTAGCGGTATGAACTTGTGCAATAGACGCAGAAGCAAGAGGTGTTTCGTCAAAATCATCAAACCATTTATCGATAGGGCCACCAAATGATTTTTCAATATATTGTCGCGCTTTTTTACCATCAAAAGGGGCTACTTTATCTTGCAGTAACGCTAACTGATCAGCGATATGAGGAGGAAAAAGATCACGTCGAGTCGATAACATTTGACCCAGTTTTATCCAAACAGGCCCTAATGTTTGTAATGCAAGTCGTAAGCGCTCACCTAATGGTTTATCGGCATGCTGATTTTTGATCCAAAATAGTGCTCGGCACCCCAATCTTGCAGGCAAGGTAATTCGATGTTTAGGAATTAACTCATCAAGCCCATAAGATAAGAAGACTTTAATAATATGATAAAGGCGCTTTAACTCACTGAGGAGCATTATTTTTTCTCCAAGGTGCTTAACCGTTTTTCTAACTCGGCTGTTTGCTGTGCCAGTTGTTCTATTTCATCATAAAAATGGACAGTCTCTAATGTTGAGGGGGCGGTTTTCCACTCTTCAATCAAAGCGTCTCTTAAATAAGCTTTTTGTCGGCCAAATAGTGTAGTGAATAATTTGAGCCCTTTACTTGCTGCAAGCGATAATCCTTCAGCAGCCAAATCACCAATATAAGGCGCTAAATATTGCGCAGGCTCCCAGGGTGCCATATCCAGCAAGGCAGACCAGTTTTGTACCACCTGCATATCGCCTTCAATGGTAATATCACCACGATTAATTAATTCAGACAACTTTTGTCGGTCAGTGAGTTTAATTAAGGTTAATAATTTAGTTTTTATCGTGCAATCAGTCTCATCATTCCATTGAGTTAACACATCAACTTGCTGTTCGCTGAAAATTAAATAGATAGATTGAGGAAACTCATTAATAGAAAGCGCCAAGACTTTGCCCGCAAGGCGATTGCGGGCAGGTTTAAGCACATTTTCCTGATATAAAACATGATTAAGTGCCGTTTCCATCGATGCAGTTATCAGTGGATAGAGCACTTGAGAAGCAATATCATGAGAAAAAGTGGCTTTTTCCATCTTAGAATTTAAACCCTTTGTGTAATGCAACTATACCTCCAGTCATATTGGTATAGGAAACCTGATCAAACCCAGCTTCTTCCATCATTCCTTTTAATGTTTCTTGGTCTGGGTGCATGCGAATAGATTCTGTTAAATAGCGATAGCTATCTGCATCATTCACAATCACTTGACCAATTCTTGGTAATATATGGAAAGAGTAAGCATCATAAATCTTACTTAGCGGATCAAGAACGGGTTTAGAGAATTCAAGGACTAATAGACGTCCACCGGGTTTTAGCACACGGAACATAGAACGTAACGCTTTGGCTTTATCAGTCACATTACGTAAACCGAACGAGATAGTGATACAGTCAAAGTAATCATCAGGGAATGGCAACTCTTCTGCATTTGCTTGTACATAACTGACATTACCAACAATACCGTGATCACGCAGTTTCTCACGTCCCATTTTTAACATGGAGTCATTGATATCAGCTAAAACCACTTCACCATTCTCTCCCACTAAACGAGAGAATTTTGCCGTTAAATCACCGGTTCCACCTGCCAAGTCAAGTACACGTTGATTACGTCTTACACCACTTGCCTCAATGGTATAGCGTTTCCAGACACGATGGATGCCAAAAGACATTAAGTCATTCATTAAATCGTATTTAGATGCAACAGAGTGAAAAACCTTGGCCACCATGGTTTGTTTTTCATCTTTGTCAACGGTTTGGAAACCAAAATCTGTTGTTTCCTTAGATTGTTGAGTCATATTATTTGCCCGCTAATTAATCAAAATTTAGTAAATTCAGTACATTTCTTGCCCGGAAACCGCTATTTTTATTTATGTAAATCAATCAGAAGCTGATTTTTCAACCAGATCATTATCAATGGTCTTTTTTATCTCAACCCCTAAGGATTTAAAGCCTTCTGCTTGGCTGATAAGGTTTCCACGACCTTCAGAGAGTTTTTTCATCGCTAATAGATAGCCCGATTGCGCTTTTTGAATGCTATTACCTAGCCCTTGCATATCATCAACGAAAAGTCTTAATTTGTCATACATTTTAGCCGCTCTATCAGCAATTTCTTGCGCATTTTGGCTTTGGTATTCATAACGCCACAATGCGGCTATTGTACGCAAAGCAACAAGTAAAGTAGATGGCCCAACCAACATTATATTATTTTTCAATGCTTCTTCTAATAAATCTGGAGAATGACCAATAGCAACGAGGTAAGCAGGCTCTATCGGTATAAACATTAAAACGTAGTCTAACGAAGTCACTCCCGGTAGCTTATGATAATCTTTGAGACTTAAGCCTTTAATGTGCGCTCTGATAGAGTTCACATGAGCATGCAGCGCTTGTTTTTGTTCATTTTCATCACTGCTATTAAAGTATCTTTCATAAGCAATCAGCGACATTTTAGCATCAATAATCACATCTCGACGATGCGGTAAATGCACAATCACATCGGGTTGATAACGACTGCCATTTTCATGGCGAATACTGACTTGAGTTTCAAACTCGTGCCCTTCGCGTAAACCAGATGACTCTAAGATCCGCGCTAATACCGTTTCTCCCCAGTTGCCTTGGATTTTATTATCCCCTTTTAAGGCATTAGTCAGATTAACGGCTTCTTGCGCCATTTTGACATTGAGTTGTTGCAGTTGGCGAATTTCATGTACCAGTGTATGCCTTTCTCGCGCTTCTTGTCCAAAACCTTCTTGTACCTGCCGACGAAAACTCTCTAGTTGCTCTCGAAATGGAGAAAGGAGATGGGTTAAACCTTGACGATTAAGCTCTTGCGCTTTACGTCCACTTTGCTCAAAAATGCGGTTAGCCAGATTTTCAAACTGAGTGGCTAGTCGTTGTTCACTATTAAGCAGTAAACGCTGTTTCTCTTCAGCGGATATTCGGCTCTCTTCCCAACGCGTGGTCACTTCCCTTAATTCGGCCTCTTGAGAAGTAATTATTTCACGTTGTGCACGTAACTCTTGCTCTAAGTGCGCTATCTGTTGTTGTAAAGAAGGGATCACCAATGCTTTTTGTTGTGCAACCGCAAGCTGAGTATAATTTTCACGTAATAGGTTTTCTTTTTCGGCTAAGCGTTGTTGGATAAGCCACCAAACGGCGATCCCCCCCACCAAAACACCGCCTAATAAACCGATGATCCCGTATAACAACTGAATATCCACTCAAGTAACCTTTTTATTTTCTAGCGGGCTACGTTAAAACGCATCAGTAACATTGTCTAGCAACAATTTACATCATACGCTGATTTGCGATAAAGGACGCAATTATCCTATCCATTTCGCCAGCCATTGCAGGCCAAACGCCCCTGGAGCCAGAATACCAAATGCCCAGATCATCGCAGAAGCCAAATTCGCCAGCTGAAAATAGCGTTGTGGCATAGCACAAATCCCCGCAACTAAAGGCACTATTGCCCGAAAAGGCCCAAAAAATCGCCCAATAAATACCCCCCAAACACCCCAGCGATTAAAAAATTGATGCCCTCTTACCAAGGTCTGCGGTGAGCGAGAAATCGGCCATAAGTTTCTTACCCCTTCTTTATAGTGATAACCCACCCAATAGGAGATCCAATCACCAAAAAAAGCGCCTAGGGCGGCGGCAAGCCAAATTGGCCAAAAGAGTAGACCACTTTCACCTATTAATGCTCCTAGGCCTAATAGGATAACAGTGGCAGGTATTAATAACGAGATAAAGGCAAGTGACTCACCAAATGCGAGTAAGAACACGATAGGCACAGCCCATATTTCGTGCTCTTTTACAAACAGAGTGATGGTATGAATAATGTCTTGTACTGTCACAATAGAGACCTTAAATTCGGTTAATTTCAGTAAAAAAGCACAACATCTTTAACCGAATATAAATCACTTCACTATTCGAGAAAATAGTTTTGTAAGCTTTCTCTACTTTGCGCATCCAAGCCAATATCTTTTTCAAGCCAAGTATCGATATTGCCATAGTGTTGATTAATACTGGCAAGGGCTGTTTGCAGGAACTCTTCTTGTACTGAATAAACATACGCAAATTTATTCACCACATTTTCACTCAGTGTTTTAGCATGCTCTTCTAAAAGATAAGCGCGGAAAGGCGCTAATGTTTCATTGGTGAGTAAGTAATCTTCCATCACCACATCTAATGAGGCCCCTAAGGCAAATAGAACTAAAGCAGAGCCCACCCCCGTTCTATCTTTACCTACTGCACAATGTTGTATGACACCGCCTTTTTCTGGTTGCTTCAACAACGTTGCCAACTGTTTATAAGCCGGATTATTAATAGGTAGTAATTTATATAGCTGAAACATAAATGCTTTAGCATCAAACTGTTCCAGTATTTCTGGGGTGAGTTTTTCAAGGTTAGCTGACACTTCTTTCGATAATGGATTGGCTGGAGCATGGTAATATTGTGCCCCTTCCCATACTCGATCCGGCTTATCAACAATTTCACCTGTGTCACGATAGTCTAAGATTTGAAAAAGATTTTTATCAATAAGAAGCGCTTGATCGGTATCCGTTAATCTATCCAGTGAACCGGAGCGAAAGAGTAAGCCGGGTTTGATAATACCGCCATTACTGAGCTTTTTTCCCCCTAGATCACGAAAGTTAATCCCACCTGTTAAAGGCAACACCGAAGGATGTGTTTGTAAGATATCAGTCATAATGCCTCTTCTCATTGTTGTATTGTTAAGACCATCAAGACCTTAACAGAAATCTATAACGGTTGACATATTAACATGATGAATTACCGCACAAAAAAAGCCTTTAATACACCAATGTATTAAAGGCTTTAGTATTTCATTTAGAAAACTTATTTCATTAAAGTGCGAGCAGCTTCAATCACGATACCTAATGCATTATTTTCAGTTTTCTTCAGTAATTCAGCATCGGGGATCTCTTGTTGAGTACGGTTAACAATAACACCTGCAACCATACCTGCACGTAAGCCTTGGCTTGCACACATGGTTAATAATGTAGCGGATTCCATTTCATAGTTCATCACACCCATTTCTTGCCACTCTTTCATAGAGCCTTTAAAACGACGAACGACTCGACCAGTATAGGTGTCGTAACGCTCTTGGCCTGGGTAGAAGGTATCAGAAGAGGCTGTAACACCAACGTGAACCGTTGAACCATTGTCTTTAGCCGCTTTATACAGTGCATTCATACATTCAAAGTCAGACACTGCAGGGAATTCCATTGGTGCAAAGTGCAAACTTGCCCCATCTAAACGAACCGCTGCTGTGGTTACTAAGATGTCACCAACATTGATGTGCTCTTGAATAGCGCCCGTTGTACCAATACGTAAGAAAGTACGAATACCTAATTGTGCTAATTCTTCCACTGCAATTGAGGTTGATGGACCACCGATCCCTGTAGAACAAACGATCACTGCTTTTCCATCAATTTCACCACGCCATGAGGTGTACTCACGTAAAGAGGCCAGATGAACTGGGTTATCCATTAATTTGGCAATTTTTTCAACACGCTTAGGATCACCTGGAACAATTGCTAAAGTGGCACCCTGTAGGTCATTTTTGGTTAAACCTAAGTGAAATACATCAGACATATCGGACTCCTCAATGGGACAAAACCAATGTTCATTAAATTAAGTGTTACTTTATCAGTTTTTTAGACCTTTTTAGTGATTGACGTCACCTGTCAGGTAATAAAAAAAGTAACAATTTCATAAAAACGTGATAGCTATCACAAATAACAGTGTCGAATAGTGGCGGCATTATCAATATCGCTTTGGCGTAATAAAATCCTGCATTCTATTCTTGCTTAGTCGGATAAATATCACTTGAGTATAGATGAAGATACTAACTTCACGTACACTACTCGCCTTTAAAATTAACATCTCAATATAACGTAATAATGCGTTGATAGTTATTGGAGCAAGCATGAGCTTATTTAACCAAATCGCAAGCCTGTTGGGCGGTGAGAAAATTAATCAATTCAAAACAGTACTCGAATGGGTAGAAACCCAAGGGGGAATTGAAGGCTTGGTTAAACAGTTTAATAGCGCAGGATTAAGTGAGCTGATCCAATCTTGGATTGGCACAGGCAGTAATTTACCTATTAATGCCGAGCAAATCGTACAAGTTTTTTCATCTCCAGTGATTAATGAATTGGCGGCAAAGATCAATATGAATACCGCTGAAGCCTCTGATATGGCTGCACAATATTTGCCAAAATTGGTTGATAAACTCACGCCAGAAGGTGTTATCCCCAAAGAGTTAGATTTAATGAGCGCCGGTATGGATATGCTTAAAGCAAAAATCTTTGGTGGCTAATAAATTAAATGATGGCTATGGCGCTATTGTTTCTTAACCAATCAAGCGCAATAGCCATCTTGTTTTCTATAATCAATCGCTCTCATCACTGCATTAAAGCGTAATTAGAGAATACCTTCCTCTATTAATGCCTCATGAAAACGTTGTTTTTCTTCTTCTGTTGCTTGAATTCGAGCTAAGGGAACATCTAATACATAAGGAATATTTTGTTGTGGCTCGTACACCGCCAAAACATAAGTTTTGCCTTCCATTTCTAATGTAATAGGTGGCGTTTTCTTATTACCTGAATAAGTAATTGAAGTCTCTTTTCCGGCAACATTGGTTTTATAGGTAGCAATAAATTGTTTATTACTCACAACGACCTTAGCAGGGATAGCCGTTAATTTTAAAGGTTTGGTGCCTACTGAAAGCAATGCTTTTTTGACTTTATTGCTGATCATTTGACGATAAATGAAAAAGATCACGCAAAAAGCAAATAATGCAGTAAAAACTAATGCACTAATTAAGCGTAACCAAATATTATCAATTGCCACATCGACGGTCATTTTAGTCAGATCGTTTTCATCTGCTACTGGCTCAACCAATATATCTTTATTGCCAAAATCAAGAAAAGTAAAATTTCGTGAAACCTCATTACCTTTATAGCGTAAGTCAACACTACAATTGGTTAAAACAAATAGTTTTGAACGGCAAGAGCCATCAACATCGGCATCAATAAATACGGGGTTTTTACTAATTTGATAATCATAAACAATATTAGGAATTTGATAAGCACTAAATACTGTCATCCCTAACATTGCAATCACTAAAAATAAGGTACGGAATAAACCGCCATCCCCTTTTAATGGAGATAATGTTAAAGCTCGAGTAGGAAATGCATTTAATATTTTTTCTGACAGGTGAATACCATTTTGCACAATATCTATATCCATAAAATTAAGTTTTGTGCAGTATAGCAATATTAAAAAATATCAATAATAAGATTATCTCTTATTTTTATTTACCTATTAATAAACATTTTTGATTAATAAGAAAAAAATAGCCTATTATATTGATAACATCAAAATAACAGGCTACTAAAATGTATTATTTAAATATTATTATACGTTCTGGCGTAAATATTTAGCCGCTTCAACCATATTTGCCAATGCTGCACGGGTTTCACTCCACCCCCGCGTTTTTAAACCACAATCTGGATTTACCCATAAACGTTCCGCAGGGATACGCGATTGCGCTTTTCTTAACAATCCTACAATCCATTCTACATTCGGTACATTAGGCGAATGAATATCGTATACCCCAGGACCAATTTCATTTGGATAATCAAAATGTTCAAAGGCTTCTAATAACTCCATATCTGAGCGTGATGTTTCAATGGTGATCACATCCGCATCCAATGCAGCAATCGCCTCCATAATGTCATTAAACTCGCAATAACACATATGTGTATGAATTTGTGTCTCATCATCAGCGATAGCTGCACTGAGCTTAAAGGCATCAACAGCCCAATCTAGGTATGCTTGCCACTCATCACGACGTAACGGTAATCCTTCGCGTAATGCAGGCTCATCTATCTGAATAATACCGATACCGGCTTTTTGTAAATCATCCACCTCATCACGTAACGCTAACGCAATTTGTTTAGCGATAGTTTCACGGCTGACATCCTCACGCGGGAAAGACCAACATAAAATAGTCACCGGCCCAGTTAACATACCCTTAACAGGCTTATCGGTTAATGATTGAGCATAAGTCGCCCAATCTACCGTAATCGGTGCAGGACGACTAATAT
This sequence comes from Proteus sp. G3927, assembly GCF_963894685.1. NCBI lineage: Bacteria > Pseudomonadati > Pseudomonadota > Gammaproteobacteria > Enterobacterales > Morganellaceae > Proteus > Proteus sp. G3927. Next base: position 25,060 of record NZ_CAWQGX010000008.1, on the reverse strand, counting down.
CACCAATGATCACCGGCGGTTTTACGCAGCGGGAGCCGTAGCTTTGTACCCAGCCATTTTGAGTAAAGACATAACCTTCAAAATGCTCGCCAAAATATTCAACCATGTCATTACGCTCAGCTTCACCATGAACCAACACATCAAGCCCTAAGCGCTCTTGTTCATCTATGGCTTGCTTAATATGCTCGCTAATATTAGTGCGATAAGCAGTGGTATCAATACGCCCTTTTTTAAAGTCTAAACGTACTGTGCGGATCTCGGTAGTTTGTGGGAATGAACCTATGGTTGTCGTTGGCCACAGAGGGAGATTAAACCGAGCGCGTTGCACTTTAGCTCGTTGTTGATAAGGCGATGTTCTCTCACTGTCTTGTGCATTAATCGCCTGCAAGCGTGCGGCCACTTTTGCATTATGTACACGACTAGAGTGTTCACGTTGACGAATGGGGACACTGTATTGGGCAAGTTGTTCGTCATATTCACCTTCTGGTGCATTTAATGCTTTTGCGAGTAACGCCACTTCTGCACATTTTTGCACCGCAAAGGCAAACCAGCTTTTCACTTCATCATCAAGCTTAGTCTCCGCACTTAAATCAATTGGACTATGCAACAAAGAGCATGATGTGCCAATCCATAATGGACGCTTACCTTTTAATGCAACTACTTGTTGATAACGGGTAGTTAGATCCGCTTTCCAGACGTTGCGACCATTAATGACCCCTAACGATAACACCCAGTCTTTAGGCAATGCTTGGTGTATAACTTGCAATGCGTCCTGTCCTGCACATAGATCAATATGTAGTCCATTTACCGGTAAGTTTTTAATAATATCAAGATGATGAGTAATACCATCAAAATAGGTAGTCAATAATAGTTTAACCTGTCCAGTCAATGCTTGATAAGCAACTTGATAAGCATTTTGCCACTCAATGGGTAAATCAAGTACCAGTGCAGGCTCATCAATTTGTACCCATTCGATACCTTTTTGCTGTAACTGACTCAATACTTGCTGATAAACAGGTAAAATAGCGTCTAACAGTGACAATCTATCAAACTCAGGTCCTTTAACTTTTCCTAACCATAAGTAGGTGATCGGCCCCAAAAGTACCGGTTTCACATTATGACCTAATGCTAAAGCCTCATCGACTTCATCAAGTAGCTGTTGCCACGCCAGTGTAAATGATTGTCCTTGCTGAAATTCTGGCACGATATAGTGATAGTTAGTATTAAACCATTTTGTCATTTCTGAGGCGGCCGCAGGTTTACCCGTTGGTGCTCTGCCTCTCGCCACTCGAAATAGAGTATCAAGATCTAGGCGACCATCTTCATTACGATGGCGTGGCGGTATATTGCCTAATAGGAGACTAGTACCCAAGACTTGGTCGTACCAAGCAAAATCGCCAACGGGTAATAATTCGACTCCTGCATTAGCTTGCTGTTGCCAATGACGAGCGCGTAATTCTTTACCAACTGCCAGAAGTTCTGCCTGAGAAATATTACCAGCCCAATAGCTCTCTTGTGCCTTTTTTAGCTCTCTATTTAAGCCAATACGTGGGAAACCTAATGTGTGATTGCGAATTGTCATAATAAAAAATCCTGTTTTTAGCCGTCTAGATGTTTACACATCCATAATCTACAGGTAGTGTATAAACCACAAGCGCAAATTTTTCATTCACAACCTGAAGGTTTCTCATGATAGAAATAAAACACTTAAAAACGATATTGGCACTTAAGCAAACAGGCTCTCTTGCCAATGCGGCAAATCAGTTACATCAAACACAATCCGCACTCTCTCACCAGTTTAGTGAATTAGAGCATCGTCTTGGTTATCGTATTTTTGTCCGTAAAAGCCAACCACTACGATTTACACCACAAGGCGAAGTGTTATTAAGATTAGCGCAAGAAGTCCTACCCATTGTGCGCCGAGCGATAGAAGAGTGTAATGAGCCGGGTAATGCTCATTTAAATATTGCTATTGAATGCCATAGCTGTATTCAATGGTTAACACCCGCATTACAGCAATATCGCCAAACATGGCCGGATGTGAATGTCGACTTCCATTCAGGTGTCACTTTTGATCCACAACCGGCTTTATTACAACGAGAATTAGATGTCGTACTCACTTCTGATATCTTGGATAACCAACGCCTGCACTATACCGCGTTGTTTGATTATGAAGTTAAGCTTGTGTTATCTCCTGATCACCCGCTGGCTAATCGCTTACATATTCAACCACAAGATTTGATCTCAGAAACACTGTTTATCTATCCCGTCCAAAGAGAGCGTTTTGATATTTGGCGTCATTTTTTACAGCCCGCAGGGATCACACCACATTTTAAACATGTAGATAACACCTTACTTCTTATTCAAATGGTGGCAGCAGGAATGGGTATAGCGGCATTGCCGCACTGGGCCGTAGAGAATTTTGAAAAACAAGGATTAGTGGTCACAAAGACCTTAGGAGAAGGATTATGGAGCCGGTTATATGCAGCTAACCGTACAGGTGAGCAACATCAACCGGCAATACGAGAGTTTATACGCTTAGCAGGTCAACATGCCGTTAATCATCTGCCTTTTGTAAAACAGGTTGGTGTATCCAACGCCGATGGAACCAAAGTGATGCAACAATCAGGCTCGCGCCTATGATGAAACTTGGCCAATTAGGATGCTGTTGCCAAATAGAGAAGTTGACTAATAATCCCGCTGGAACCATCATATTATTCATAATCGCAAGGGTTCCAGCATCTACCTGTGTCGCCCCATAGTTCCACATAAAATAGCCTATTCCAGAAGCGCCAATACCTAACCAAAGCAATACCCCCCACTGTAACGATGTGGTTGGCATTTTTTGCCAATCGGCAAAACATAACGAGCCGACTAACACAACCACCACCGCCCCGATATAAAACCAAGAGAATGCGTGATGTTGAGGAAGTGGATGCATTTCCATTAATCGTTTATAGCCTACCTGTCCTATGGCGAAGAAAATATTGGCTAACTGAACCAATAATAATCCCAGCCAGAAGTCATCACTAAGATGATCATAACGAATAATGGCCGCCCCTAATACCGCCAGTAGTGCGCTAAAGGCATAGCCCCAACGTAAACGTTGTCTTTCAAGTAGATCATAAATTAAGGTGACATAAAGTGGTGTTAATACAGTAAAGAGTAAAAACTCAGCTACGGTTAAATAGTTATAAGCGTGGAACACAAACAGGTACATAATACCCAATTGGCATGCGCCTACTCCCATATACAATAAAATCACTTTAAGGCGAATGCCTTTCCAACGTAGGAAAGGCAAAAAAACGATGGCAGCTAACACCACTCTAATCAATACTGAGATCCAACTATCAACCTGACCTGCGAGATATTCACCAATCAGACTAAAAGAAGCCGCCCATAACAACGTTGTAATAACCAGTAGCCACATAATTAACTGTCTTTCTCAACTAACAGCGCTTCCATTAAATCTAATTCATGAAGCAAAAGTTGTAGTGTTTCGTTACTAATTTTACGCGTTGCACGTAAGTGATAAAGCTCACCACGCTCTGCACGCAATGCCGTTAGGCGAAAACGTCTTTCCAGATCTTCCACCAACATATTGTGCATCATCTCGTCCTGATCCGCGGTACGTCGTCTTAAATAACCGGCAACTCGAGAAGCTACTTCATTAATTTCTTCCGCATCAAGTTGCTCTTCTGTACTTGCAGCTAAACGCTCTTCCATCTTATTGAGGCTAACAATAGCGACTTCTGCCATGACTTTCTTAGCATAACGTACTTCATTTTTATCCGCTTCTTTATCGGTAGCTTTAATCCCTTTTAGTAAGAAAGGTAATGAAATAATACCGACCAAAATCGATAATAGGATCACCCCAGCCGCGATAAAGATTATCTGATAGCGCCCAGGGAAAGTACTGCCATCAGTTAAAAATAGTGGTATAGAGAGCGCACCGGCTAAGGTGATAGCACCACGTACCCCGGCAAAAGAAGACAGCCATAATTCTCTCGTCGTATAAGTGGCGAAATCAAGGGGATGTTTTTTCATAAAGAGATGGCTGATTTTCTTCATTAGCCATAACCATGTAAAACGTAAAATCAGTAACGCAAAATAGATAACAAAGACGGCGGCAAACAGCATCCATACTTCAACTTCAGGATCGAGATCAGCTTGAATAACCGAGCTTGTCCAAATAACAGGAAGCTGTAAACCCAGCATAATAAAGACCAGTCCGTTAAAGACAAACTCTAACATTGACCAGACACTATCTGCACGCAAGCGCATCGCCAATGGTGCATTGCGGATCACACCTGATTTACTGATAGTCATACCTGCGGCCACGGCAGCAAGGATCCCGGAAAAGCCAATATGTTCAGCAATCAAATAAGAAGCAAAAGGCAACAGCAACATAAAGACAATTTGAGTGGCAGGATCATCACCACTCCAACGGCTCATCAATCGCAGAGATTTACTATAGACTAACGTTACCGCAATACCCGCTAATAAACCGCCTATTGCCACTTTAAAAAACTCAAAGGTTGCGCCACCCACGGTAAATATCATCGTGCCCATAGCCACAGCAACGGCAAATTTCAGCGCCACCAGACCCGAAGCATCATTCATTAAGGCTTCGCCTTCTAAAACCCCCATGATCCGCTTCGGTATTCGCCCCTTACCGACAATCGAGGATAATGCCACCGCATCAGTTGGCGAGAGAACCGCGGCGAGCGCGAAAGCAGAAATAAGTGGAATACTAGGCATTATCCAGTAAATAAGGTAACCAATACCTACTACTGTCACCATCACCAAAACCAGCACAAGGATAAAGATCTCTCGACCATTTTGGATAAATTCACGTGTGGGGGTTTTCCATCCATCAACAAAAAGTAAAGGAGGGATCAGTAAAACTAAGAAGAGTTCAGGATCAAAGGTGACATGTAAACCAAACTGAGGCCAAGCCAAAAGTGCCCCGATCACAATCTGGATTAATGGTAATGGAATGCGAAAAGGAATAACTTTGGTAATGACACCTGAAACAGAAACTACCAATATTAAAATTAAAATAGTAAAGAAAATTTCCATGCTACCCTTACATGCTTATTTTTATCTAAGAATCTGCCATCTTTCCTGATATGAAAAGAACCCTTGCTGAATGATAAAGAAACGCATCATAAAAGTTTATCTACCATGCCTATCTTTACCTTTCCTATTTTAAACTGAACCCACATCGACTAATGAAGAATGATATAAAATTAAGATTAATCGTATCTTACAAAAAAGCTAACATATTAATGCATAGTGTTATCTATTAACGGCATCAGAAAGAGAAAAAGTATGCTGTTATTGCTGTTTTCTGTTCTAGTCATACTCTTAAGAGGATCAAAAAGTAAAATAGGCTCTATCATTGAAAAATGAAAACAGCGTCAAGCCCCCACAGAGTTATTCGATATTTTTTAGCTGAGCCATCATCACAACATCACAATATTTACCTTCTCTGAAGGCTGCATTACGACGAATGCCTTCCACTTCAAAACCTAATTTTTTATACAAATGAAGGCCTCTTTCATTATCAGCATAAACTTCTAGCTCGATACGTGTTGCAGCCAACCAATTAAAAGCATAATCAATTGCCGTATTAATGAGTGCTTTACCTATACCTTTTCCTGAAAACTCAGCACCAACACCAATACCAAAGCTGACGATATGCCGACGACGAGGATGATTGTCGATGATCAACGCTAAATGACCTGCGATTTGACCGTCAAAAGAAGCAACAAAATGTGGAATATTTTGTTCAGAAAATTCAATTAGCCTTTTTTTCCACATAGTGACTGATGGATAAGGGAACTGACAAGTACAAATATATAAGTCTGGATGTGTATACAATTGCTGTATTGCTATAGCATCTTCAGGCTCACCATGTCGTATTTCTATCTGATGCATTTATTTTACCAAAAAATTAACAATGAGTCTTAACCTCGACAATAGCGAATAAAACTAGATAAATAAATAGCAAAAAAGCGGAATAAAAATATATTCCGCTTTTTATGTTTAAACCTGATGATTTTAATTAAATTGCCCAGTGTCCGGCATAAAATGCCACTAAAGCAATAGCAATTAGAACTGTACCAATATTAAGTTTTCGCCACTCACCGGCAAAAATACGGCCAATCACTAAACAGCCAAAACCCAACATAATGCCTGTAACAATATTACACGTTAATACGATAAATACCGCGCACACCATACCTGACATCGCATCGACAAAATCACTAAAATCTAACTTAGTGACATTACCTAACATCAATAAACCCACATACATTAATGCAGGGGCTGTCGCATAGGGGGGAACTAAATAAGATAGCGGTGATAAAAAGAGGATCAATAAAAAGAGAATACCGACCACAGTTGCGGTGAGCCCTGTTTTACCACCTGCTGCAGTACCCGCTGCGGACTCAACATATACTGCTGCAGGTGCTGCACCAATTGCCCCAGCAAATATACTGCTCACGGAATCAGAAGTTAACGCTTTACCACCATTGATAATTTGTCCTCGTTTATCAAGTAAATTAGCTTGTCCCGCCACTGCGCGAATGGTTCCTGTCGCATCAAAAATAGCCGTCATCACTAAAGCTAATACACTAGGTAAAACAAGTGGTTGTAATGCGCCTTTAATATCCATGGCAAATAATAGTGCAAGGCCCTCTTCGCCTAATTGTGGCATTTTAAAGAACCCTTGGTATTTCACGTTAGGATCAAAAATCAATCCAATAATCGAAATCGCAATAATGACTAATAACACACCACCGGGAACTTTACGTTTTTCTAGACCAAAAATAGCAGCAAGACCGGCCAATGACATTAATACTGAAAAAGAAGTAAATTCTCCCATCGCAACAGGTAATCCGGCTAATGGATTTTTCACCACTAACCCAACACTATTGGCTGCGATCAAAAGTAAAAATAGCCCGATACCAATACCGGCGCCATGAGCGATACCAATCGGAATATTTTTTAAGATCCACGTTCTGATCCCTGTTAAAGAAAATAGGGTAAATAGGCACCCCATCAAAAACACCGCCCCCAAAGCAACAGGTACAGAGATATGTTGACCAAGTACCAAACTAAAGGCGGTAAACGCCGTTAATGAAATGGCACAACCAATCGCCATAGGTAGATTTGCCCACAATCCCATTAACAGAGAACCAAATCCTGCCACTAAACAGGTTGCGATAAATACCGCCGTGTGGGGGAACCCCGCTTGCCCTAGCATACTGGGTACGACAATAACGGAATAGACCATCGCCAAAAAGGTTGTTAAACCGGCGATCATCTCTTTACGAACCGTAGTGCCCCGGGCGGTAAGCTTAAAATAATTATCCAGTTTACCTGTGGTTGCTGATTGATTAGCAGACATTACATTCCTCTGACATAAAAAACAGTTCACCCTCCCCAACGAAAACGATTACGTCTAAAATTATTATCACCTCCAATGGTAAAAAAATCATCAGAGGAGTGAAAAAGCAAACGTTTGTTTATTAATGTGGATAGAGTGAGAGAATTTGACGCAAACGATTATCTGGTGCTTTTAGGGTAAGAATCAAGAAAAAAAATACTTTTTTAGCAAAAATGTCATAAAAAGACATTCTAGTGTTCGCAGAAAAAAGAAAAGAGGAGAATAGTGATATATTTCTCCTCTGGTTAAACTGTTTTAGCAACGCAATCACCCTAAAAGGTGAAGCGTACTTATAATCCACTGTTTTTATTAATATCATTGATGTTTATATTAATAATGCTTGGTTTGATACTATAAATATTAATTAAATATTTCTTATGTTTTTATCATTTTTGAACTTACTGTTTTAACAGCATCTTCCCTTGTTTGGCGATAATATTGACTCAGTATTCATCACACTCTGCTTGAAAAACATACACCTCCTTGTGATAAAACTAGATGAAAATAGTGCCATTTGGCAAATCTTTCTTATTTCATTTTATTATTTCTGGATTATTCTTAATAAATCACCAATAAAAACCTTTGAATAGTATGTATCGCATTGATTATTAAAATAAAGATAATAAAAGAAAAAATAATTGAATGAGTGATAAAACAGCAGGAAATTATTGTCTAATTTAATGAAAATAGCGCCCTCTTTTACCTACAATAAGGTAAAAAAGAGCATGCAATTATGATGTATGACGATTTAGTGCGTCGACATGCAAGTTAAAGCGATCCATCGTCGAAACTAAAAATAATCCCGTCATAACCACCAATAAAAAAGGTAACGCAGATGGGGAGATTTCAGACATAGCACCGGCTAAAATGGGACCAGAAAGATTACCAATGCCCCATAACATCGCCGCTGAAGCATTTGCTATCATCAGATCATTTCCTGAAAAGTATTGCCCAATTTGTACCAATGCAATGGTATAAATGGCTCCCGCCGTTGCACCAAGCACTAATAATAGTGGCCAAATAACTAAAGTATGTGGCATAGCAATGGGTAATAATAAGCTTGCTAATAATGTAATGACTCCACAAATTCGGTATAGCCGTGTTCTATTCATATGATCAGCAAGCCAACCAAATGGCATTTGCATTATTGCATCTCCCGCCAAAATAGCACTGATCATCATGGCGGCAATCGCTTCACTATGACCAACACTTAGCCCATAAATAGGGAACATAGACAACACTGTGCCATCAAAAAATGCAAAAAAGATAATGCCACCACATATCGCAGGCGCCACTTTAATAAAACGAAGAATAGAAAAGTGCGACTCTTCTGAGTCTTTAGCTAATTTATCGCCCACTTTCTGATCCATCATTAAAAATAGCACGATAGAGATAATATGAAGCAATACGCTGATTAAGATCGGTGTTTTATCAGCAACGCCATATAACGCAATAATTGAAGGGCCTAGCAACTGGCTGATAGTAAACACGGTCGTATAAATCGCTAAAATACGACCTCGCTTGTTATCCGGTACAAGTTCATTGATCCATGTCTCCCCCAAACAGATCATCACACCACTGGCAATCCCGGTGATTAGTCGTAATGGGAACAGGAATTCTAATGGCAAACTCCCCATTAAAGGCAATAGACTAATGGCTGATATAATCGTTGCTAATAACATCGCTAAACGTTTACCAAGCCATTGCACAATATAGCGTGCAAAGGGTGAGATGATTAACATTCCCATTGCAGGTGCGGCTGAAATCAGACCAATAATAGATTCACTGATCCCCGCCAAGTTTAGCCGTAAAGCCACCATCGGAATAGTTAATCCAATAACAATCCCTATCACCGCAATACTGACTGTAATAGTAGTAATAGCAAAAAGCTCGGACTGACGATAATTTTGTTGCAACATATTATTTTGTTTCTACACGCTGGAGAAACCTCATCGTAGTGAATATTGAATGAATGGAAAATATTGCCTTATTATAGGGGATAAGAAATAGATAAACATGCTTTAAAATATCGCCTGATACGCGCACCCTGTTCACAAAATATTGTCTAAATAGTCTGTGCTTTTCCCGTCTGTGAAGAATTGATGTTATCATCTACAGGAAATTATACTTTTAAACTGACAATATTTTGAATTGGCAATGAACCCACAATCACCGAAAAAGACAAACGAATACCTTGGTAATAAGGTTAAGCAGTTAAGACAATCTCGAAACTTGTCACTTAATGAGTTATCAAGAAAATCAGGCATATCTAAAGCGGCATTGTCCAAATTAGAGTCTGGCGATTCTAATCCTCGCATCGATACCTTAGAAGCTATCGCGATAGCCCTTGGATTTCCATTAGGTGATTTATTTAGTTTTACCCGCGAAGAATATCCTCGCTTAGAGCGACATAAGCCTATCGTTGGCGACTATGCACAAGAATTTAAATTCCGTATTGGCATCGGCAATATTACTGAAATTTGGCATATTGAGATGAAGCACGGGGCAATTATTAATAGCCCAGCCCATGCCGACGGCACCCAAGAGCATATTATGGTCTATTCTGGCAAACTGATGATGCGTTTTGCTAACGATGAAACCGTATTATTAGAAACCGGCGATTTTTACGCCTTTCATGGTAATGCGCCACACTCTTATATTTGTGTGGAAGGCCATATGCGTGCATCAGTTATCATGTCTAGCCCCAATCAACAACACTATCATCATCGCCCTTAAGACAAATACCCATTATATTTCACCGCCATTTAAACTATTATTCTAAGTATTATTAATAATGGCGGGGATAAATAGCATGGGTGCAGGCCACGAGCACGGTGATGTCAAAGCGCTACCTGAATCACGTCTGTTAATTGCTTTTGCATTAACAGGCTCTTTTATGGTGATTGAGTTTATTGGTGGCTACTTAACAGAAAGTTTAGCCTTGATTTCTGATGCAATGCATATGATGACAGATGCATTTGCACTCTTACTTGCTCTTATCGCGATCCACGCAGGTAGAAAAGCAGCAGATCTATTCAGAACTTATGGCTATGCTCGTTTTGAAATATTGGCTGCTGCGATGAATGCACTGATCTTAATGGCGGTGGCTTTTTATATTCTTTATGAGGCTTATCAACGACTCTCTTCCCCTCCTGACATTCAGTCTATGGGTATGCTTGTTGTGGCAATCGCAGGGCTTATCATTAATTTTATCTCAATGAAAATGCTCACCAGTGCAAAAGATGAAAGCTTAAACGTTAAAGGGGCTTATCTTGAAGTGTGGGCGGATATGTTAGGCTCAGTGGGCGTCATTATTGGGGCGGTAATTATTTGGCTAACCGGTTGGCAATTAGTTGATTCTATTATTGCGGTATTAATCGGCTTTATGGTCTTTCCGCGCACATGGATCTTATTAAAAGAGTGCCTGAATATTTTATTAGAAGGCGTGCCTAAAGGCATTAATTTAACTGAGGTAATAGACACCATTAATAATACCGCAGGGGTGGCTAGCTCCCATGATTTGCATTTATGGGCACTGACGCAAAGCAAGTTGATCCTCAGTGGTCATATTGTCTATCAACCCAATGTAGATAGTGAAGCATTACGCCTTGCTATTGATAAGCAACTACGTGAACAATTTCATATCAATCATATTACCTTACAGATGGAAAGTGAGGATAAACAACATCTGGAAGATAATCATCATTAGATATTTAGGTTCTGGCTCTCTCGTACCTAAAAAGAGCCAGAACAAACAGTGCAATTAATTTAAATAACTTTCCATCTGTTCAAAAACGCGCAGATCATCACTAAAACGCACTTCTTTTACGTCCTCAAGTTTTTCCACTTGACTCACCATCTGCATTAAACGCTCATCTTTTTGTACTAATAACCAAATACGACTTTTATCGCTGTTTTTCATTGGTAAACATAAAATACCATCGACGTTAAATGCACGACGCGCAAATAGCCCACAAATATGGGTCATCACACCGGGATGGTTACGAACAATAAGTTCTAGTGCGATAGGTTGTGATTGTAGTGACATAAATTAAGCTCCTATCATCTCGATATTTGCCGCCCCCGGCGGAACCATTGGAAATACTTTTTCGTTAATATCAATCATGGCATGAATTAAACAAGGCCCAGGTTTAGCAATTGCCGCTTGTAGCGCCGCCTGAGGATCTGCTTCTTGATTTAAATCACAAGTATCCAACCCAAATCCTTGAGCAATACGAATAAAATCCGTTTGATAAGGGTAGGCTGCGGCATAAATACGCTCATCAAAAAAGAGTGTTTGTTGTTGGTGTACTAACCCTAATGCTTGATTATTTATCAAAATAATCTTTACATCTAACTGATGCTCAGCGGCTGTTGCTAGCTCCTGAATATTCATCATGATGCTACCATCCCCTGAAAAACAGAGGATCTTTTTATTTGGCTCTGCCAATGCGGCCCCTATCGCTGCCGGCAACCCAAATCCCATCGTCCCCAAGCCTCCTGATGTTAACCATTGGCGCGGTCGATTCAGTGGATAAGCTTGAGCAACCCACATCTGGTGCTGCCCTACATCGGTGGTAATAATCGCTTCATCATCAACACAATTTGCCGCGGCAAGTACGATGCCGTAACCGCTAAGAATATTGTGTGAGTTTTTCATTTCTAAGGGATATTCTTGTTTTAAGGTATTGACTCTATCTATCCATTCGTTGCGCTGATTGATATTAATTAAAGGTAATAACAGCGACAGCACCGCTTTAGCATCTGCATGAATGGCAATATCAGGACGTTTGATCTTACTTATCTCTGCCCTATCAATATCAACATGAATGATCTTCGCATTGGGGCAAAACTTTTCTGCTTTACCAATTGCCCTATCATCAAATCGCGCCCCCAATACGATCAGCAGATCGGCTTCTTCTAAAATAAAGTTAGTACTCCGTGCCGCATGCATACCTAACATCCCTAAATATAGCGGGTGTGTTGGTGGCATTAAACCTAATCCCATTAACGTCATCGTGGTGGGTAGGCTATTTTTCTCCGCCAACTCAATCGCTTCTTTACACGCTTCAGAGCTAATAATACCGCCCCCTAAATAAAGCACAGGATTTTTCGCTTGGTTAATCATTTGCGCGGCTTGGATCACCAAATCGGTATTAAAGGCTGGAGCTGCATCTTTTTGTGGTATCGGTGGCAATTGATCTAAGGTGATAGTCGCTTGTTGAATATCTTTAGGTACATCAACCCATACAGGTCCAGGGCGACCTGACATTGCCAAACGAAACGCATCACAGATAATTTCCGGCAACTGTGCGATATCGCGGACTAAATAGTTGTGTTTGGTAATAGGAATAGACATCCCATAGGTATCAACTTCTTGAAACGCATCAGTCCCAATCATGGCAGAAGAGACTTGCCCCGTAATGCAAACCAAAGGAATTGAGTCTAATTTTGCATCAGCAATGGCTGTAACTAAGTTTGTCGCCCCCGGTCCACTTGAGGCAATACACACCGCAGGCTGACCATTTGCTCTAGCCATACCTTGGGCAATAAAACCCGCCCCTTGTTCATGACGTGTCAAAATATGGCGAATAGACTGACTTTGGCTTAATGCATCATACAAAGGAAGAGCGGCTCCGCCGGGGATCCCCGCAACCGTAGTGATACCTTGCCGTTCCAGTAAATAAACAATTAATTGCGCACCAGTGAAGGTTTTTCCTGTGGCATTATCTTGTTGAGCACCCATTGTTCTGTGTCCTTTTTACTAAGCCGGACTTTATGGGCGGTAGATATGAAAAACCCCGCCCGGTTAATACGCCGGCGGGGTTGCGAAACTGTGTTGATTCGGACCCGTTACGGCGCTTTGCCGACGACCACCACCACACGCACAACAACCACAGCCGCGATGTGCGCTGTTAGTCGTAGAGTTTGTAGTAGAGTAGTGATGATCATGGGTTACCTATCAATTAATGTAATGATGTGTTTGTCTGTTATCTGTATCTAAAAAAACATAACTTCTATAAATTAACAACCTTTTTTTTCAGTTTATTTTTTATCACCGCTCAAAACGAGAGCTAGATCACTTGTTAATCCAAGTAGTAACTCCGTGTTGTAACAGCATAAAAAACCAGAAAAAAACACCAACCAAGAATAAAGAATCGACGCAATGCCATAGTATGGCTATCAGTTAAAACAATCTCGCCAACATCATGAAAGCGCTGCATAAAATTAAAAACAACGTTGCATACTGAAATACCCTATCCGGCATTTTAATTAATAGCCATTTTGATAGAGGAATAGAGATCAAAGAGCCAAGAAACAGCAACAATGCTAAATGAATATCGGTATGACCATCTTGCATATAAGCCAATGCAGAAGAGCCTGATAATAGGGTGGTTGTAAAAATCGAAGTACCTATCGCTTGTTTTATCGATAGATTGGCGTAACGCAATAATAAAGGTAACACCACCACACCACCGCCTACCCCTGTGGCACCTAAAACAACACCTGCTGCAACCGCCGGCAATAACAGTGCCTTAATATTAAGAGGTGCTAATGGGGTTATCTGTTTAGCTATCACAGGTGAAGAGAAAAACATTCTTTGAATAAATAAAAAGAGAGAAAAAATAATGGCAGCAACCACCAACGCATTAATCCCCCACTCAACTTGCTGCTGATATTGCGCTAATGAACCTAAATAATTGACGAGTAAACTCGCTAAAAAAGTACTTGGCAACATAATGGCAAGGACTATCATGGCTCGTTTAAAGGGAATATTCCCCAAACGGAAATGCATATATGAGGATGTCACTTTCATCAACATTGAAAGTAAATTTGCGGTTGCCACCGCCATTAATGCATTCATACCAAAGAAATACGTTAATATAGGTAAAACAATAACACCACCACCTACCCCCGTTGTGCTAATAATTAAGCCAATCGCCGCACCAACAGCTAATATGGTGATAAATAACATTATTGATTTCCTTGCATTACAGCTTGTCGCCCTTTTAATAGCGCTTTTTCCGCTGAGCCTTTTGCCAGTGTCATATATTTAAAAAACAGCACATCAAAAGCGACCATTTGCAATACTTGCGGTGTGATCACCCCCAATTGTGAATGTTGCTCATCATAAAAATAAGGTAATGTGTAATTCGCTAAGCGCGTAGCTTCATCTTGCCCAAAACGTGTTAAAGCCACTGTGATACAGCCTTCTTGATTTGCCGCTTTCAGCATACGATTAATATCCGCAGTATTACCTCTTGCAGTAACAGCAATCGCCAGATCATCCACGGATAAATTCGCTGAATAAGCAAGTTGCGCATGGAGATCTGCACTAAATAAGGTGTTTTTATTCACTCGGATCAGTTTATGGAAGATATCGCTCGCAACGATCGCAGATGCGCCCACACCAAATAAAACGATCCGTTTAGCGCTGATCATTTTCTCAGCGAGTAGATCTATCGTCGCTGCATCCAGTAACGCTATCGAATCCTGAATGGCAGTAGTAAATAGATGTCCTGTTTTAGCAATAATCTGCTCAGTCGAGTCTGTTTTGGCTAAATTGGCATAAAGAATATCACTACTGCTTTTTTGTTGTTTTTCCTCTGAGAGATAATCAATTTTAAATTCAGGATAACCGCCATACCCCATTTGGCGGGAAAAACGGATAACAGAAGCACTACTGACACCGGCTTTTTGTGCCAATTCTGCGGCATTCATACTGGCAATATTATCGCTATTTTCTAATAAATAGTGGGCGAGACGTTGCTCTGTCCCTTTGCCTTGTAAGCGCAAATTTTCAAGTTTCTTAGTCAGTGTTGACATTCTATTATCCTTTTTCTTTTCTTCTTCTGACTTATTTTTCTGGATCGGTAAATCCGATTAATATACTGGCAATAAAACCGACAACCCAAGCCCCCAATACTGCGATAAGGAATTTGATGATCTGCCCATCCCCCACCAGTGGAATTAATGATAACCCAGCAGTACCAAATGGAATAATGATCCCAACCTGAAAATAAGCCATTAATGCACCACCCGCAGCCCCGCCAATACAACCAGCAATAAAGGGCTTACCTAAAGGTAAAGAGACACCAAATAATAAAGGCTCACCCACGCCGAAAATTCCGACAGGCAATGCACCCATTAATGTTTTCTTTAAGCGTTGGTTTTTAGTACGTAAATAAACCCAGAAACAAGAGCCTACTTGCCCCATTCCACCCATTGCTAAAATAGGGAATAGGTAATTTAACCCAAAGGTATTTAAAATTTCAGTGTGGATCGGTATTAAACCTTGGTGTAGGCCGGTTAGTAATAAGAATAAGAAACTGCCCCCTAACGCTGCGCCTGTCACAACCGCACCGCCACCATGATTTAATAGTGATAAGGAGACGCCTTGCGCTAATAGTTGATTCAGATAATGACCAATAGGTTGGAATACCATAATTGCCACTAACGCAGAAACTAAAATAGTAACAAAGGGGGTTAAAATAAGATCAAGACTCTCTTTTACAATACTGCGAAACCATAGTTCTAATTTTGAAGAGAATACCACCACCATTAAGACCGCGAAGATCCCACCACTATTAGGCTGTAATTTCTCACCAAATAATGTGATATCAGCCAGTCCCGGCATGGCTAATAATCCCGCCATAACAGCACCTATGGAGGTTGAAGCCCCTAACTCTTTAGCCGTATTTATACCTATCATAATAGAGAGATAAGCAAATACGGTGCTTCCGATCAGTTTAAATAGCTTAAAGAGTTCAGGAAACTGATCAACTAAGCCGGGAGCCACTAAACGGATAATATTAATTAGCCCCATAATTAAACCACAGCCAATTAATGCTGGGATAGTAGGAACAAAAATAGCCGCCAACGTATTTAGCATACGACGAATGGAAAACCCTTTTTTCACTGGTGTTGACGCAGGGGTTTCTTCGCTATTATCTGTGTTTTTTTGCATACGTTTATTCATGATTGAATAAACTTTGGCGGCCGTTCCCATTCCTACTATGACTTGATGTTGCTCGCCATTAAATACCACGCCTTTGACACCTTCGACTTGTTTTAATGCTTCGGTATTAAATAGCGAACTATCTTTTAAGATCAAACGAATACGGGTCATGCAATGTGTTAAGGTTGCGATATTGCTAAACCCACCAGCCTGTTTTTCTATTTCTGATGCTAAGGTGTCGAGATGTTCTATTTTATTAGCCATAATTGTGCCTGCTAGAGTTCAGAGGATTGACTGATATTGTTATTCATTAAATAGGGCTAACTGTTGTTGTAAAGAGTGGTAAGGATAGCGTTGTGTCATTTGCTCAACCTTCTCTACACTCAGATGAAGCTCATACATTAAAATGGCTTTTCGCGGATGATAATTAACCATTTTTAATAACTCCGCTGCTTTTTGTGTTGTGATCCCACACACTTCACTCACAATACCTTCAGCACGTCGCTGTAATTTTTCATTACTGGCCACGACATCGACCATCAGGTTTTTATGCACCTTACCTAAACGAGTCATTACACTGGTACTTAGCATACCTAAGATCATTTTTTGAGCCGTGCCACTTTTCATTCTTGTCGAGCCTGTTAACACTTCGGCGCCGACATCTGGCGCGATGGATAAATCGGCTATTTCACTCATCATACCTTTACCGCGGGTAGTAATTGAGAGCGTTAATGCATTGATCTGCTTTGCATACTGTAATGCAGCCACTGTAAATGGCGTGCGACCACTGGCAGCGATACCAATAACGACATCGTTAGAATTTACCTCACGGCGTTGCAACTCTTCGATAGCAGCTTGTTGATTATCTTCAATATTCTCAACGGCTTGGAGCATAGCATCATGCCCACCAGCAATAATGGCTTGTACCAGTGAGGGAGAAACGCCAAAAGTAGGCGGGCATTCCGCACTATCTAATACCGCTAATCGACCACTTGTTCCTGCGCCGACATAAAAAATGCGTCCCCCTTGACGTAGACGTTCACAAATTTTGTCTACGGCTTTCGCGATTGCGGGTAATTCTTTCTTTACGGCATAGGCCACGGTGATATCGGCACTATTAATTAACGAAACTAACGCTAAGGTACTTAGCTCAGAAAATTGTGTGGTCTCTTGGTTACTTTCATTTTGAAGACATAAACTCAATGCATCATCTTTCATTGTAATAACCTTAATGAAATATTATTTCAATTAAAATTACATCTAATGAAATTTTAATTCAATCTTATTGATGACTATTTTGTGAACAAAATCACAATACCGTAAAAACATTCAACTAAAAACAAACTTAACGCGATGTAAAAAAGATAACTAATTGATAATAAAGCTCTCCTGATTTTAAACAGGAGAGCTGTGAGAGGTATGGCTCATTGATGGCTATTTTGCTGAGCTTAAAAATTCGCTAAATTCTTCAATACTAGGATAAGAAGATTGAGTGCCTTTTCCTGTGACACTTAAACCCGAAAACATAACCGCTTTATTTAACGCTTCTTCAATATTGCCGGTATGCACATAGTAATGAGAAAAACAGCCAATAAAAGCATCTCCAGCACCGCTGGTATCAACGGCATTAACTTCAATGGCGGGGATATATTTCTCAATTTCCCCATTCACCCATAACGCCCCTTTTTCACCTAATGTAACAATGATATTTTTAAACCCTTTTTCGAGTAAAAAGTAGGCTGCTTCTCGAATTTCATCCAACGTATTAATTGGCATACCCGTTAAAATTTCCAGCTCTGTCTCATTGGGGACAAAAAAATCACATTGTGCGGCGATAGTGAGATCTAAAGCTTTCGATGCTGGTGCAGGGTTAAACAATACAGGGATATGATGTTTATTACCGAACTCAATCGCGTGATAGACCGTTTCAAGCGGGATTTCTAATTGCAGCACAATCATACGACATTTTTTTAAACTCACCGCGGCTCTATCGATATCTTCAGCAGATAGATGCTGATTCGCGCCTTTTACGATCAAAATACTATTGGATGATTGAGAGGTAACAAAAATAGGTGCAACACCGCTGGTGGTTCCGGGCACTTTTTCAACATAACGAGTATTAATACCATAAGACTCTAAATTCATGATGGTGTTATCTGCGAAAATATCATCTCCCACTTTGGTTAACATCATCACCTTAGAATTTAATTTTGCAGCGGCAACCGCTTGATTTGCCCCTTTCCCGCCGCAACCAATCTTAAATGCTGGCGCCTCAAGGGTTTCTCCCTCTTTTGGCATCCTATCTATATAGGTGATCAAATCCACCATATTTGAACCAATCACTGCGATATCCATAGTGCCCCTCTCACCCTAATGAAAAAGTTAAAATGTTAGAATAGTTACATTCAGATAGATATATAACAATATCGTGTTATTTAAATATCATTTGTGATTGTTATCCCGTTAAAAGCTCACTATTATGTTGCCAAACTAACATGAGTGATAAATAACAATCTTCTCTTAAGGAAACGATTATGCGTCCATTAGCTAATTATATCGATCATACTCTACTTGCTGCAGATACAACTGAAGCACAAATCAAACAATTATGTGCTGAAGCTGTTGAACACGGTTTCTTCTCTGTGTGTATTAACACTTCTTATATCCCTTTAGCAAGAACTTGCCTAACCGGAAGTGATGTAAAAGTATGTTGTGTTATCGACTTCCCATTTGGTGCAGGCCTAACAGCAACCAAAGCATTTGAAGCGGCAGAAGCTATTCGCCAAGGTGCTCAAGAAGTCGATATGGTTATCAACATTGGCATGTTAAAAAGTGGTCGTTTTGATTTTGTAAAACAAGATATTGCCGCGGTAAAAGCCGCTTGCGGAAATACAACACTAAAAGTTATTCTAGAAACATGCCTATTAACTGACGACGAAGTACGTTTAGTTTGTGAAATGTGTTGCGAAGTCGGTGTTGATTTTGTTAAAACATCAACTGGATACAGTACAATGGGTGCCACAGAACACCATGTCGCTTTAATGCGTCAAACTGTCGGTGACAAAATGGGCGTAAAAGCGTCAGGTGGTGTACGTGATCGCCAAACTGCCTTAAAGATGATCAAAGCGGGGGCAACACGTATTGGTGCAAGTGCCAGTGTTGCGATTGTAACAGATTCAGATGCACCAGAATCAAATTACTAATAGCCTAGCGTATCGTTATATGGGATACGCTATTCGATAATAGAAGGATCCTTAGGTGATAGAGACCAAACAGCATGAACGTTTGCGTCGCCTTAGCGAATGCATAAAACGCTCAGGCCGCATCCATCTCAAAGATGCCGCGAGGATCCTTGAAGTATCTGAAATGACCATTCGTCGTGATCTCAGTTCAGATGTTGAAAACCCCTATCCGATGTCACTGCTTGGTGGCTATATTGTCGCATTGGCACAACCTCATAGTAACCTAATCACATCGACTAGTGATATTATCACCCCGGATCAAACCCAAGAATTACATATTCCTAATCTTGCTGCGGGCATGGTGTCTGAAGGTGATGTACTATTTTTTGATAATGGCCAACTTATTCCGACATTAATTGAGCTTATTCCTGAGAGTTTACACTTTACTGGTATTTGTTATTCGCACCGCGTTTTTCTGGCATTAAGCCGAAAGAAAAATGCGACCGTACTACTGTGTGGTGGCGAATATCGCCCTAAAAGCGACTCATTTTATAATCCCCTCCAGCCTTGTTACCTTGATAACATAAACCCGAAAAAAGCCTTTATTTCCGCAGAGGGTGTCCACCTCGATTTTGGTGTTTCTTGCTACAACATCGATGATCTTCATATGAAAAGAAAAGCGATGGATAAATCGATTCGCAAGATCTTACTCACCAAATACCATGCCTTCGATGAAACCGCCACAGGCAATATGGGCGATTTAGCGCAATTTGATGTCGTGATCACCGATAGAAAATTAACAGATGATTACGAAGCCTATTGCCGAAAAAGCTCAGTTAAAATTATTTATTAACCCAAAAGAAAAATCTCACTGTTCCCTAATTTACTTTTTTTGGTAAACAGAAAGAAAAATCACGCTACTTTTTTAATTGCTAAAGTGAAAAAAAGTGATTACTATTCGCCTGATTTATTATTTTCCATTTCACAGAACTGCAAGGAGGTATCCCATGACAACAACAAATATGAATACTCTTTGCGGACAATCTCAAAAGTAATCCTTTCTTTTTACTGTCCGCCAATCACGTTATTTTTTATCCTTTACAATATATGGATTGGAATATGGACAAGTGTGTTCATTATTTATCTGATCGCGTTTGTTATATCGCCTCAGATAAAACTTGGATTGAAAGTAAAGCAATCCAACAACTAGTAACAACCGCTCAACTTCCTGAAATGGCTTATGTCACTGGCATGCCAGACTTACATCCCGGTCGTGGTTATCCCATTGGAGCGGCTTTTTTTTCTGTTAACCGTTTTTACCCTGCTTTAGTCGGTAATGACATTGGCTGTGGTATGACACTGTTTCAAACAGAATTTAACCATAGCAAACTCAATTTAGATAAAATAGAAAAAAAATTGAGCGAAATGAGTGATATCGCGCCCATCGAATGGTTGATAGATAATTTACCTGCAGATATGCAAAATCATCCATTTGCTCACTCATTAGGCTCTATTGGTGGTGGAAATCACTTTGCTGAATTCCAACAAATTGACCAAGTTATTAATCAAGCATTGTTTACAAACAGTGGTATTAATAAAAAACAATTATTGCTATTGGTGCATAGTGGTTCACGTGGTTTAGGGCAATCTATTTTACGTGCTCACACAGAGCAATTTGGCCATCAAGGATTGGTCGCGAATACAGACGCTGCCAATGGCTACTTACAAGCCCATGACCATGCTCTTAATTATGCTAAGCTCAATCGCCACTTGATTGGCCATAGAATGATGGAACAAATTCATACACAAGGAACGGTTATTACTGATGTTAACCATAATCTGGTAGAGCCTTGCGAATTATATAATCAACAGGGATGGTTACATCGCAAAGGGGCGACGCCCGCCCATCACGATATTGTGGTTATTCCTGGTTCACGTGGTGATCACAGTTATCTCGTTAAACCTATTATCTCTGAATTAAGCCTCCATTCTCTACCACATGGTGCGGGTAGAAAGTGGATGCGAACTGAGTGTAAAGGCCGTTTATCACATCGATTTACGCCATTACAGCTCTCACGCACAGCACTAGGTAGCCGTATTATTTGTGCTAATAAACAATTAATTTATGAGGAAGCGCCTCAATCGTATAAATCAATTGAAACTGTTATAGAAAGTATGAGGAGTCTTGGTTTAATTGAGGTTATCGCCCGCTTAAAACCGGTTATTACTTATAAAACCAGTGGGGAGATAGCATAATGTTATTACAATTTTCTTCAGCACAAGGCCCCGAAGAATGCTGTATAGCGGTAGAAAAAACATTGAATTATTTTCTAACCGTCACAGAGCAGCGGCAAGTTGATGTGATAATTCTTGAGCAAGAGCCATCTCGTTATGGTTTAAAGTCAGTATTAGTATCGCTTAAAGGTGCAGAGGCTAAAGCTATCGCACAACAATGGTCAGGCACTGTACAATGGCAATGTACAAGTACTTTAAGACCTAAACATAAACGCAAAAATTGGTTTATCGGTATCGCTTATTTTGACCCACCACAAGAAATCCAAGACACCGAAATTTTATTTGAAACCATGCGTGCCAATGGCCCCGGAGGACAACATGTTAATAAAACGAGTTCAGCTGTCAGAGCGACGCATATTGCAACAGGCATTAGCGTCAAGATCCAGTCTCAGCGAAGCCAACATGCTAATAAAAAATTAGCGAAACAGCTTATTGCTTGGCATCTAACTCATTATCTATCCCAACAGCAAGCTTCATTTAATAACCAGAGACACCTAGCTCATCACCGAGTGATCCGTGGTAATGCAACTCATTGTTTTTATGGACGTGAGTTTTTACCAATAACGAAATAACTCATATAAAACTAAAGCCACGTTATTAAATCGTGGCTTAACTGACTAATAAATCTAATAATTAAACCATCACTGTGATCCTAAATAATAAAATCGGTTATACACCTTAGTAGATAGCGAAAATAAAAACGCATCAGCGATGTTAAATGCCATCAGTATAAGATAGAGGGTTATTATTAATTCACTTTAGTGACGATTAGCCATCTATCACGACTTTTAATTACTATTTCATTTAACATTAGACCTGATTTTATACTATAAAAACAAAGCATTAACACTATAGAGTGGTAATAGAAAACATTTTAAAACGATCAAATATGCATCATCAATTATTGATTTATGACGTTCAATAAAGATATATACTTATATTTTAATATCAAAGATGCCTAAAAGTAATTTCTTATCATTACTATATTACTCAATAAACTACTACTATATGAGTATTTTTTAACAAAGCACTATTGTGATAATATTATTAGTGATAATAATTATTTAATTGGCTATCCCTATTTTGCTGACTAACAGTTGATTTTAGTAATAAACTTTGTGGTGACACTTTCAAAATAATCGCAATACATATTAATTCATCAACGGTTATCTTAGTATAACCATTTTCTAATTTTAGATAATATTGCTCTGTCATCCCTAACTGTAATGCAATTCTCGAACTTGATATATTTAATTCTTTTCTTCTATTTTGTATTCTTTTCCCTACCACTGTATTGATCATCATATACGCCCCTCAATGACAGGTAACCCTAATGATGATTCTAGTACAAATTGATAAAAACGATCAATAAAAAGATTACGATAGCCAACAGCTATCAAAAAACAAGCATTGATCGGTAGTAACAATACTTAGATAGATATACCTATAAATGCGTTTTTTAAGTATTAAATTTTAATAATTTACCTTAATAAAGATTATTATCTAAACAAAAGCCTAATTTACAGTTAATGTAATGTTAAAAAATTAATACTTGTATGTATAAATAAAAATATATTTTAAATTTAAAGATAAAAATAATCTCCACCAATAACTATATTTATAAAAATATATCAAATATGATATTACTTATAATATTACCATAGCATAAAAATGCTTTCTTATAAGCATTTCAAAGAATAGAATAATTAGCTATTTTTACTTATAGATATTTTGAGTCTATTATTTGCTTTTTTTTAAATACGACTAAAAATAGTACAAAATGTAAGAATGGTTGTTATTCTATAATAAAACAGATTTACCTATTAGAATCTTTAAAATAAAGATAAAACCATTTTTAATAGTAAAATCAAAAAAAATGAGCGATTAGAGGATGTTTTACCATTTTATTTTTATATTGTATTTAATAGAGTGAGGAAGATGTTTGAGACATTAAAATCACTATTGTTACGTTAAGTATCAAGATGTTGCAAAGAAATTAAAAAACAATGTTATTATAACAGATATGAATAATTAAACATATTTCTGTACTTCTTCTATAAAATAAGATTTTATACGACTATATTAATAAACTTTCGCATTCGCTATCATTCAGCCATTCACTTATTATCTAAAATACCCATGTATACTCAAAAAATCCTACAACAGAAAATTCTAATATCACGATCTGGCGTAAAGGTGATAACAGAGCGCCCCATAAACCACTGTTACTCTTATTAGCGCTTTCCGAGTACCGCAAAGGCCATCCACGACTATTTAATTATGGTAATGAAATTCATCAACAGTTATTAGAATTATTGATTAATTTTGGCCCATCTCGCCGTGAGCATTATCCAAATCTGCCTTTCTGGCGATTAGTTCGCGATGGTTTTTGGGAATTGCAACAACCAAAAGAGAGCGATCTATCAAAAGATAATAAGCAACCATCGAAAAATAAATTAATTCAGCAAAATGTGTTAGGTGGATTTGACCAAGAAAGCTATCAGCTTCTTATAAAAAAGCCAAGTTTAATCAATAAGCTAGCACAACAGATTTTAAGTGAACACTTCCCTGATAATGTTCAAGAAGTTATTGCTAACCGTCTTGATTTTCCACTACAAGAAATTCGCCAAAACCGAGATCCCACTTTTAGAAAAAATATCTTACGTGCTTACAATTATCAGTGTGCTATATGTGGTTATAATCTACGTTATGATAGCGCCGTGGTTGGCCTAGAAGCCGCTCATTTGACATCCTCCACGCCCTAAAGGACGTGGATCCCTACTGCGTTCAGACTGATGTCTGAATCACCTCGGCGGGTTCCTGCTTCGACGGGCGGTCTGACTGCACCCTCCCTCCACAGGCAAGCACGGCATGTCCTGCCGCTAAAATGTTACGTGCCCCGTTGATATCAGCATTCGCTGTATATCCACATTCAAGGCACTCGAATTGACTTTGTGACTGGCGGTTTTCCTTTGCTGTATGACCACAGCAAGTGCACTTCTGACTGGTGTAGGCTGGTGGTATTGCCAGTACCTGACCTCCTCGCCAGAGCTGCTTGTACTCAAGCTGACGGCGCATTTCATACCAGCCCTGTTCCAGTATTGAGCGGTTTAAACCAGATTTAGCTTTTACGTTCCGTCCATGCCGTTCTGTCGTACCTTTTGCCGA
>NZ_CAWQGX010000007.1:0-12837 GCF_963894685.1 Proteus sp. G3927 | reverse complement strand
AAGCCAGTCGAAGATACCAGCTGGCTGCAACTGTTTATTAAAAACACAGCACTGTGCAAACACGAAAGTGGACGTATACGGTGTGACGCCTGCCCGGTGCTGGAAGGTTAATTGATGGGGTTAGCGCAAGCGAAGCTCCTGATCGAAGCCCCAGTAAACGGCGGCCGTAACTATAACGGTCCTAAGGTAGCGAAATTCCTTGTCGGGTAAGTTCCGACCTGCACGAATGGCGTAATGATGGCCAGGCTGTCTCCACCCGAGACTCAGTGAAATTGAACTCGCTGTGAAGATGCAGTGTACCCGCGGCAAGACGGAAAGACCCCGTGAACCTTTACTATAGCTTGACACTGAACATTGAGCCTTGATGTGTAGGATAGGTGGGAGGCTTTGAAGTGTGGACGCCAGTCTGCATGGAGCCAACCTTGAAATACCACCCTTTAACGTTTGATGTTCTAACCTAGGCCCATAAACTGGGTCGGGGACCGTGTCTGGTGGGTAGTTTGACTGGGGCGGTCTCCTCCTAAAGAGTAACGGAGGAGCACGAAGGTTGGCTAAGCATGGTCGGACATCATGCGGTTAGTGCAAAGGCATAAGCCAGCTTGACTGCGAGAGTGACGGCTCGAGCAGGTACGAAAGTAGGTCTTAGTGATCCGGTGGTTCTGAATGGAAGGGCCATCGCTCAACGGATAAAAGGTACTCCGGGGATAACAGGCTGATACCGCCCAAGAGTTCATATCGACGGCGGTGTTTGGCACCTCGATGTCGGCTCATCACATCCTGGGGCTGAAGTAGGTCCCAAGGGTATGGCTGTTCGCCATTTAAAGTGGTACGCGAGCTGGGTTTAGAACGTCGTGAGACAGTTCGGTCCCTATCTGCCGTGGGCGTTGGAAGATTGAGAGGGGTTGCTCCTAGTACGAGAGGACCGGAGTGAACGCACCACTGGTGTTCGGGTTGTCATGCCAATGGCATTGCCCGGTAGCTAAGTGCGGAAGAGATAACCGCTGAAAGCATCTAAGCGGGAAACTTGCCTCGAGATGAGTCTTCCCTGTCGCTTTAAGCGACCTAAAGGAACGTTTAAGACTAAGACGTTGATAGGCTGGGTGTGTAAGCGTAGCGATACGTTGAGCTAACCAGTACTAATGAACCGTGAGGCTTAACCTGACAACACCGAAAGTGTTTTGTCAGAGAGACGAAACGATAAAGTCAGCTTGTTCAAGATTGAATTACTGGTTATAGACTGTGATAACAGAAGATAACGGGTAATTAAAACCGAATTTGCTTGGCGGCCATAGCGCGGTGGTCCCACCTGATCCCATGCCGAACTCAGAAGTGAAACGCCGTAGCGCCGATGGTAGTGTGGGGTCTCCCCATGTGAGAGTAGGGAACTGCCAAGCATTAAATAAGACGAGAAAGCCAACCCAATGGGTTGGCTTTTTTGCGTTTATTCTATTTCACTTACATTAAATTCTTTATTTATCGTAATAAAACTAGACTTAATAAACTCCCTCAATTTGCCACAGTAATAAATTGTTTTTATTAAAAAATAATCATAAATACCCTTTATATTCCCATTTCTTTATTTCTTGAAAACTGTAAATTTATAAAAAAAACACTTATACACATATATTTAACATTATTTTTATGCAACACTATTTGTCATACAAATGAGTTTGTAAATGAGTCTCGGCTTATTTACTTACTCTACATAGATAAAAGCAATGGGAGCATAAGTATGGATGTTAATTTTTATGTAACATGCATTGGTGACGCCTTAAAGTCTCAGATGGCAAGAGATAGCGTATTGCTGTTAGAAAAACTAGGCTGTCGAGTTCATTTTCTCGAAAAACAGGGCTGTTGTGGTCAACCTGCTATTAATAGTGGATATATTAAAGATGCCATTCCAGCGATGAAAAACTTGATTAAAACCTTTGAAGTTAATGACTATCCTATTATTTCTCCTGCTGGATCATGTTCTTTTGCTATTAAAAGTTATGCTAAATATCTGGTAAATGAACCTGACTGGGCTATTCGTGCAGAAAAAATAGCTAATCGCATGTTTGATCTCACCTCCTTTATCGTTAATCAATTAAATATTGTTGATGTAGGTGCAAGCCTTAAAGGAAAAGCTGTTTATCACCCGTCTTGCAGCTTATTTCGTAAAATGGGAGTGAAAGAAGAGCCACTCACATTATTACGTCATGTAAAAGGGCTAGAATTATTACCTTTTGACAATATGGAAACCTGTTGTGGTTTTGGGGGGACGTTTTCGGTAAAAATGGCTGAAATTTCAGGTGAAATGGTCAAAGAAAAAGTTCACCACATTATGGATGTTCATCCTGACTATTTAATTGGTGCGGATGTCAGTTGCTTATTAAATATAGGTGGTCGTTTAGAGAGAGAAGGTCGTCCAGTTAAAGTGATGCATATTGCGCAAGTATTGATGAGCAATGAGGAGGAATTATGTCATTAAAAACAAGCTCTCTTCCTTTTAAAACGCTAATTGATCGTCAAGTTCACGATCAAATTATGCAAAAAGCCGTTGCTAATGCGCAAGAAACTATTGGCCGTAATCGTCAAAAAATGGTTGATGAATTAGGACACTGGGAGGATTGGCGGGATAGAGCGGCACAAATTCGTGATCATGTACTTGCTAATTTAGATGCCTATTTATATCAATTATCTGAAAAAATAGAACAACATGGTGGGCATGTTTTCTTTGCTCAAACGAAAGAAGAAGCCTCTCAATATATTCTCAATATTGCAAAAGAGAAAAAAGCCAAAAAAATAGTCAAAGCCAAATCAATGGTGACGGAAGAAATTGGCTTAAACCCTGTATTAGAAAATGCAGGTATTAATGTTATTGAAACCGATTTAGCCGAGTTTATTCTTCAACAAGCAAAAGATGCCCCATCTCATGTAGTGGTCCCTGCTATTCATAAAAATAGAGCTCAGATACGTCAAATATTTCATGACAAACTGGGTTATAACGGCTCAGATACACCAGAAGAAATGACGCGTTTTGTTCGCCAGAACATTAGAGACGATTTTTTTACTGCCGATATCGGTATTACGGGGTGTAATTTTGCGGTAGCAGAAACAGGTTCTGTTTGTTTAGTCACTAATGAAGGTAATGCACGATTAAGTACAACATTACCCAAAACGCATATTGCGGTGATGGGGATGGAACGTATTGCACCTACTTTTAAAGAGGTAGATATCTTAATTACCATGCTGGCCCGTAGTGCAGTCGGGTTACGTTTAACGGGCTATAATACATGGCTTACTGGCCCTAAAGAGAATGACAACGTTGATGGCCCAGAAGATTTCCATCTTGTTATTGTAGACAATGGCCGCTCGAAGATCATTGGTTCTGAATTTAAAGATATTTTACGTTGTATCCGTTGTGGTGCTTGTATGAATACTTGCCCTGCTTATCGCCATATTGGCGGTCAAGGATATGATTCTATCTATCCAGGCCCTGTTGGTGCCGTCTTAACGCCACTACTTGGTGGATATAAAGACTTTAAAAACCTGCCTTATGTCTGCTCATTATGTACTGCTTGTGATAGTGTTTGCCCAGTAAAAATACCTTTATCAAATCTTATAAAGAAACATCGTGAAGTCATGGTAGAGCAAGGTATAACACCGACAACTGAACGTAATATTACTCGGGTATTTAATTATGTGAACCGCCATCCTATGTTATGGAAAGTTGGGATGAATATGGGGGCTCATGCTACAAAATGGTTTATTAAAGAAGGTAAAGCGCCATTAAATATCGGTGCAATAAAAGCATGGACAGAAGCGAGAAATTTACCTGAAGGTGATGGTGAAAGTTTTCGTAGTTGGTTTAAAAAACACCAAAAAGAGGAGAAATAAGAGATGGATAACAATAAAGAACGCTTTTTATCAAATCTTGCTTCTCAATTAGGTAGGTCGTTAAAAACGCAACCTGAAGCTTTACCTGAACCAGTAAATTTATATCCAGAACAACGATTAACGGAGCTTTCTGATGATGAACTTTATCAATATTTTCTCAATACAGCTCAGTTAGCAGGAAGTACTTATGAAACGACAACATTGTCATCTTTACCTAAGCATTTAGAGACTCTTTGTGAACAGTATGGTTTACCAGTGATATTAACGGGTGATCCACGATTACAGGAAAGTGGGGTGATTGATTATTTATCAGAACACTGTCATGCCAATATTTGGGATCATACTGAGGGTAAAAAAAATATTGAACGGGTAAAAGAGGCAAAAGTTGGTATTGTATTTGCTGAATATGGACTTGCAGAATCTGGTGGTGTTGTTTTATTTTCTGGGGCTGACAAAGGAAGAAGTGTTGGATTGATCCCTGAAACCACGATTTTTGTACTAAAACGCAGTACGATTTTGCCTCGTGTTGCTCAGTTAGCAGAAAGATTACATCAAATGGCATTAAAAAATATAAGAATGCCTTCTTGTATTAATATTATTAGTGGTCCTAGTTGCACATCAGATATTGAATTAATTAAAGTTGTTGGTGTTCATGGCTCTTTAAATGCGATTTATGTGATTATTGAAGATTGTTAAATTAAGTCATGCGCCTCTTTATTGAGGCGCTTGTTCTTCTGATTCTAATAGTGCGTAGTTTAATAACTTCTTATTACCATCGATGACCATCATTGACGTTTTTGTTTGATAGCATTCGCTTAAAGGTGAGTAACATTTTTTCGCTGAGTTATGTTCAATACCTAGCCATTGGCTTAATAGCCAATAATTATCTGCGGTGGAAAAAGGTTTATTTAAATTTTCTTTATTGATATTTGGTCGCGTTGCAGATGCGCTATACCAAATAAAGAGCGGTATATTATAAGCTTCTTGGCGAGGACTGTTTACGCCATGGTGATAACGTACTTCTCTATTTTTATCTAATCGTTGTAATGCGTGATCTGAAAAATAGAGTATAGATGCGGGTTTATCTTGTATTTTTTCAATAATTTGGCTGATAAGCTTGTCAGTATAAGCGATAGAGCTATCGTAGCAGTTATCATCTTCTTGTTGGGTAAAGGCTTTAAGGTAAGTGCTAGGAAAACGATTACATGCCGGCTCATGGCTACCATAAGTATGTAGGACAATGAGCTTTTTATTTGATGAGTTGTCATTAAGCGCATTATCTAAAAATGGCAATAATTCTTCATCATAGCCAATAAATTCATTCCATTTTTTATGTTGGGCCATATTGGCAATAACAGAAATCACACTCGTTTTTGGATTTCCTTTACCTTGGTTACTTAACCAATATGTTTTGAAGCCAGCATGATTGGCAAGAGAAATGATATTATCAGCGTAGTGTTTCTTATCATATAACTCTGTTAGGTTGATATTAGAAAGGGATATGGGTACTGATAATATGGTCACAGGCGCTGGAGAATAAGCTTGCTTAAATAATAAAATATTATTTTTTTCTTTCTCTAAATTAGGGGTAGTATCGTACGGATACCCATAAATTCCTAAATGATCACGTCGTACTGATTCACCAATCAAAAGAATATAAATTTCTGTTTTTTGATCCACTTTATCATAGTTAAAATTAACTTTTTCTGATGTGATCTTTTTGATTTGTCTATTTTCGTGGAAAGTCCGCACTAAAGCTGCTGCATTGTAAAAAGGGGTATTAAGTAGATAATACTCAGCAAGTAATTGGGTTTTACTCTCTGATCTTATTGCTAAGTTCTTGTATAGAGAAATAAGAATTATTAATATAAAAATAGCAATTAAACATCTTTTATTAGTTTTGTTATTTAAATAACGGGCGCTAATATGTATTAAATAGAAAAAATAGGTAAATATAACAATATAAAAGAGTACATAATATTTATTATAAGAGAGCATACCAACAGTTTCACTTCCATTAGTATTAATGAAAGTTTCTGCTATTGATGATGAAAAGGGAATATCATGTTCACGATAAAAAAACAGTGAGATGGAGAGGTTTAAAGACCATAAAGCAGCAACAATAAAAGTAATCACTTTTCCTATAGTAAACCGATAGATACCGCCACAGAGTAACATCAGGAGCCAACCGATAATCACCATAGAGAACTTTTGTTCAATATGCAGGGTTGAACCCGCTAATAGTGCAGGTACTATAGATAAAATAAATAAAAGAGAAAAGTTTATTACTTGAGACATGCTTTTATCATTATCACCTTTTTCCATATAGAATAAAAAGTTAACCATTTAGCATTTCATAATACAAGTCTTGTTTAGCTAAAATGAGTCTGAAACTGCTATTTCAGTACTTATCTTATCTTTTATTGACTTATTATACTGTTACTTATAGTTATATTTACACTTTTAATTAATTGATCTTGCTTGAAATTTTCCTATAGACTTAAACTTAAATCACATTAGTCAATATTAATTTAAAATATCGTATAGATATGTATTTTTAAACCGATATTAATTTAATTAAGTAAAGAGTAAAAAAAAGTGCCAACATTGTTGGCACTTTAAGAATAAAAAACTATTTTACAGATGTTTAATGAGGTTTACCTTGCTCTGCACCAATACCTATTTGTGAGCGAATAAACTGAGCTTCAAATTTCATACGCTCTTGAGTTGCCAGAGAAGAATTATCGGTAATGGAGAATAACCATGAAACGATAAAGGCAATGATCATAGAGAAAAGAGCAGGGTACTCGTAAGGATAAATAGGTGTATCATGACCAAGAATACTCACCCAGATCGTGGGACCTAAGATCATTAAGGTAACGGCAACAATTAAGCCAGACCAGCCACCAATGACAGCCCCACGTGTTGTTAATCCCTTCCAATACATAGAGAGTAAGATAATAGGGAAATTACAACTTGCAGCGATAGAGAAAGCTAAACCGACCATAAAGGCAATATTCTGTTTCTCAAATAAAATACCTAAACCAATGGCGACAATGCCGAGAATAACAACCGTTATTTTCGAAACTTTTAGCTCTTGTCGCTCATCTGCTTGGCCATTTTTAATTACATTGGCGTATAAATCATGAGAAACGGCAGATGCACCTGCTAAAGTTAATCCTGCAACAACGGCTAAAATAGTGGCAAAAGCGACTGCAGAAATAAAACCAAGGAAGAAATTACCACCAACAGCATCCGCTAAATGAACAGCGGCCATATTGGTGCCACCAATTAAAGCACCAGCGGCATCTTTGAACAGAGGATTAGGGCTAACGAGTAAGATAGCCCCGAAACCAATAATAAAAGTAAGAATATAGAAATAACCGATAAAACCTGTCGCATAGAAAACACTTTTACGAGCCTCTTTTGCATCGCTAACGGTAAAAAAGCGCATGATAATGTGGGGAAGTCCTGCGGTACCAAACATTAAGGCAAGACCTAAGGATAATGCAGAGATAGGATCAGAAACTAACCCTCCTGGACTCATGATAGAAAAGCCTTTTTGATGGACGTTAACAGCTTCTTTAAACAAGGTATTGAAGTTAAAGTCTGCCGCTTTCATTACCATGACCGCCATAAAAGTTGCACCGGCGAGTAATAAAATGGCTTTGATTATTTGTACCCAAGTGGTGGCTAACATGCCGCCAAAAAGGACATAAAGAACCATTAAAATACCGACTAAGATCACCGCAATATGGTAGTTTAAGCCAAAAAGTAGCTCGATTAATTTACCCGCCCCTACCATTTGAGCAATAAGATAGAGGGCAACAACAACTAATGAACCTATTGCAGAAAGTGTTCTAATGGGCTTTGGACTTAAACGGTAAGAGACAACATCAGCAAAAGTATAGCGTCCTAAATTACGCAAACGTTCAGCGATAATAAATAGAATGATTGGCCAGCCGATTAAAAAGCCAATAGAGTAGATAAGTCCATCATAGCCAGAAGTGTATACTAACGCTGAAATTCCTAAAAAGGAGGCGGCAGACATAAAATCACCAGCGATAGCCATACCATTTTGAAATCCGGTAATTTTGCCACCTGCAGTGTAATAATCAGACCGTGATCGTGTTCGTTTAGAGGCCCAGTAAGTAATATACAGTGTTAAGCCAACAAAGATCAGAAACATGATAATGGCTTGGAAGTTAATTGGCTGTTTTTCACCCCCTTCTGTTATCGCTGCGGCTAATACATTGGGGGATAATAATGTTAATAGTGATATGGCGTAGTGTTTATTTTTCATTTTTCTACCTCACCAAGAATTTCTGCCGTTAATTTGTCAAACTCTGTATTTGCTCTAATAACGTAAATCCCTGTTAGTAGAAAAGAGGCGATAATTAAGCCAATACCGATAGGAATACCTCGTGTAATGTAACTGCCTTCATAGAGCGGTGTACCTAACCATTGTGGATAAAAAGCAATCAGCAATATAAATGAGACATACATAACAAGTGTAATAATCGAAAGTCCCCATGAGAAACGACTACGTTTTTTAACCAGTTCTTTAAAGCGAGGGTTATTTTCTATCTCTTGATAAATATTGGGATTCATCAGAGTTCTCCTCAAAATAATTATTTGGTTTATTACATGATTTAGAGGTGTTTATCCCCGCATGTCATGAATTTGTGATAAGAGAGCCCTGCAAAGGCATAAAATGCCTTTGCATAGTAGTATTCCGGTTTTATTGACTGCTGTATTATTTGAGCACTAGCACTTTAAATGGTCAGTGATAGAGACTGTTTTTCTTCTAACAGTTTTTCTACAACGCCTGGATCGGCGAGTGTTGAGGTATCTCCAAGGTTAGTTGTGTCGCCAGAGGCAATTTTACGCAAGATACGACGCATAATTTTCCCAGAGCGTGTTTTAGGTAAGGCATCTGTCCAATGAAGGATATCAGGTGTTGCTATTGGGCCTATCTCTTTACGTACCCAATTGCGCACTTCTGTATAAAGCTCTGCCGTAGGTTCTTCACCATGATTTAGCGTGACATAAGCATAAATAGCTTGTCCTTTTATATTATGGGGAATACCAACAACAGCCGCTTCTGCAATTTTAGGATGGGCGACAAGTGCGGATTCAATTTCGGCGGTACCTAAACGGTGACCAGAGATATTTAAAACATCATCAACACGGCCTGTTATCCAATAATCACCGTCCTCATCACGACGGGCACCGTCACCTGAAAAGTACATGCCTTTAAAGGTCGAAAAGTAAGTCTGTTCAAAACGGTCATGATCGCCAAATAATGTTCTTGCTTGGCCCGGCCATGAATCTACGATCACCAAATTACCTTCACAAGCACCGTCTTGTATTTCCCCCATATTGTCAACAATTGCAGGTTGTACACCAAAGAATGGACGAGTCGCTGAGCCTGGTTTTAGATCCATTGCTCCCGGCAATGGGGTTATCATGAAACCTCCTGTTTCTGTTTGCCACCATGTATCAACAATAGGGCATTGGCTACGTCCCATTTTTTGATAAAACCATTCCCAAGCTTCTGGGTTAATAGGCTCTCCTACTGAGCCTAAAATGCGTAAAGAGGTTCGTTGCGTACCTTCAATGGCTTTGTCTCCTTCCGCCATTAATGCGCGGATCGCAGTAGGTGCGGTATAGAGAATATTAACTTGGTGTTTATCAACAATCTGGGCCATACGATTGACTGAGGGGTAATTGGGGACTCCCTCAAACATCACTGTTGTGGCACCATTTGATAGCGGGCCATATAACAAGTAGCTATGGCCAGTTACCCAACCGACATCCGCTGTACACCAATAAATCTCACCATCATGATAGTCAAAGGTGTATTTAAAGGTCATTGAGGCATAAACAAGATAACCGCCAGTGGTGTGCAACACGCCTTTGGGTTTCCCCGTAGAGCCTGATGTGTAGAGAATAAAGAGTGGATCTTCTGCGTTCATGACTTCCACATCACATTCTGTACTGACGCCTTGAACAATTTCATCCCACCATAAATCGCGCCCTTCAATCCATTGTTCTGTTTGCCCTGTTCGACGTAAGACCACAACATGTTCAATAGGCGGGATATCCACATGAGTGAGGGCATCATCAACATTTTTCTTTAAGGGTATTGCTCTACCAGCACGTAAGCCTTCATCTGCGGTGATCACTAATTTTGCTTTAGAGTCAATAATGCGCCCTGCCACTGCTTCTGGTGAGAAACCACCAAAAATAACAGAATGAATAGCCCCAATACGAGTACAAGCTAACATCGCAACAGCCGCTTCAGGAACCATTGGCATATAAATAGCCACCACATCGCCTTTTTTGATACCCAGTTTTTTTAATACATTGGCGAATTGACAAACATCTTGATGAAGTTGGCGATAGGTAATGCTTTTCGATTCATTAGGGGAATCACCTTCCCAAATAATAGCAACTTGATCCGCGCGTTTTTCTAAATGGCGATCAAGACAGTTTTGGCTAATGTTAAGTTGCCCATCTTCAAACCAGCGAATACGGACATGGCCTGGATCAAAGGAGGTATTTTTCACGATAGTATAGGGGGTTATCCAATCAACAATTTTCCCTTTATCTGCCCAAAAGGCCTCAGGGTTTTCGATGGATAATGCATAATCTTTTTGGTATTGCTCTTTATTAATCAGGGCGTGCTCTGCAATGTTTGCAGGAATGTGATGTTGGTTTATTTTTGTCATAATTGTTCTCCTTACTATTGTTAATACTATGTCAAAAAGTCGTTAACAAAAGAGGGTAAAGAGACATTGTTTCTTTTTTGCGCAGAAGATCACGAAATAATGGAAATGCTTTTCATGGCGTGATCAATTAGTGCTAAAGGTTGTTATATATAATTTATCTACCTT
Source organism: Proteus sp. G3927 (assembly GCF_963894685.1). Taxonomy (NCBI): domain Bacteria; kingdom Pseudomonadati; phylum Pseudomonadota; class Gammaproteobacteria; order Enterobacterales; family Morganellaceae; genus Proteus; species Proteus sp. G3927. The sequence goes on along the minus strand of NZ_CAWQGX010000007.1, from coordinate 2,059 downwards.
TTGGGTATTTTATGAAATATTAAACCAATGATAAGCTTTTTATTTAAAATAAAATACTGTGAAAATTGATGTCACTGGGTTGGATAAAAAAACCACAAAAATAATATGGATATGATAATGATTTTCATTAACATTTTTTTCACTATAATAAAGAGATAAATCACATGGCGTGATCGAATATAAAACAGCACTGGAGATTAATATGAGCTATACATTACCTGCACTCCCTTATGCTTATGATGCGCTAGAACCTCATTTTGATGAGCGCACAATGGAAATTCACCATACTAAGCATCATCAAACTTATGTGAACAATACCAATACTGCGTTAGAAAAACTGCCTGAATTAGCGGGTTTAGAAATTGATGAACTCGTTAAGAATTTACATAAAGTACCTGCTGATCAACGTACCTTTGTACGTAACAATGCGGGTGGTCATTCTAACCATACTTTCTTCTGGAAAGGATTAAAGCTAGGCACTCAATTACATGGTTCATTAAAAGATGCCATTGAACGTGATTTCGGTAGTGTTGATGCATTTAAAGAGTTGTTTGAAAAAGCCGCTGCTAGCCGTTTTGGTTCAGGTTGGGCATGGTTAGTATTAAAAGATGATGGAAAATTAGCTGTTGTTTCTACCGCAAACCAAGATAGCCCATTAATGGGTGAAGAGTTAGCAGGTGCATCTGGCTATCCAATTATTGGCTTAGATGTATGGGAACATGCGTATTACTTGAAATATCAAAACCGTCGTCCTGATTATATCAAAGCATTCTGGTCTGTAGTTAACTGGGATGAGGCGCAAAAACGCTATCAGAGCAAAGCATAATATTGCTATCATTCTCTTTTCTCTCTATTTATCAATGCCGACAATTATTGTCGGCATTGTTTATTTAGCCTGCTCTCTTTATTATAAAAGGACTTTTTTTCATTGAGGCAATGAGTTATGCGCTATTTCCCCAGTGTTTTTATTGGCAATATCACGACGACTGCAAATGGATTTACCAGTGCGATCACCAAAAGGCTGGTGGATGGGCATATTAAACTAACATCACTGGGCTTAGCAGGTGATGAGCAAGCAGAAAAAGGGTTTCATGGTGGGCCTGATCGCGCTTTGTGCCATTATCCTCAAGAACATTATCATTACTGGTCTGAGCAATTTCCTCAACTGGCTGACTTATTTAATGCTCCTGCGTTTGGTGAAAATATTTCGACTACCGGTCTGACAGAAGAGAATGTTTTTATTGGTGATATATATCAATGGGGTGACGCTTTAATTCAAGTGACCCAGCCTCGTTCACCTTGTTATAAGCTAAACACGGTGACTGATATCAGCGATTTTTCACAACTGATGCAAGATAGCGGTTTTTGTGGCTGGTTATATCGCGTGATAAGTCCCGGCGAAGTAGGCTGTCATCATCCTTTGGTTCTACGCTCAAGAAATAGCGATATCTCTGTCAAAGAAGCAATTGCTATTGCTTTTCATATGCCATTTGATGAGGAGTCGTATCGTCGCTTATTAACAGCGGCAGGACTATCCGCTAGTTGGTGTAAAACCATGCAGTTAAGATTGCAAAAACAAACTATTGAAAGTTTTGATAGAAGGCTATTTAAGAAATAGTCAGAAAATAGGCCAGCAGTTATCCAAAGCACCGTAAAACCCCGTCCTTCAGGTCGGGGATATAAGGCGCGGTTTTTTAACTAACGAGGTGTTTCCTGTTGCTCAATGTACTGGTGGATAATGGATATTGGTGCGCCACCACAACTCCCCGCGAAATAACTCGGCGACCAAAGAACCCCCTTGTAGTAATAACGTTGGGCAATATCAGGACGATCACGTCGAAGTAATCGACTCGATACCCCTTTAAGGCTGTTAACCAGATTAGATATCGCCAGTTTTGGCGGGTAATTAATCAGTAAATGAACGTGATCCCGTTCCCCATCCATTTCAACCAGTTCAACATCAAAATCAGCACAAACACTGGCAAAGTAGCCTCGCAATTTTTCAATGGCATCCTGATCAAATATTTTTCGCCGGTATTTTGTGACAAAGACCAAATGG
>NZ_CAWQGX010000006.1:0-94626 GCF_963894685.1 Proteus sp. G3927 | reverse complement strand
AAGCCAGTCGAAGATACCAGCTGGCTGCAACTGTTTATTAAAAACACAGCACTGTGCAAACACGAAAGTGGACGTATACGGTGTGACGCCTGCCCGGTGCTGGAAGGTTAATTGATGGGGTTAGCGCAAGCGAAGCTCCTGATCGAAGCCCCAGTAAACGGCGGCCGTAACTATAACGGTCCTAAGGTAGCGAAATTCCTTGTCGGGTAAGTTCCGACCTGCACGAATGGCGTAATGATGGCCAGGCTGTCTCCACCCGAGACTCAGTGAAATTGAACTCGCTGTGAAGATGCAGTGTACCCGCGGCAAGACGGAAAGACCCCGTGAACCTTTACTATAGCTTGACACTGAACATTGAGCCTTGATGTGTAGGATAGGTGGGAGGCTTTGAAGTGTGGACGCCAGTCTGCATGGAGCCAACCTTGAAATACCACCCTTTAACGTTTGATGTTCTAACCTAGGCCCATAAACTGGGTCGGGGACCGTGTCTGGTGGGTAGTTTGACTGGGGCGGTCTCCTCCTAAAGAGTAACGGAGGAGCACGAAGGTTGGCTAAGCATGGTCGGACATCATGCGGTTAGTGCAAAGGCATAAGCCAGCTTGACTGCGAGAGTGACGGCTCGAGCAGGTACGAAAGTAGGTCTTAGTGATCCGGTGGTTCTGAATGGAAGGGCCATCGCTCAACGGATAAAAGGTACTCCGGGGATAACAGGCTGATACCGCCCAAGAGTTCATATCGACGGCGGTGTTTGGCACCTCGATGTCGGCTCATCACATCCTGGGGCTGAAGTAGGTCCCAAGGGTATGGCTGTTCGCCATTTAAAGTGGTACGCGAGCTGGGTTTAGAACGTCGTGAGACAGTTCGGTCCCTATCTGCCGTGGGCGTTGGAAGATTGAGAGGGGTTGCTCCTAGTACGAGAGGACCGGAGTGAACGCACCACTGGTGTTCGGGTTGTCATGCCAATGGCATTGCCCGGTAGCTAAGTGCGGAAGAGATAACCGCTGAAAGCATCTAAGCGGGAAACTTGCCTCGAGATGAGTCTTCCCTGTCGCTTTAAGCGACCTAAAGGAACGTTTAAGACTAAGACGTTGATAGGCTGGGTGTGTAAGCGTAGCGATACGTTGAGCTAACCAGTACTAATGAACCGTGAGGCTTAACCTGACAACACCGAAGGTGTTTTGTCAGAGAGACAAAACGATAAAGTCAGCTTGTTCAAGATTGAATTACTGGCGACTTACCGAAAGGAAAGAAGCGAGTGATTAAAACAGAATTTGCTTGGCGGCCATAGCGCGGTGGTCCCACCTGATCCCATGCCGAACTCAGAAGTGAAACGCCGTAGCGCCGATGGTAGTGTGGGGTCTCCCCATGTGAGAGTAGGGAACTGCCAAGCATTAAATTAAAGCCTTAATGTAAAAAGACATTAAGTGCGTAAAGAATAAGCGGAGCGGTAGTTCAGTTGGTTAGAATACCTGCCTGTCACGCAGGGGGTCGCGGGTTCGAGTCCCGTCCGTTCCGCCAACTATTTAGGGGCGTAGTTCAATTGGTAGAGCACCGGTCTCCAAAACCGGGTGTTGGGAGTTCGAGCCTCTCCGCCCCTGCCAGTTACCAATTAAGTAATAACAAAATTTATACTACTTTGTAGCCCAGTTAATTAACTGGGCTTTTTGTTATATAAAAACCACTATATTTTTCTCCAATCCTTCCAACTCTTCCAATCCTAAATCGTATTTATAACTCTATGTATCATCCAAATGATTAATCTAACATTATTCACATAATATTTTTCTGGGTATTGAATCTGTTATTAGTAATAACATGTGCTTCAATCATCAATTTTATTACTGATATATCAATTTGACTGAAGCACAATGCTACTGATGGTTGGAGACAGGTTGAGAAAGTAGTTGCTGAATTAACACTTGTTGATCACTGGTATTGAGCCATACAGCAAATAGAGGTTTTTGGATGATCTCTACTGCTGCTGGTGAGAGATCGGGATATAAATCGAGCCAATGAGTAGGTAAAAAAGCAACGGCATTTGTTGTTTTCATTAACTGATAAGCAATCATAGCTGAATTTGTTGTCAAAATAGGTTCTGTTTTTGGTGCAGAGCTATTTTGTGAAAGTGGTGACAAATCAGCACTCCACTCAATTTTGATAAATTGTGCGCTTTGCTGGTTCAGATGTGATGCTCTTTTCATTAGTTGAAATGTGATATTACCAATTACTTTACTTTCCAACTCATCCATTTTGGGTGCTTCTGTAGTAAAAAGCAGATCTAGCTCACGAGCATGAAGCTGCTTTACTAGAGATTGCCTTGTAGAGACTCTAGATTCAATTCTAAGCTCATTTCTTTTTAAGTAAGCCTCTTGTAGCCAAGAGGTTAGATAAGCGTCCCAGAGCGATGCTGTCGCACCAATTGAAAGTTCTGAGTGTTGGGAGGCGTGGCTAATTTCTTTTTTTGCCTGTAACCAGGTATTCATTAATGACTCAGCATAAGGGATAAGCCTTTCTCCAGCGAGTGTTAAGCGAATATTGTTACGATGGCGAGTAAACAAATTTGTCCCAAGTTGGGTTTCTAATTGGCGTATTCTAAAACTGACCGCAGACTGTGTTAAATAAAGAGATTCAGCGGCTCGGCCAAAGTGTCTTGTCTTACTGACTTCCAAAAAGGTTTTCAGTAATTCGGTATCCACATCTATCTCCAAAAAAATTTGTCGTTACGATTTAAATATTTTGTTTTACAGAACCGCATGACTCCCTAATACTCCGCGCCATAAGTATGACGATAGAGAATTAGGAGTGTGTCAGATGGCAGAAAGTTTTATCACGACTAATCGTTTTTTTGACAATAAACATTATCCGCGTGGTTTTTCTCGTCATGGCGATTTCACTATCAAGGAAGCCCAGATATTGGAACGTCATGGTCAAGCTTTCAATGAACTTGATTTAGGCAAACGAGAGCCTGCAACTGAAGCGGAAAAATTATTTGTTGCCATGTGTCGTGGCGAACGAGAAGCAGCTACTGTTGAAGAAAAAATTTGGAAGAAATATACCAGTCGTATAAGTCGTCCAAAACGTTTTCATACCTTATCGGGTGGAAAGCCACAGCTCGATCCATCTGATGACTATACCGATTCTGATGATTAATATCATTAGTTTTAATTTAAAAGGGGCGTATTTCGCTCCTTTTTTACTTACCCTTCTAACTGTTTTTGTAAATAGATCATCAGTCTATCCATGGCGCGAAAACTCAACGCTTCAATAAGATGATTTCGTTGTATTTTTTGCTCATTCTCAAGATCGGCAATAGTTCTCGAAACTCTTAAAATTTTATGCCATGCACGAATAGATAAGCCTAATTTATTCAATGTCTCTTCAAGAAAGAGTGCATCTTCGGTATGTAATTGACAAAAATGTTCAATCTCTTTACTTGATAAATAAGTATTAAGCTTGCCACTTCGCTGGAACTGACGTTCCCTGGCTTGTAAAACTCGAGCTCGTATGATGCTACTCGATTCATTTGTATGGGTCGATTGTAGTAGTGCACCTTGAGGTAATAATGGCATTTCAACGGATAAGTCAAACCTATCTAAAAAAGGTCCCGATACTTTGCTTAAATAACGTAATACTTGTTTTACGGGCGTTCGATTATGAGTACCTTGATAGTGCCCTGTAGGACTTGGATTTAATGCACCGACAAGTAACACATTTGCGGGATAGCTAATTTTGGCTTTAGCGCGTGAAATGGTAATTTTGCGCGCATCAAGAGGCTCTCTAAGTGCATCTAACACACGTCTATCAAATTCCGGCAATTCATCTAAAAATAAAATGCCATGATGTGCAAGTGTAATTTCACCGGGTTTAGGAATAGATCCACCTCCGGTTAAAGCAACGGCAGATGCCGTATGATGAGGTGCTCTAAAAGGACGTAAAGGCCATTTACCATCATGATGTATCGTATTTGATAGGCTACTGATAATTAATACATCAAGGGCTTCTTTAGCTGTAAGTGGAGGTAAGAGAGTATTAATGCGTTGCGCCAACATTGTTTTTCCTGTGCCGGGAGGGCCAAGAAATAAAATGTTGTGATTTCCTGCTGCTGTGATTTCTGCAGCTCTTTTTGCGTTATTTTGTCCAATAATATCACTAATATCTTTATTATTTTGGTTTTCAATTGTTTTGTGATTAATATTGTTTTTAGCTTCAATTAATGGAGTGTTATTTTCTAAATGATGACAAATATCCAAAAGATGGCTAGCTAATAACGCGGATTTATTAGGTAAGAGCGAAACTTCTGATTGATGTTCAATAGAAATGATAGATATTCTATTATCTTTGTTGGCGCTTAAAATTGAGGGAATAACCGCATTCACTTTTTGTAATTTACCGGAAAGTGCAAGCTCACCGATAAATTCATAACTATTTAATTTATCAGAGATTAATTGCTCTGAGGCAATTAAGATAGCTAACGCAATGGGTAAATCATAGCGGGCTCCTTCTTTAGGTAAATCAGCGGGTGAAAGATTAATCGTAATTCTTTTTGCTGGATAACTATATCCACTATTTATTAATGCGCTTCTTACCCTATCTTTCGCTTCTTTTACGACAGTTTCAGGTAAACCAACTAAAGTGAGTCCTGGTAATCCCTGGCTAATATGAGCCTCAATAGTAATAAGTGGTGCAGAGATCCCTAATGAGGCTCGCGTATATATTACTGCTAATGCCATTTTTTTATTCTCCATTATTTTCTCTCTTTTTAATTTATTTTTATTAAGGTGTTAAATAAGAAGTTAATTAAATGAGAGATATCTCGTAAATATTTAATTTATTGAAAAATATAGAAAATAAATAAAGTTAAAAAATAATTATTGGATAAAAAATTATTATTTATACGAAACTTTTTATTTTTGAATTTAATTATTTCTATTAACAGAACAAATAGTAAATTAATGGTTTTTCTTTCAGTATTAACCACTGCAATATAATTATTAAGTAGTGTTATATTCTGGTGCGTGACGGAGAGATAAAAATAGCTATATGTTTCATGTGGTTAGAATTATTTTAAAAATAATCATTGTCAACATGAAAATATCATGGTAACTCTAAAAGGACAGAGTGAAAGAGAACACAACACATACTATTTTTTACTACAGAAAAAGAATTTTAATATTATGAATACTATCGTCCTAGTGATTAGCCTAATTATTGTCAGCGTGGTGGTGATTATTAACCCACTGTGCGGGGCTGCACTAGGACGAAGAAAGGCTAACTAAACTAGCCGGATCTCAGAAAAACCCCCGCACCGAAAGGCGCGGGGGTTTTTTTTGAGCCAAGGTTTTTAAAGAGAATAAAAAAGAAAATAAATTAATATTAAACAAGAAGTTAAGACGCAGGGTGAAAGAATGAATGGAGCACAGTGGTTAGTTCAAGCATTACGAAAACAGCGAGTGGAAACGGTCTTTGGTTATCCTGGCGGTGCGATTATGCCTGTGTATGACGCACTCTATGATGGCGGTGTCGAACATGTTTTGTGTCGTCATGAGCAGGGAGCCGCTATCGCTGCTATCGGATTTGCTCGTTCTACCGGTACAACTGGTGTCTGTATCGCGACATCAGGCCCAGGCGCTACTAATGTCATCACAGGTCTTGCTGATGCATTGTTAGATTCTGTGCCTGTTGTTGCTATCACAGGGCAAGTTGCTTCAAATTTAATCGGGACAGATGCTTTTCAAGAGGTGGATGTACTTGGGCTCTCTTTAGCATGCACCAAACATAGTTTTCTGGTTTCTGATGTGAATGAACTGCCAAGAGTCGTATCAGAAGCATTTTCGATCGCTAAGCAAGGGCGTCCAGGCCCTGTGTTAATTGATATTACTAAAGATGTGCAATTAGCTGATGCTTCACATTTAGCTGATTATCCATTGCCACAAGAGCAAGAGTTTCCCTATCCCGAACACGAAATCGCGCAGGCTCTGCAGATGTTAGCACAAGCGAAAAAGCCGATTTTGTATGTTGGGGGCGGTGTAGCAATTAGCCAAGGTGTTGAGGCGCTAAGATCGTTTGTAAAACAGACGCAAATCCCCGTTGTTTCGACATTGAAAGGGTTAGGTTGTGCTAATGCATTTGATGCCAATTATTTAGGTATGTTGGGTATGCATGGTACAAAAGCTGCTAATTATGCCGTTCAACGTAGTGATTTATTAATTGCTGTAGGCGCTCGTTTTGATGATCGCGTAACGGGTCGTTTAAATACTTTTGCACCCAATGCAAAAGTGATCCATATCGATATCGATTACGCAGAGCTTAATAAATTAAAACAAGCCCATATTGCTTTGTTAGGTGATGCCAAAGTGTTATTACCTAAGTTATCTCAACCGTTAGCTATTGAGGCATGGCAAGAAGAGGTACAGCAATTAATCGCTGAATATGCTTGGCGCTATGATCATCCCGGTGAAGCAATTTATGCTCCTTTGTTGTTAAAACAGTTATCTGATGCTAAGCCTGAAAATAGCATTGTGACAACAGATGTTGGACAGCACCAAATGTGGTCAGCACAGCATATGACATTTGATGCGCCAGAAAATTTTATTACTTCTAGTGGGTTAGGCACGATGGGATTTGGTATCCCCGCGGCTATTGGTGCGCAAATAGCTAGACCTGATGCGTGTGTTATCTGTGTCTCTGGTGACGGCTCTTTTATGATGAATGTGCAGGAGTTAGGCACCATTAAACGTAAGCAATTACCTATTAAATTGGTGTTATTGGATAACCAGCGGCTTGGTATGGTACGCCAATGGCAAGAGCTGTTTTTTGAGCAACGTTATAGTGAAACCATTTTAACGGACAACCCTGATTTTGTTGCTTTGGCAAAAGCTTTTGATATTCCGGGGCAGCGTATTACAGAAAAAGCACAGGTTGCTGAAGCAATTAAATGTTTATTAACCAGTGATGGCCCTTATTTATTACAGGTATCTATCGATGATGCAGAGAATGTCTGGCCTTTAGTCCCGCCGGGCGCAAGCAATGATGAGATGATGGAGAAATCAAAATGAACCAACACAATATCACAATTGAAGCCCGTTTTTGTCCAGAGATCTTAGAACGTATCTTGAGAGTTATCCGCCACCGTGGTTTTCATATATGCTCAATGAATATGAATATCACAGAAAGTAACTATATTAATTTAGCTCTGACTGTGAGCAGTCAACGACCTGTTGATCTTTTATGTAGCCAGTTAACAAAGTTAGCTGATGTTGCAGGTATTCAGGTCTTACATCAACAACAAAAAGAAAAATTACAATTCATAAGTGCACTTAGTGCCATGTAAGGATAGAAGAATGACAAAGCAAGCTGATTATATTTGGTTCAACGGTGAAATGGTTCCATGGGCTGAGGCAAAAGTACATGTCATGTCTCACGCACTACATTATGGAACGTCTGTATTTGAAGGAGTACGTTGCTACGATTCCCATAAAGGGCCTGTCGTTTTTCGCCATCGTGAGCATATGCAACGATTGCATGATTCTGCCAAAATTTATCGTATGCCTGTCGCGCAAAGTGTTGATGAGTTAATGGAAGCTTGTCGCGAAACATTGCGCAAAAACCAGTTAGTCAGCGCTTATATTCGTCCTTTAGTTTTTATTGGTGATGTCGGAATGGGGGTTAATCCACCAGAAGGTTATAAAACCGATATCATTATTGCTGCATTCCCATGGGGGGCATATTTAGGTGAAGAGGCGTTAGATAAAGGGATTGATGCGATGGTTTCTTCTTGGCATCGAGCAGCACCTAATACTATTCCTACGGCTGCCAAAGCAGGAGGTAATTATCTCTCTTCATTGTTAGTGGGCAGTGAAGCTCGTCGCCATGGTTATCAAGAAGGGATTGCATTAGATGTTCATGGTTATCTTTCTGAAGGGGCTGGTGAGAACTTATTTGAAGTAAAAGATGGCGTTATTTTTACTCCTCCATTTACCTCATCTGCGCTACCGGGGATCACTCGCGACGCAATTATTAAATTAGCGAAAGATCTCGGTTATGAAATTCGTGAACAAGTCCTGTCTCGAGAATCTCTCTATCTTGCTGATGAAGTGTTTATGTCTGGTACCGCTGCAGAAATTACACCAGTTCGTAGCGTTGATGGTATTCAAGTTGGTATTGGTCGCTGTGGTCCAGTAACAAAAGCTATTCAGAAAGCTTTCTTTGGTTTGTTTACGGGTGAAACCGAAGACAAATACGGCTGGTTAGATCCTGTCAATCCATAATCATAATTAAATACATTTATTGAGCGAGTAGTTCGTTCCCTACTCGCTGTTATTATCGCAGGAGTGTGAAAAATGCCTAAATACCGTTCAGCAACAACGACACATGGTCGCAACATGGCTGGCGCCCGCGCATTATGGCGTGCAACAGGAATGACTGACGCTGATTTTGGTAAACCTATTATCGCAGTTGTAAATTCATTTACTCAATTTGTACCCGGTCATGTGCATTTGCGGGATTTAGGAAAACTGGTTGCAGAGCAAATTGAAGCTGCGGGTGGTGTGGCTAAAGAATTTAATACTATTGCGGTGGATGACGGTATCGCGATGGGACATGGTGGCATGCTTTATTCGTTACCTTCCCGTGAGTTAATTGCTGATTCTGTGGAATATATGGTCAATGCACATTGTGCAGATGCCATGGTATGTATTTCTAACTGCGACAAAATCACACCGGGTATGCTGATGGCGTCTTTACGCTTAAATATCCCAGTCATTTTTGTTTCTGGTGGACCGATGGAAGCGGGTAAAACCAAGCTTTCTGATCAATTGATCAAGTTAGATCTGGTTGATGCGATGATCCAAGGGGCTAATCCTAATGTCAGTGATGCTGATAGTGAACAAATTGAGCGTTCTGCTTGCCCTACATGTGGATCATGCTCTGGTATGTTTACGGCAAACTCAATGAATTGTTTGACTGAAGCGTTAGGATTATCGCAACCGGGTAATGGTTCATTATTAGCAACCCATGCTGATCGTAAAACATTATTTATTAATGCGGGTAAGCGTATTGTTGAATTAACTAAACGTTATTACGAACAAGATGATCTATCTGCATTACCACGTAATATCGCTAAAAAAGAAGCATTTGAAAATGCGATGATCTTAGATATCGCCATGGGGGGATCAACAAATACCGTTTTACATCTATTAGCTGCCGCGCAAGAAGGTGATGTTGATTTTAAGATGGAAGATATCGACAGACTTTCTCGCCAAGTTCCTCATTTATGTAAGGTGGCACCAAGTACCCAAAAATATCATATGGAAGATGTGCACCGAGCAGGTGGGGTGATGGGGATTTTAGGTGAATTAGACAGAGCAGGATTACTTAATCGTAATGTTAATAATATCTTAGGCTTAAGTTTGCCTGAAACATTAGCACAATATGATGTGATGCTAAGCCAAGATGAGCAAGTGAAATCAATGTACCAAGCCGGTCCCGCAGGTATTCGTACCACAAAAGCTTTTTCACAAGATTGCCGTTGGCCGACTTTAGATACCGATCGTGAACAGGGGTGTATCCGAAGTAAAGCGCATGCTTATAGCCAAGATGGTGGTTTGGCCGTGTTATCAGGTAATTTAGCGCAAGATGGTTGCATTGTTAAAACCGCGGGTGTGGATGAAGATAATTTAGTGTTTAGTGGCCCTGCTAAAGTATACGAAAGCCAAGATGATGCGGTAGAGGCAATTTTAGGTGGCAAGGTCGTTGCGGGTGATGTGGTCATTATCCGTTATGAAGGCCCGAAAGGGGGGCCCGGTATGCAAGAAATGCTCTATCCAACCTCATATTTAAAATCAATGGGATTAGGCAAAGCGTGCGCATTAATCACGGATGGACGTTTTTCTGGTGGAACCTCGGGGTTATCTATCGGACACGTTTCACCGGAAGCGGCAAATGGTGGGATCATTGGTTTAGTGGAAGAAGGGGATATTGTTGATATCAATATTCCAAATCGCGAAATTAACTTACGGGTAGATGAGAAAACACTAGCAGCCCGTCGTGAAGCACAACTTGCTCGTGGAGATAAAGCGTGGACACCTAAAGATAGGCAGCGCCAAGTCTCTTTTGCTTTACGTGCCTACGCGTCTTTAGCAACCAGTGCAGACAAAGGTGCTGTACGTGACAAATCTAAATTAGGGGGCTAACTCATGGCAGCCTTTAGACCTTTAACTTCAGCACCAAGTAGTGCTGAATATTTAAAAGCCGCATTAAGTGCGCCTGTTTATGAAGCTGCTGTCGTGACACCTTTGCAAGAGATGGCAAAAATTTCTCAGCGTCTAGAAAATACCATTTTAGTTAAACGAGAAGACCGACAACCGGTACATAGCTTTAAACTGCGTGGCGCTTATAACATGATTGCAGGGTTAACGCCGGAGCAAAAGGCAAAAGGGGTGGTTACTGCATCAGCGGGAAATCATGCCCAAGGGGTGGCGTTATCAGCTAATCGAATGGGTGTAAAAGCATTAATTGTAATGCCTATTGCAACGGCGGATATCAAAGTGGATGCCGTACGCCAGTTTGGTGGTGAAGCGTTGTTGTATGGGGCTAACTTTGATGAAGCAAAAGCAAAAGCCATCGCTTTGGCAAAAGAGATGGGATATACCTTTGTGCCTCCTTTTGATCATCCCGCCGTGATTGCAGGGCAAGCAACATTAGCAATGGAGCTGTTACAACAGGACGTCCATCTTGATCGTATTTTTGTACCTGTTGGCGGCGGCGGTTTAATTGCTGGGGTTGCTGTATTAATTAAACAACTGATGCCTGAAATAAAGATCATTGGTGTTGAGGCAGAAGATGCTGCTTGTTTAAAAGCAGCGTTAGAAGCAGGACATCCTGTTGAGTTACCTCGCGTTGGATTATTTGCCGAAGGTGTCGCTGTCAAACGTATTGGCGATGAAACCTTCCGTTTATGCCAAAAGTATGTTGATGATGTGATAACCGTTGATAGTGATGCAATTTGTGCCGCTGTAAAAGATCTGTTTGAGGACGTACGCGCTATTGCAGAGCCTTCTGGTGCTTTAGCATTAGCAGGGCTAAAAAAATATGTTGAGGAGCATCAGATCAAAGGGGAACGTTTAGCCCACGTACTTTCTGGCGCTAATGTCAATTTCCATGGCTTACGTTATGTTTCGGAACGTTGTGAACTAGGTGAAAAACGAGAAGCGCTATTTGCCGTTACAATTCCCGAACAAAAGGGTAGTTTTTTGCGTTTTTGCCAAATTTTAGGACAACGTGTTGTTACTGAATTTAACTATCGTTATAGCGATGCCGATCCAGAAAATGCACGTATTTTTGTCGGTGTGCGTTTAAGCCAAGGGCTACAAGAGCGTAAGGAAATCGTGCAACAGCTAACGGAGGCGGGTTATCAAGTCTCCGATCTCTCCGATGATGAGATGGCAAAATTGCATGTGCGTTATATGGTCGGTGGTCGCCCTAATCAGCCATTAAAAGAGCGTCTGTTTAGCTTTGAGTTTCCAGAAGCACCGGGTGCATTAATGAAGTTTCTTAAAACATTAGGGACTTACTGGAATATTACGCTATTTCATTACCGAAGCCATGGTACTGATTATGGCCGTGTGCTGGTGGCGTTTGAGTTACCTGAAACGGAAGGGCGTTTTGAACGGCATTTAGATGCGTTAGGTTATGAATATCATGATGAGACAGGAAATCCGTCTTTTCAGTTATTTCTTTCACCACAAACAGCCAGCTTAGTGGTGGAGTAGGCGCCAAAACGCACTGATCACAGGCTCTTGAAGGCGTTTGTGTAAACCACAAACGCCAAGTTCAAAGGGTTCTACCAGCGATATATTATCGAGCAAAGAGATACGGTTTCGTACCGGCTCAGGGCAGTTATCGACGACAACTTGCGGAATAAGTGCGATACCACAACCAAGAGCAACCATTGAAACAATCGCTTCATGCCCTGAAACAGTGGCATAAATAAGAGGATTTTGAATTCGATGGCGTTTAAACCATAAAGCAATGCGCTGTCGTGATGGGCCGTGTTCAGGAATGATAAAGGGAATATTGAGCCAATCCGGTTTTTCTTGTGTAGCAAGGTGTCGAACATTACCCGGTAGAGCAGGGGCAATAAGAACTAAGGGGATCTCGCCTATTTTCTCAAAGCAGATATTTTCAGGCAACTTCTCTGGTTTTCCTGCAATACCTAAATCGGCTTCATCTGAGATAACTTTATCCACAGCATCTGCGGCATCACCGGTAGTCAATTTTATCTCGACTAAGGGATTTTCCGCACGAAAACGGTCAAGGATCGGCGGAAGGTGACTATAAGCTGCAGTGACTGAACAAAATAGACGTAGCTCTCCAGACAAGCTGGGACTGTTCTGGTTTAGCGTATGTTTGAGTTGCTTATATTGCAATAAGGTGTGTTGAGCATAACGTTTAAGTTGCTCCCCTGCATCAGTCAGTGTGACTTGGCGGTTATCACGCAAAAAAAGTGGATGCCCTAGTTGTTCTTCAAGACGCTGGATCTGACGTGAAAGCGTGGATGGACTGACATGCATGGCTTGCGCAGTCTTGGTGAAATGGCAACTTTCAGCAAGATGTAAGAAGAGTTTGAGATCGCGAATATCCATGGTCAGCCGCCTAGGTAAATAGTAAAAATAACGTTGCATTTATTGCAACATCATCTTGTAAATATATCAATTTAAGCAATGGCTTTCATCCCCTATAGTAAAGTCATGCAATACCTCACCGAGAGTGGGGATAACAATAGCAAACATATACACAACGATTTGGGAGTCGCTCATGGCCAATTATTTTAATACATTGAATCTGCGTCAGCAGTTGTCGCAACTGGGTAAATGTCGCTTTATGTCTCGTGACGAATTTGCCGATGAGGCTAATTATCTAAAAGGTAAAAAAGTCGTTATTGTTGGCTGTGGTGCACAAGGTTTAAACCAAGGTTTAAATATGCGTGATTCAGGACTGGATATCGCCTACGCATTACGCCAAGAGGCTATTGATGAAAAGCGTGCTTCATGGCGTCGTGCCACTGAAAATGGTTTTGAAGTAGGAACCTATGAAGCATTGATCCCGCAAGCCGATTTAGTGGTTAACTTAACGCCGGATAAACAGCACTCCGCCGTTGTTCAAGCCGTTCAACCACTGATGAAGTCAGGCGCCGCTTTGGGGTATTCTCATGGGTTTAATATCGTTGAAGTGGGTGAAAAAATTCGTGACGATATTACCGTTGTGATGGTTGCGCCAAAATGTCCAGGTACTGAGGTGCGCGAAGAGTATAAGCGTGGTTTTGGTGTACCTACCCTAATTGCTGTTCACCCAGAAAATGATGCTAAAGGTGAAGGTATGGCCATTGCGAAAGCATGGGCGGCAGCCACAGGTGGACATCGTGCGGGAGTGTTGGAATCATCTTTTGTTGCGGAAGTAAAATCAGACCTGATGGGCGAGCAAACTATCCTGTGTGGTATGTTACAAGCCGGCTCTCTGCTGTGTTATGACAAAATGGTTGCTGAAGGTGTTGAACCGGGCTATGCAGGTAAGCTTATCCAGTTTGGTTGGGAAACGATTACAGAAGCTCTGAAACAAGGTGGTATTACCTTGATGATGGATAGATTATCTAATCCTGCCAAAATGCGTGCTTATGCTTTATCAGAGCAATTAAAAGAGATTATGGCACCACTGTTTGCTAAACATATGGATGATATTATTTCAGGTAAATTCTCTGAAACCATGATGGCAGATTGGGCAAATGATGATAAAAACTTGCTGACATGGCGTGAAGAAACGGGTGCAAGCGCATTTGAAAATTATCCTGAATATGAAGGTAAAATCAGCGAGCAAGAGTATTTTGATCATGGCGTATTGATGGTTGCGATGGTTAAAGCGGGTGTTGAGCTGGCGTTTGATACGATGATTGAAGCTGGCATTATCGCTGAGTCTGCCTATTATGAGTCACTGCATGAATTGCCATTAATCGCGAATACGATTGCGCGTAAACGTCTGTATGAAATGAATGTGGTTATTTCAGATACCGCGGAGTACGGTAACTATCTGTTCTCTTTTGCCGCCGTGCCGATGTTAAAAGAGTTTATGACGACGTTGCAAAGTGGCGATTTAGCGAAGCATGTTCCAGATAGTGGGACAGATAATGCTCAATTGCGTGATATCAATGAAGCCATTCGTCAGCACCCTATTGAGATTGTCGGTAAGAAATTAAGAGGGTATATGACGGATATGAAAAAGATTGCTGTTGCTAACTAATTTTTCGTCGCTCTTTACGCGATAAGTGCGTTGGCTGCACTCGGTTACCCAAGTCACATACTAATGTATGCTCCTTGGGATAACCTCCTTTGCCGCCTTCTTCTCACGCAAATAGCTTAGAAAAATAAGTACTAATATATTTTAAAAGATAAAACAGAATATAAGTTTATTATCTTGAAATAGATAGCTTAGAAAAATAAGTGCTAAATATATTTTAAAAAGATAAAACCACATATCTATCAATTTGATATGTGGTTTTTATTTAAATAAATCAGAATGTGAGCCAGTTCTGTCAAAATGAACAGTATCATTGTCTATTTTATAAATAAGTAGCCAATCAGGTTCGATATGAAGATCTCGACGAGGCTTCCAGTTTCCTGTTAATGGATGATCTTTCAATTGAGCAGGTAGTCGTTTTCCTTGCACTAATAGTAATATAATCTCTTTTAGTTTATTAATATCCTTTCCTCGCTTTTCTGCGAGTTTTAAGTCTTTTTTAAATTGTCCTGAATAACTCACTTTTCGCATTTAGATATCCAATTTTTTGAATAAATCATGGGCATCTTCAGCATAAAAAACATCATCACCTTTATCTGTTTTTGCAAAAGTGTTTAATGTTTTTTCATTTGGTTGTGTTTGATTACTTTCCACATAAACTCGAATGAGATCTCTTAAGATTTGAGAGGCTGGTCTGTGTTTATTTCGAGCTATTGCAACAAAAGCCTCTTTGAGCTCTATATCAACTTTAGTGGCTATTAATTCGCTTTTTATACTCATAATATACACCTCCATATTTGTTTGAATATTATACAAAGTAAAACTTTATTAAACAAGGTTAAACTTCCTTTACCTAGAGAAATAAAGCTCAAAAAACTGAACCATTTTCCTATGCGCTTTCTGCTACAATGACTCCCCGTGATATTCTTGGTTAATGAAGTTTGGAAAAAGTATGCGATTAAATCCCGGTCAGCAAAAAGCAGTTGAATATGTGTCAGGTCCTTGTCTGGTCTTGGCGGGAGCCGGCTCGGGTAAAACACGAGTGATAACCAATAAAATTGCTTACCTTATTCGTCAATGCCGTTATTCTGCTAAGCAGATTGCTGCGGTGACTTTTACCAATAAAGCGGCGCGTGAAATGAAAGAGCGTGTTGCTCAAACATTGGGAAAACAAGAGGCGAAAGGATTAATGATCTCGACCTTCCATACATTAGGATTGGAGATTATTAAGCGAGAATACAAAGCATTAGGCATAAAATCCAACTTTTCTTTGTTTGATGATCAAGACCAATCCGCATTATTAAAAGAATTAACGGTAGATTTATTAGAAGAAGATAAAGATTTGCTATCACAGTTAAAGAGTCAAATCTCTAACTGGAAAAATGACATGCTTACACCTGAGCAAGTGATTGGTAGAGCACAATCGCAGCAAGATCATACTTTTGCCGAGTGCTTTCGACGTTATGAGCAACATTTACTAAGCTGTAATGTATTGGATTTTGATGACTTAATCAGTAAGCCTACCTTGCTATTACGTACTAATGAAGAAGTAAGGGCGCGCTGGCAACAGCGTATTCGTTATCTGCTGGTGGATGAATATCAAGATACCAATACAAGCCAATATGAGTTGGTGAAATGGTTAGTGGGTGAAAGAGCTCGTTTCACTGTGGTGGGAGATGATGATCAGTCTATTTATTCATGGCGTGGTGCGCGTCCCCAAAATCTGGTGTTATTGCAAAAAGATTTCCCACAGCTAAATGTGATCAAACTGGAACAAAATTATCGCTCATCAGGGCGTATTTTAAAATCAGCTAATATTTTAATTGAAAATAATCCCCATGTATTTGAAAAACGGCTGTTTTCAGAATTAGGTTATGGGGATGAGCTACGAGTATTAACCGCTAATAATGAAGAGCATGAAGCTGAGCGTGTAGCGGGGGAACTGATTGCCCATCATTTTATTAATAAAACTAATTATAAAGATTACGCAATACTCTATCGAGGTAATCACCAGTCGCGTATTTTTGAAAAGTATTTGATGCAAAATCGCATTCCTTATCGCATTTCGGGTGAAACCTCGTTTTTTTCCCGTGAAGAGATCAAGGATATTTTGGCTTACTTAAGAGTGATCACTAATCCGGATGATGATGCTGCATTCTTACGTATCGTCAATAAGCCTCGTCGTGAAATAGGCCCGATGACTATCCAAAAGTTGGGGGAGTGGGCTAAAGTCCGTGATAAAAGCTTATTTAATGCCTGTTTTGACTTGGGATTAAGCCAAACGTTAACAGGGCGAGGTTTAAGTGCATTACAGGCTTTTTCACAGTGGATGGCGCGAATTGTACAACAATCAGAGCGTGAGCCTTTGCTTGCTGTACGTGATTTGCTTCATGAAATGGATTATGAAAGTTGGTTATATGAAACCTCTAGTAGCGCGAAAGCGGCTGAAATGAGAATGAAAAATATTAACCAGCTTTTTTCTTGGATGAGTGAAATGCTTGAGGGGGATGAGTTACATGAACCCATGACGCTCTCTCAAGTGGTCAACCGTTTTACTCTGCGCGATATGATGGAGCGTGGCGAAACCGATGAAGAGTTAGATCAAGTGCAATTAATGACGCTTCACGCCTCAAAAGGACTGGAATTTCCACATGTTTTTCTGGTTGGCATGGAAGAGGGGATCTTGCCTCATCAAAGTAGTATCGATGAAGATAACGTTGAAGAAGAGCGGCGTTTAGCTTATGTCGGTATTACTCGAGCACAAAAGACATTAACTTTCACATTATGTAAAGAGCGGCGTCAATACGGTGAATTAATTCGTCCAGAGCCCAGTCGTTTTCTATATGAATTGCCTCAAGACGATCTCCATTGGGATACCAATAAAAAGAAAGTGTTAAGTGCTCAAGAAAAGCAAGAAAAAGGGCAAAAAGGGGTCGCTGGGCTTAAAGCGATGTTGGCGAGACATAAACCTTAGCTGTCTGTCAGTAAAAAATAAAATCCCTTACTTGCATGATAAGTAAGGGATTATTTTGAATCTAGTTAGACGTTTTAACCTATGCGTGAGTTATTTTGCTCTTCAAGCATTAATGGCCAATGAACGTAGCTTTGTAACTGTATCTCTTCATGAAGATTTTCCGCACGTAAAGGATGTTCAGCGATCCATTGATGTGGCAAGGTAATGATTAATTTTTCATCTTCAGTACGTAAACGCAGTGCAGGTAAAGTATCATCACGACGACGACTGGCAAAAATAATTGCTAGGCGAAGTAAACGTACCAAGCGGTATGCTTGATTTATCGGTAGCGCATTTTGCTGATTCAAAGGTGCGAGATCGATAATCCCCTTCTGATTTCTTAAAAATGAGGCGATTAAACGTCGTTGCGCGGGTGTATAACCAGGTAAATCAAGGTGAGAAACTAAATAACTGGCATGTGAAGGCGCTTGGCGAAAATCAACACTTAAGCCGATTTCATGTAAGGCACAAGCGCTGGAAAGTAGCTCTCGACAGCGATTATCTAATTGCCAACTTTTACTGACTTGAATGAAAAAATGCTCTGCTAATTGTTGAACACGATGGGCTTGCTCAATATCAATTTGGAAACGGCGCTGAATATTACGCAAAGTACGTTGACGAATATCTTGCTCAATAGGTAAATGCAACATACCGTAGACTAAGCCTTCACGTAGTGCACCACCGGCTAAGATCATATTTTCAATATGCAGGGTTTCAAAAATAGCGATCAGAATGGCTAATCCGCTAGGGAAAACAAGCGCTCTTTCGAAAGTAAGGCCTTCGATTTCTAACTCTTCAAGCTTGCCACACTCAATGGCTTTTTGTTTCAGTCGCTCTAATTTAGGTAAGGTAATTAATTCATCCATTCCTTGAGCAATCATGATCTCTTGTAATGCTTGAACGGTGCCCGATGCCCCCACACAAACCTGCCAACCTTGTTGGATAAGTTTTTCTGCCACAGGTGCAAGGATAGCTTTTGCTGCCTGTTGTGCTTGAGCAAAGTTTTCTTCTGTTAATGAGCGATCGCTAAAATAGCGCTCTAGCCATGTTACACAACCCATGCTCAAACTCATTAGCTGTGTCGTTTTAGCCCCCGTACCGGTGACTAATTCTGTGCTACCGCCACCAATATCTACCACCAAGCGCTGTTCTGCACCACCCGTTGTATGGGCAACACCACGATAGATAAGGCGTGCTTCTTCCTCACCACTGATAACATGAACCGTATTGCCTAATATTTCAGACGCTTTAGCGACGAAAATATCTGCATTTTTAGCAATACGTAAGGTCGCAGTTGCAACGACTCGGATTTGTTCTGCGGGAATATCTCTGAGATATTCAGAAAACAGTCGCAAGCATTGCCAACCACGCTCCATAGCCTGCTCTGACAGCTCGTTTTCTTTATTTAGGCCAGCAGCAAGTCTGACTTTACGTTTAACGCGAGATAATACTTGGATAGATCCCGCGATCTCACGAACGACTAACATATGAAAGCTGTTAGAGCCTAAATCGATAGCAGCATAAAGTGATGAGGATTTCAGCATAATTTATGAGTGACTCGGGCGTTTATTACGGTTATTACGTTGAGTATTATTTCCTCTACGAGGTGCCGAATTATTACGACGAGGCTGACCTTGACGAGGACGATGACGACGTTTTGGCTCAGGTAAATCAGTTAATAATGCATCACTGTTATATTTACTAACAGGAATAGCATGTTGAATATAGGTCTCAATCGCCGGTAAATTCAACGCGTATTCTTCACAGGCTAAGCTAATTGAGTTACCACTTTTACCCGCACGTCCAGTTCTACCTATACGGTGTACATAATCTTCACAGTCATCAGGTAAATCATAGTTAAAGACATGTGTTACAGAAGGTATATGAAGACCACGAGCTGCAACATCGGTTGCCACAAGAATATCAATATTACCTTGGGTAAAATCTTCTAGGATACGCAGACGTTTTTTCTGTGGCACGTCACCTGTTAATAGACCTACGCGGTGTCCATCTGCGGCAAGATGCGCCCAAATATCATCACAACGATGTTTGGTGTTAGCAAAAATAATACAGCGCTCTGGCCACTCTTCTTCAATTAAGGTTTGCAGAAGACGCATTTTTTCTTCATTAGAAGGATAGAACAGCTCTTCTTTTATGCTAAACCCAGTTTTTTGTTCAGGTTCAACTTCTACATATTCAGGGTTATTCATCTGCTCGAAAGCTAACTCTCTGACACGATATGAGAGTGTGGCGGAAAAGAGCATATTCATACGCTCTGCGGCATTTGGCATGCGACGGAATAACCAGCGAATATCTTTAATAAAGCCCAGATCGTACATTCTGTCTGCTTCATCAAGTACGACAACTTGAATAGCGTTAAGATTAATGTGACCTTGTTTTACATAGTCAATTAAACGGCCCGTGGTACCGATAACGATATCTACACCGTTATTTAATACTTTAAGTTGTTCGTCATAGCCATCTCCACCATAGGCTAGACCCATTTTAACACCAGTGCTTTGTGCTAAAGGTTGTGCATCTGTATAAATTTGCACAGCTAATTCGCGCGTTGGCGCCATAATCAGTGCACGAGGTTGATTCTTTTCATGCCCTTCTTTTGCAGGGTGAGTTAAAAGATAATGAAACGTCGAGGTTAAAAACGCCAACGTTTTTCCTGTTCCTGTTTGGGCTTGCCCAGCAATGTCATGACCTTTCACAGTGATAGGTAACGTCAATGCCTGAATTTGTGTACAATTAGAGAACCCTTTTTTCTCAAGGGCTTCTATCACTTTTGGATGCAAGGCGAAGTCGGAAAACTTCTTTTCTGTCAAATATGTTTTGCTCATAATGTAATAGAATATCAGTTATAGGTTGCATTACAAAAGGATATCCGCTGAAATGCTGATAGTCTTTTGTTATTTAATGTTACACTGGTACGGTCAATATTATTCTTTGGAGTAGAACAATGAGCGATAAAATCCTTCACTTATCTGACAACACATTCGATGTTGATGTATTACAAGCAACCGGCCCCGTGCTCGTTGATTTCTGGGCTGAATGGTGCGGCCCATGTAAAATGATTGCTCCTATTCTAGATGAAGTTGCAACAGAATACGCGGGTAAATTAACAGTTGCGAAGCTAAATATCGATGAAAACCCTGCGACAGCACCAAAATACGGTATTCGTGGTATCCCTACACTGATTTTATTCAAAAATGGTGCAGTTGCTGCGACTAAAGTTGGTGCATTGTCAAAAACTCAATTAAAAGAGTTCTTAGACGAAAATATCTAATTTGATTTAAAGCACCAAAATAACGAAGGACGTTTAGATCTTGTTGGTATTTCTGTTACTGACCGCTAGACGTCCGCTTCGAAGCATGATAAGTTAGCGCCACTTACTTACATAATATAGCGGATTTTATTGGTCATATGATATGACATGGTTAATAAGTCTGAGATATTAAATATCAGGTTCAGATTGTTAGAGCTTTGATATAAACTATTTGAATATTGTATTTGAATAAACTATAAGTAATCTGAATTCATCTAACCAGTCCGGTTGTCTTAGAATAATCTATAGTATTCAAGGAATATAATTTTTCTATATATGTTCCTAACCCATAACTGAAAGTACAATCATCTTGTTACGGCAATGGATGTCACTTTCTGGGGACAGTGTTGTGACTGGTCTATATAGCATTAACATGCTTTCTAACATTATCACGATGTTTATACTGATGTTATAAAGTAGTAATCTGTAATTTTACACATGACGAAACTGACAGCGATTCGCTGTTATACTATTCACGTTCATAGTTCGAGAGTTACCCCGAGTTATTAAGAACCCACCATTATGAATCTTACCGAATTAAAAAATACGCCGGTATCAGAACTGATAGCACTTGGCGAAAATATGGGGCTAGAGAACCTAGCTCGAATGAGAAAACAAGACATCATTTTCTCTATCTTGAAGCAACATGCCAAAAGTGGAGAAGATATTTTCGGTGATGGAGTGCTGGAAATACTACAGGATGGCTTTGGCTTCCTACGTTCCTCAGACAGTTCCTACCTTGCTGGCCCAGATGATATCTATGTTTCTCCAAGTCAAATCCGTCGTTTTAACCTTCGCACTGGTGACACCATAGCAGGGAAAATTCGCCCACCTAAAGAAGGTGAACGCTATTTTGCCCTCCTTAAAGTGAATGAAGTTAACTTTGACAAACCAGAAAACGCCCGCAGTAAAATCCTCTTTGAAAACTTAACACCATTACATGCTAATAACCGCTTACGTATGGAACGTGGTAATGGTTCTACCGAAGATTTAACTGCCCGTGTACTCGACTTGGCTGCACCTATTGGTCGTGGACAACGTGGTTTAATCGTTGCCCCACCAAAAGCGGGTAAAACAATGTTGCTACAAAATATTGCGGCCAACATTGCTCATAACTATCCTGATTGCGTATTAATGGTACTTCTTATTGATGAACGTCCTGAAGAAGTCACAGAGATGCAACGTTTAGTTAAAGGTGAAGTTATTGCCTCTACCTTTGATGAGCCAGCATCTCGTCATGTGCAAGTAGCGGAAATGGTTATTGAGAAAGCCAAGCGTTTAGTAGAACATAAAAAAGACGTTATCATTTTATTAGACTCTATTACTCGTTTAGCCCGTGCTTATAACACCGTAGTACCTTCTTCAGGAAAAGTATTAACCGGTGGTGTGGATGCGAACGCGCTACATCGTCCAAAACGTTTCTTCGGGGCTGCTCGTAATGTAGAAGAAGGTGGTAGTTTAACCATTATTGCGACTGCATTGGTTGATACTGGCTCTAAGATGGATGAAGTTATCTACGAAGAGTTTAAAGGTACAGGTAATATGGAATTACACCTGTCGCGTAAGATTGCAGAAAAACGAGTATTCCCAGCAATTGATTACAACCGTTCAGGAACACGTAAAGAAGAATTACTGACATCGCAAGATGAGTTACAAAAAATGTGGATCCTGCGTAAAATTATCCATCCAATGGGTGAGATTGATGCAATGGAATTCCTCATTAATAAATTAGCGATGACAAAAACAAATGAAGAATTCTTCGACTTTATGAAACGCTCATAAAGTGTTATTACAAAATTGAGAGAGACAACAAAAAAAGAAAAAATTGTGTTGATGATAGAAAAATAAGTGATATCACACCAATTTAGAGGTTGTTAAACTCATTTACTTTGTGTAATTAACGATATGATAAAAACGCCACAAGTCAGTGGCGTTTTTTTTACATTGGACTTAGGTCTTTTATTATCATCGCAAAATGATAATTTGGTATGTATATTGCATATTTATAGTTTTAATAAAAATAGCGATAACATCAATAAAAATAGTTAAGGAAAATTTATTATTGATAAAGGGTGGTGGGTTACTGAGTAAACTCGTCGTGGTACAAGCTGGAGAAAGAATAAAAAACACATGGATGGGTAAATAACCAGCTATATTTATTATAGAGAACAGTACTGTGGATATACTAAAAATGAGCACAAATGTTTTTTACGTGTTCCTATTTTCTTTCGCTTTCCTATTTGTAGCTCGTAAGGTGGCAAAGAAGATTGGACTCGTAGATAAACCTAACTATCGTAAACGACATCATGGGTTGATCCCCCTTGTAGGTGGGATTTCAGTCTATTTTGGTATTGTTTTCGCTTTTTATGTTTCAGATATCTACATTCCTCACAAAGAGTTGTATTTGATTTGTGCGGGGATACTTGTTTTTATCGGTGCGCTTGATGATCGTTATGATATCAGTGTCAAAATCAGGGCAACTATCCAAGCGTTAGTGGGTATTGCTATGATGGTATTCGGTGGTTTAAAACTTGAATCACTTGGTCATGCTTTTGGGCCTTGGGATATGCATTTAGGGCCTTTTGGTTATATCGTAACGCTATTTGCTGTTTGGGCTGCAATCAATGCCTTTAATATGGTGGATGGTATTGATGGTTTATTAGGCGGTCTTTCTTGCGTTTCGTTTGGTGCGCTGGGTATTTTACTTTACCAAAGTGGAAGCTCTGCACTTGCGTTTTGGTGCTTCTCATTTATTGCCGCGATTTTACCTTATATCATGTTAAACCTTGGTGTTTGTGGTAAAAAATTTAAAGTCTTTATGGGCGATGCGGGAAGTACGCTAATAGGCTTTACTATTATTTGGCTATTAATTTCCTCTACTCAAGTTGATCCTCATCCAATCAATGCGGTTACTGCATTATGGATCATTGCTATTCCTCTTATGGATATGGTGGCAATTATGTACCGCCGTTTACGTAAAGGAATGAGTCCTTTTTCACCAGACCGTCAACATATCCACCATTTAATTATGCGAGCAGGTTTTACCCCTCGCCAAGCTTTTGTTTTGATCACGCTTGCAGCCGCGGTGTTGGCCGCTATTGGTATTATTGGTGAAAACTTATCTTTTGTACCTGAATGGGTAATGTTGGCATTGTTTTTGCTTGCTTTTGTTATGTACGGTTATTGCATTAAACGCGCGTGGCGAGTCGCTCGTTTTATTAAACGATATAAACGTCGCCTACGTAAAGCGACACAACTTAAGCATTAAATAAGCAGAGGTCTTTTAACGTGATGAACTCGGAAAATAACGTCTCCCGACAGGGGTTTTCACCCGATAATGAACTCGATATTCGAGGTCTTTGTTGTGCACTATGGTCAGGAAAACGCTGGATAATAGGGTTCGCGTTGCTTTTTGCGCTGATTGCATTAGGGGCATCTTACTTGATGCAACCTAAATGGAGCGCTATTGCGATGACAGAGAGACCTACTGTGAATAATTTAGGTAGTTATTATTCTCAGTCTCAGTTCTTACGTAATCTTGATACGCAAATTAATCCGTCTGTAACTGTTTCCCAGTTAAGTATCCCTGATGAAGCTTATCAAGAGTTTGTAACACAGATTTCAGCTTTTGATACACGACGTGAGTTTTGGCTGCAAACGGATTATTACAAACAACGTAAAGAAAATGATGCGCAAGCAGATGCGGCATTATTAGATGAGCTCATCAATAATATTCAATTTACACCGGCTGATGAGAAGAAATTGGTTAATGATCAATTGAAACTTATTGCTGAAACGGCTAACGATTCGAGTCAACTGCTCAATGAATATATCGCTTTTGCGAATAAACGTGCCGCAGAGCATCTAAATGAAGAAGTGATTGCCGCATGGGCAACTCGAACACAATCGATGAAAGCCTTAGTGAAACGCCAAGAAATGGCCGCTCAAGCTGCTTATCAACGACAAATTAATTTACTCAAACAATCGATTAAAGTTGCTGAAAAACAAGGTATTTCTCAAAAACAGACCTCGATTGCGATAGATGAATTACCGGATTCGAAGCTGTTTCTACTCGGCGTGCCTTTATTACAATCACAGTTAGAAACATTAATGGCAACAGGGCCAGATTTTGATAGTGATTATGATCAAAATACGGCAATGTTATCCACCCTCGCGGTAGGTGCTAAATTACAAGATAACTTCCAAACTTACCGTTTCTTACGTACACCTGAAGATCCTGTGAAACGAGATAGTCCTCGCCGTGCCTTTATGATGGTGCTTTGGGGCGCTATTGGTGTTTTAGTGGGCGCGGGTGTGGCATTAGTCAGACGTAGTTCATTAAAAAAATAATCATTATTACCTTTTTATCATTTTAATAATAACGAGACATCAGGTGTATTTTCACCTGATGCCCCTGAGAATAAGGGCATATTGCTTTCCCAAAAATAAGCAATATAACAAAGAAAAAAGAGAGCCACTGTGAAAGTGTTGACTGTTTTTGGCACACGCCCTGAAGCGATCAAAATGGCACCTTTAGTGCACGCTTTAGCAAATGATGATTCGTTTGAGGCGAAAGTTTGTGTTACGGCCCAACATCGAGAAATGCTTGATCAGGTATTAAATCTTTTCGAGATCAAACCAGACTATGATCTCAACATTATGAAACCAGGACAAGATTTAACAGATATAACCTGTCGCATTTTAGAAGGTTTAAAACCTGTTCTAGCGTCATTTCAACCTGATGTTGTGTTAGTACATGGTGATACAACCACCACCATGGCGGCAAGCCTTGCTGCTTTTTATCAACAAATCCCCGTCGGTCATGTTGAAGCGGGATTACGTACCGGTAATCTCTATTCTCCTTGGCCAGAGGAAGCAAATCGGACAATTGCTGGCCATTTGGCGATGTACCATTTTGCTCCCACTGAAACTGCAAAGTTAAATCTGGTGCGAGAAGCGGTTGCGGATAAAAATATTTTTGTTACCGGCAATACCGTTATTGATGCGCTATTTTGGGTTAGCGAGCGAGTGATGGGAAATCAAACCCTGCTCGATGAACTTGCTGTGCAATATCCCTTTATTCAGCCAGAAAGAAAGATGATCTTAGTTACGGGACATCGCAGAGAAAGCTTTGGGGGTGGTTTTGAGCGCATTTGCCAAGCATTAGCAGAGATTGCATTGGCTCATCCCGATGTTGAAGTTGTCTATCCTGTTCACTTGAATCCTAATGTAAGTGAACCCGTAAAGCGTATTCTGCATGGAATTAATAATATTAAATTAATTCAACCGCAAGATTATCTGCCTTTTGTTTATTTAATGAACCACGCTTACCTTATTTTAACTGATTCAGGTGGTATTCAAGAAGAGGCGCCTTCATTAGGTAAACCTGTTCTTGTTATGCGCGATACAACAGAGCGCCCTGAAGCAGTTGAAGCCGGTTCTGTGCGTTTAGTGGGTACAGATACTAAACGTATTGTTAGCGAAGTAACCTCTTTATTGACAGACGAAAACGCATATCACCAAATGAGTAAAGCAACAAATCCTTATGGTGATGGTCATGCCTGCCAACGTATTCTTGAAGCATTGAAAAATAATCAGGTGACATTATGAGTTTTGAAACTATTTCTGTTATCGGCCTCGGCTACATTGGATTACCAACAGCGGCAGCTTTTGCCTCTCGTAAAAAAAGTGTTATTGGTGTGGATGTTAACCAACACGCTGTTGATACCATTAATAAAGGTCAAATTCACATCGTTGAACCTGATCTGGATAAAGTGGTAAAACAAGCCGTTGAAGAAGGGCATTTAAAAGCCTATACCACACCACAACCCGCAGACGCTTACCTTATTGCTGTTCCAACCCCCTTTAAAGGCGAACATGAACCTGATCTGGCTTATGTTGAAGCCGCTGCGCGTTCAATAGCACCTGTACTTAAGAAAGGTGATTTGATTATTTTAGAATCAACCTCACCCGTTGGAACCACAGAACAAATGTCACAGTGGCTTGCGCAGGCTCGTGAGGATTTAACTTTCCCACACCAACAAGGTGAAAATGCCGATATTGATATCGCTTATTGCCCTGAGCGTGTATTGCCAGGACAAGTGATGGTTGAACTTATCCGTAATGACCGTGTTGTGGGGGGCATGAACCGTAAATCATCAGAGCGTGCCAGCGAGTTATACAAGATTTTTCTTGAAGGTGAATGTGTTATCACTAATGCCCGTACCGCAGAGATGTGTAAGCTAACAGAAAATAGCTTCCGTGACGTGAATATTGCATTTGCTAATGAGTTATCCCTGATCTGTGCCGACCAAGATATTAATGTGTGGGAGCTAATCAGTTTGGCTAATCGTCATCCTCGCGTGAATATTTTACAGCCGGGGCCTGGTGTCGGTGGACACTGTATTGCCGTTGATCCTTGGTTTATCGTGTCTCAAAATCCTAAACAATCACGCTTAATTCATACTGCCCGTTTGGTCAATGATGGCAAACCTGTATGGGTTATCGATCAAGTTAAAGCCGCTGTGGCGGATTGTTTAACTGAAACCGGTAAACGTGCTAACGAGATCAAAATTGCCTGCTTTGGTTTAGCCTTTAAACCTAATATTGACGATTTACGTGAAAGTCCAGCAATGAATATCACCCAACAAGTTGCTAACTGGCATAGTGGGAAAACATTTGCCGTAGAGCCAAATATTCATGAATTACCGACTAAATTAAAAGGTATCACTGAATTAGTCTCTACAGAGCAGGCATTAAAAGAGGCGGATATTGTTTTAATGTTAGTCGACCATCAACAGTTTAAAGCGATACCTGGTAGCCAAGTTACCCAAAAATGGATTGTCGATACAAAAGGAGTATGGCGTTGAGACGTATTTTAGTCACAGGTGGCGCCGGTTTTATCGGCTCCGCGGTTGTTAGACATATTATTGATAACACGAATGACAGTGTCGTCGTGGTAGATAAGCTGACTTACGCGGGAAATTTAGAGTCACTTGCCCCAGTGGCAAACAGTGAACGTTACGCGTTTGAACAGGTTGATATTTGCGATCGCGCTGCACTTGATAGTCTATTTACGCAATATCAACCAGATATCGTGATGCATTTAGCCGCGGAAAGCCATGTTGACCGCTCTATTGATGGGCCTGCAGCGTTTATTGAAACTAATATTGTTGGTACTTACACCTTATTAGAAGCTGCACGTCATTTCTGGTCAGTATTACCTGAAGATAAAAAAGCGGCATTTCGTTTCCACCATATTTCAACTGATGAAGTGTATGGCGATTTAGAAGGAACGGATGATTTCTTTACTGAAACGACACCTTATGCACCAAGTAGCCCTTATTCAGCTTCTAAAGCATCCAGTGACCACCTTGTACGAGCATGGTTGCGTACCTATGGCTTGCCAACATTGATCACTAATTGTTCAAATAACTATGGCCCTTATCATTTTCCTGAGAAATTAATCCCGCTGATTATTTTGAATGCAATTTCAGGAAAACCACTGCCTGTTTATGGCAAAGGTGAACAAATTCGCGATTGGCTCTATGTTGAAGATCATGCCCGTGCATTGTATTTAGTGGCAACAACGGCTCAACCGGGTAAAACATATAATATTGGTGGTCATAATGAACGCCGTAATATTGATGTAGTGACAACTATTTGTGAATTGCTCGAAGAGTTGCATCCTAATAAACCTGCTGGTGTGGCGAAATATGTTGATTTAATTACCCATGTAAAAGACAGACCGGGTCACGATCTACGCTATGCTATTGATGCCGCTAAAATTGCAGCAGAGTTAGGTTGGAAACCACAAGAGACCTTTGAGTCAGGTATTCGTAAGACTGTATTGTGGTATTTAAATAACCAAACTTGGTGGCAACGAGTACTAGATGGCTCTTATGCAGGAGAGCGTTTAGGACTGGGTGATTGATTACGTGAAGGATAAATGATGAAAGGTATTATTTTAGCGGGTGGCTCTGGTACACGCTTACATCCGATAACGAAAGGGGTATCGAAACAGCTGTTACCTATCTATGATAAACCCATGATCTATTATCCGCTCTCAGTACTTATGTTAGCGGGAATTCGTGATATTTTGATTATCACCACTCCTGATGATCTCACCTCATTTCAACGTTTATTGGGTGATGGCTCTGCATTTGGTGTCCATCTGCAATATAAAGTTCAGCCATCTCCTGATGGCTTAGCTCAAGCCTTTATTTTAGGGGATGAGTTTATTGGTGATGAGCACTGTTGTTTAGTCTTAGGCGATAATATCTATTTTGGTCAAGGGTTTAGCCCCAAACTAAAACAAGTTGCTCAACGTCAGCGGGGCGCAACAGTATTTGGTTATCAAGTGATGGATCCGGAGCGCTTCGGTGTTGTTGAATTTGATGATGATTTCAAAGTGCTGTCAATAGAAGAAAAACCTCAACAGCCTAAATCGAATTGGGCGGTCACTGGGCTTTATTTCTATGATAACCGCGTGGTTGATTTTGCGAAAAAGGTGAAACCTTCTGTTCGTGGTGAGCTTGAGATAACCTCGATTAATCAGATGTATCTTGAGTGTGGTGAGCTTAATGTGGAGCTATTGGGACGCGGTTTTGCTTGGTTAGATACGGGGACTCACGATAGTTTAATTGAAGCCAGTACTTTTGTACAAACCGTTGAAAAACGTCAAGGTTTTAAAGTGGCGTGTCTGGAAGAGATCGCTTGGCGTAATGGTTGGTTAACTGACGAACAAGTTAGAGAAAGCGCAAAATCACTCGCCAAAACAGGTTATGGCCGCTATCTATTGGATTTATTACATGTCCGTCCTCGCCAATATTAATTATCTTGAGTGGGAGAGCGATTTTTTCTCCCTCAATACAGGCCGTCTTGAGTTTAGTGCTCAAGCGCCTGTTTTAACACAAGATAGGCTTGAGCAATTTACGGTTGTTCATGCCAAAGTTGCTTCCTATGATCTTCTACTGATTGATAACTTAACGCAATTAGGATTTCAATTCGCTGAAGGTGAAATAGATTTCAAATTGCCAATTGGCACAGAAAATGCTTGTGAAAATATTGCTGAAATACATTTTCGCACTGCCAATGAAACTGATATCCCATTATTAATGACAACGGCTTCTGCGGCTTTTGTACAAAGTCGCTTTCGAGCGCCATGGTACCAAGAAGGTGATAGCAGCCGTTTTTATGCATTATGGGTAAAAAAAGCGGTTTTAGGCACTTTCGATGATAGCTGTTTATTGACGATGGATCGCGAAAATAAGGTTACAGGGTTTGTAACATTACGTCGGATTTCTGAGAGTGAAGCAAGAGTGGGATTACTTGCTGTAATGCCCAATAGAACAGGACAAGGCATTGGTAAGCAACTGATGTCGGTGGCGAAGTATTGGTGTCAACAGCAAGGTCTATCAACCCTCTATGTTGCAACACAAATTAGCAATATTGCAGCTTCGCGTTTATATACACAAAGCGGTGCTTTAATTGATAGCACTACTTATTGGTTATACAGGGGATAATATGATTCCGTTTAATAAACCACCCGTTGTTGGCACAGAATTAGAGTATATGAAACAGGCGATGGAAAGTGGCAAGCTCTGTGGTGATGGCAACTTCACAAAAAAATGTGAAAAGTGGTTAGAAGAACAATTTCATTGTCATAAGACGCTGTTAACACCTTCTTGTACAGCATCGTTAGAAATGGCGGCTATCCTTCTGGATATCAAACCCGGCGATGAAGTGATTATGCCGAGTTTCACTTTTGTTTCGACTTCGAACGCCTTTGTTTTACGTGGTGCAACTATTGTGTTTGTCGATATTCGTCCAGACACCATGAACCTTGATGAAACAAAAATTGAAGCGGCGATTACGGAGAAAACGCGTGCGATAGTGCCCGTTCATTACGCAGGTGTTGCCTGTGAAATGGATACCATTATGGCGATCGCCAAAAAGCATAACCTGTTTGTCGTTGAAGATGCTGCGCAAGGGGTAATGTCGACTTATAAAGGTAAAGCCTTAGGAACTATCGGTCATATTGGTTGCTATAGCTTTCATGAGACGAAAAACTATTCATCAGGTGGTGAAGGTGGGGCAACACTGATTAACGATCCGGCTTTAATTAATCGTGCGGAAGTGATCCGTGAAAAAGGCACCAATCGTAGTCAATTTTTCCGTGGGCAAGTTGATAAATACACTTGGCGTGATATTGGCTCTAGCTATTTGCTGTCTGATTTGCAAGCCGCTTATCTTTGGGCGCAACTCGAACAAGCCGATAAAATTAATGAACGTCGTTTAGCATTCTGGCAAATCTATTACGATGCATTAACGCCGTTAGCCGAACAAGGTTTGTTAACATTGCCTGTTGTACCAGACGGTTTAGAGCATAATGCCCATATGTTCTATATTAAACTTAATGATATAGAGCAGCGTACGGCTTTTAATGAGTATATGAAAGCACAGGGCGTCTTAACAGTATTCCACTATGTATCACTGCATACGAGTCCTGCCGGAATGAAGTTTGGTCGTTTTGATGGTAAAGATATTTTCACTACACAAGAGAGTGAACGCTTGGTGCGCTTACCGATGTTCTACAACATGACTGAAGAAGAGCAGCAAACCGTTATTCATCATATTCGTCATTTCTTTGCTTGATATGTCGTTAGCTAAAGCTTCAATTTGGACAGCTGGGTCAACCTTGATAAAAATCGGGGCTGGCCTGTTGGTCGTAAAGTTATTGGCGGTCTCCTTTGGTCCCTCCGGAGTGGGACTTGCGGGTAACTTCCGCCAATTAATTACCGTTCTTGGTGTACTGTCAGGGGCGGGTATTTTTAATGGTGTAACAAAATTGATTGCGCAATATCAAGATGATGCAGTACAACGCAAAAATGTGTTGGGTACATCATCATCAATGATATTGCTGTTTTCTACACTACTTGCCATTTTATTTCTTATTTTTACCACATCAATTAGTCGCGTTTTATTTGGTGATGACTATCTGCAATATCTAGATATTGTCAGAATGGTTGCCTTTATTCAGATGGGGATTGCCTATGCCAACTATTTTCTGGCGATATTAAAAGGTTATCGAGATGCATCTGGAAACGCTTTAGCGATTATTGCGGGAAGTTTAATTGGTGTTATTGCCTATTATCTCTGTTATCTCGTTGCAGGTTATCATGGTGCATTAATTGGCTTAGCTTTAGTACCTGCACTGATTTTATTGCCAGCGATGGTTATCTTAATAAAACGTAAGCGTTTTGCTCTCAGTGAATTAAAACCAAGTTGGGATAAGGCTATCGCCAGTCATCTTGGTAAATTTACCATTATGGCGCTACTGACTTCTATCACTTTACCCGTCGCTTATATCATGATGCGTAACTTGTTAGCAGAACATTATAGCTGGGATGATGTTGGCATTTGGCAAGGGGTTAGCAGTATATCGGATGCTTATCTACAATTTATTACAGCATCATTTTCTGTTTACTTATTACCCACACTTTCACGATTAACGCAAAAAAGTGAGATAGCCAAAGAGATAACCAAGTCACTGAAATTCGTCTTGCCAGCGGTGGCAGTGGCTAGTTTTATGGTTTGGTTATTGCGAGATTTTGCCATTTGGTTGCTATTTTCTGAAAAATTTATCGCTATGCGAGAGTTATTTGCTTGGCAACTGGTTGGTGATGTGTTGAAAGTAGGGGCTTATGTTTTTGGCTATCTGGTGATTGCAAAGGCTGCTTTGCGTTTTTATATTCTGACAGAAGTGAGCCAATTTGCCTTATTAACGCTTTTTTCACGCTGGCTTATTCCTGAACATGGTGCCTTAGGTGCAGCTCAAGCCTATATGGCAACCTATATTATTTACTTCCTTCTCTGTAGTTCTGTTTTCGTGATTTATTGCAGGCGCAAATGACAACTTTGATTTACGTACTAGGTTCAGACATTGTGCATCATAACAACACAATGTTACGCTTTTTTAACGACCACCTCGTGACTGAGGCGGCATTAACGTATAAACCTCGTTTTATCGTTGCCAGTAAAGATAACTCGTTATCATCACTTTATCCTCATTTAGAGATTGAGTGTTTAGCGGATAAAAAACAAGTCGCGCAGAGAGTGGTAGCATTAGCTAAAGCAGATAGAAAACAACGTTTTCTATTTCTGGGGCAATTTAATGCGCCTATTTGGCTTGCTTTATTGATGGGCAAAATTAAACGTCATCAATTCTGGTGGCATATTTGGGGTGCTGATCTTTATCAGGATGCTAAGCAATTAAAATTTAGACTGTTTTATCTATTGCGTAAACTTGCGCAAAAACGGGTTGGACGTGTGTTTGGTACACGGGGTGATCTAAATTATTTTGCTCAATCAAATGTTAATATCCCCGCGAATTTGCTCTATTTCCCAACAAGAATGGATCCGGCGTTGACGCTTACAGAAAAGAAGGCCGTTGATCCTCAGCATATTACCATTGTATTAGGTAACTCAGGCGATAAATCTAACCGCCATATCGATGCTTTAAATGCGATTGCTGAACAATTTGGTCATAAAGCAAAAGTGATCATTCCTATGGGATATCCCGCTAATAACGAGGATTATATTCAGCAAGTATCTGATGCAGCGACAAACTTATTTCCAACAGAACACGTTGAGATATTACGACATAATCTTGCCTTTGATGATTATCTCGCACTCTTAAAAACCTGTGATTTAGGTTATTTTATTTTCCAACGTCAGCAGGGTATTGGTACGTTATGCCTGTTGATCCAATTTGGGATCCCTTTTGTGATTAGCCGTCAAAATCCATTTTGGCAAGACTTAACAGAGCAAAGTGTTCCCGTTTTCTTCTCTGGTGATAAACTTGATGTGGCGTTAATTGAAGAAGCGCAACGTCAATTATTGCTACTGGATAGGAAGAATATCACCTTCTTTGCACCTAACTTTATCCAAGGTTGGAAGCAATTGATTGAGATGAGCACAGGAGACACCCAATGACATTGGCGCAATTGGGGGGGTTAACCCTTGTCTACTTTATCTCGTTGGGGTTTATTTTATTACTGACCTACCAAGAGTTTCGTCGGGTACGCTTTAATTTTAATGTCTTCTTTTCCATGCTTTATTTGCTGACATTCTATTTTGGCTTTCCATTAACTTGTTTATTAGTCTTTCAGTTTGATGTGGCAGTTGTTCCTGTCGATGCCTTATTACACGCTCTATTAGCCGCTACTAGCTTTTATGCGATTTATTATGTCACTTATAAGGTAAGACTAAGAAAAGCCTCTAGCGAGCCTTCTAGGCCGTTATTTACGATGAATCGGGTAGAGACCAACCTAACTTGGATACTGTTAGCGTTAATTGCTATCGTCACTGTGGGCATATTTTTCTTACAAAATGGCTTCTTACTCTTTAAGTTGAAAACATATAGCCAAATTTTTTCAAGCCAAGTATCAGGTGTGGCGCTAAAACGCTTTTTCTATTTTTTTATTCCTGCAATGCTGGTGGTCTATTTCTTAAAGCCCACACAACAACGTTGGCTTTTTTTCCTTTGTGCGACGGTCGGCTTTGGTATTTTGACCTATGTTATCGTCGGGGGAACACGCGCAAATATCATTATTGCGTTTGCACTATTTTTATTTATTGGCATCGTACGTGGTTGGATAACCTTATGGATGTTAATTGCTGCAGGTGTGATGAGCATTGTCGGTATGTTTTGGTTAGCACTAAAACGTTACGGGCTTGATGTCAGTGGTGCCGAAGCTTTTTATACCTTTTTATATCTGACTCGCGATACCTTCTCTCCTTGGGAAAATCTTGCATTATTGTTGAATAATTACGACAAAATCGAGTTTCAAGGACTCGCACCTATTATTCGCGATTTTTATGTGTTTATCCCTTCATGGGTTTGGCCACAAAGACCAGATGTCGTACTAAATTCAGCAAACTATTTTACTTGGGAAGTGCTTAATTATCATGCAGGACTTGCCATTTCACCAACGTTAATTGGCTCCTTGGTGGTGATGGGGGGCGTTGTATTTATCCCCTTAGGCGCGGTGGTTGTTGGGCTTATTATTAAGTGGTTTGATTGGCTCTATCAGCAGGGGTTAAATGAACACAATCGCTACAAATCTGCCATTCTTCAAGCATTTTGCTTTGGTGCTATTTTTAACATGATTGTTTTAGCGCGTGAGGGCGTTGATTCGTTTGTGTCTCGCGTGGTCTTTTTCTGTTTAGTATTTGGTGCCTGTTTAATTGCAGCCAAACTCCTGTATTGGTTATTTGAAAGTGCAGGATTAGTTCGTCACTATGTTATTAATCAAGTGCGCAATAAACCTCGTTTAGAACAAAAGGAAAAGTAATGGATACAAATTCAATTCCGAAGTATTCCATCCGTGGGCACAATATCTGGGGATTTAAAGATATGGCGCATTTTTTGGATTATCTTTATCAAGGTGCGCAAATTAAAAGTGGCTCTTTAATTGCGATTAATGCAGAAAAAATCTTAACCGCAGAAACAGATAAAGGCCTAAATCAGTTATTAGATGAAGCGGATTATTTGTACGCCGATGGCATTAGTGTTGTTCGCGGCATTCGACGTAAATATCCTGATGCACAAGTGTCTCGTATTGCGGGAGCCGATTTATGGGAAGCTTTAATGGAGCGTGCCGGGAAAGAAGGCACACCGGTCTTTTTGGTTGGTGGCAAACCTCAGGTATTGGCGCAGACGGAAAGTAAATTAAAGGCACAATGGAATGTGAATATTGTCGGTAGCCAAGATGGTTACTTTACGCCACAAGATAGAGATGCACTTTTTGAACGTATCAAAGCTTCTGGGGCAAAGATTGTGACCATTGCCATGGGCTCACCTAAGCAAGAGCTATTTATTCGTGCTTGTCGGCAAGTACACCCAGACGCGTTATATATGGGCGTAGGTGGCACTTACGATGTTTTTACAGGGCATGTTAAGCGTGCGCCAAAAGCGTGGCAAAATTTAGGCCTAGAGTGGTTATATCGTTTACTGTCACAACCTAGCCGGATCAAGCGCCAATTTAAGTTATTAAAATTTGTTGGTTATTACTATTCCAATAAATTGTAAGTTGCGTGAGTATTTTTTGTCGGCAATAAGTGTTAAATAGCAAAAATCGCAATCTTTACTGGTATCTTGATTGTTTGATTATTATACTAATGGGGCGTTGAGTGGGTAAAAACGCTCCATTTATCGACGAAATGCACAAACTATCGTCAAACAAACTTTTTTTTTCAAAAAGCACTAGACAGACAGTGCGTAAATCCGTACTATCCTCTCCCGCAACGGCGTGAAGCGCCCGTAGCTCAGCTGGATAGAGCGCTGCCCTCCGGAGGCAGAGGTCTCAGGTTCGAATCCTGTCGGGCGCGCCATTAAAGCGTGCTAAGAGTTACGGTGAAGAGCGTTGTTGTAGAAGTAGTAAGATAGCTGTTATGGTGGCTATAGCTCAGTTGGTAGAGCCCTGGATTGTGATTCCAGTTGTCGTGGGTTCGAGTCCCATTAGCCACCCCATCTTATCTTAGTTTTTGTTTATGCGAGGGTGGCGGAATTGGTAGACGCGCTAGCTTCAGGTGTTAGTGTCCTAACGGACGTGGGGGTTCAAGTCCCCCCCTTCGCACCATAAACAAGATAAGAGCAGTCATTCAGACGGCGAGTAGCGCAGCCTGGTAGCGCAACTGGTTTGGGACCAGTGGGTCGGAGGTTCGAATCCTCTCTCGCCGACCAATAAGAAAGAGCCTCGATATATATCGAGGCTTTTTTGCATTTATTATCAAGCTATTGACAGCAATATTGTCTTATTTCATTTATATTGTTGTATCTTCCTTTTGTCCTTTCTCTTTTGTCCTTTTGCTACTGTCCTAAGCACAATAGACCGTTTATCTATGATTTATGATTAAAGCAGGTTGTTGGCTCTTTTAGTTTAAAAAGGGAGATCATTAGGCTATTTGTTTACAGGGCAGTGTAAGTATATTAGTTAAAGATTATTAATAATTTGTATTATCGCCTGATTTTATACTACATAAAAAGAGCATCGTGAGGAAATAGAATAGTTTCTGTAACATAATGAATTTAAATGAAATATTTCTTATTGTCGGTGAAAAACAACACATGGCAAATTTGATGTCGCTAAAAGGTGACATTTAACTCAATGATTTTTATATATTATATACTGGTGTTAGCTTAACTGTCGTGAAACAGAGACGAGTTGGCAAATTTATTTTTTCTCTTTTATTTAACAATAGCCTGATAAAAATACGCTCTCTGATCTTTTATATTTTAAATACGCCATACAGGCGAAGGCGCCTAAAAAATTCAATTAGTTAGTTTTATACTGTTTGAGAATTAATTTTTTATTGGCGGAAAATAAAAGTTGGCACGCTAAATGCATTACTTATCCTGTAGATGCTCATTCCACTCCTTATGACAGCATATGTCTTCATAAACCTAGGAATGATGCAGAGCCGATTATCGGTGCCTACGTCCACGTTATCGATGAAACACCATTCATCACCAACAGGACGAAACGTTGAGTGAGGCACCATCCGTCTGTAGACCTGATTGTATATTTTATGCACCTGTATTTTTTAATACGGGTGTTTTTTTGTCTGTTTTTTATCTCATCCCTTTTGAATTGATAACACTATCACGCTATTATCCAGCGCAAGGGTAAATAGGGGGTAGCATCACGATGATAAATAACCAAAAAGCGTATCTTGCGCAAGAAAGGCTCTTTTTGATAGATAAGTTTGGCCCATTATTGTTTTTTTTGATCCCGCTGATCATGCTGATTATCGGTGGAAAATCATGGGCGAAGTATGTCGCTTTTCTGTGTCAGGGGATCGCACTGATTTATATCGTGGTGTTTTACCAAGCAAGAAAATATTATTTGTCATTTCAACACGAAAATAACAAAGGGATACCTTATCGTTTTTATCGTATCGCTTGGGTCTATTTATTTTTAATTTTGTGTCTTGAAGTAGTACTACTGGTTCAACACGCTTTTTAAAAGTAATAAAAAACCCTCAATTTTGTGTTTGAGGGTTTTGGTCAATAAATGAAATGATGTATTTATTGCAGTGCTTTATTTGTTTTAGGCTCGTCAAAAATAACAGAGTCTTTTTTTAACGTCATTAATAGCGCATCTTTGCGTACTTTGGCTGACTCAACTGATTTATTCTGTTTATCTAGCACATCAGCCAACCACGCAAAATCATGAACATCTGGACGCTGTTTTAATGCATTGCGAAATGCTGTTTCTGCTTGTGACCATTGCCCTTGTTGCATGGCAATTTGACCGACGGTGCTATTGAGTAATGGTGTCGGACCATGTTGTTTAATTAGTGAGTTAAGCACTTTTAATATTGAGTCTGGATCGCTGTTTTTTAAGCGCGGTAATAATAAGATCAGGCGTTCATCATAGTGACGTTTGATCCCATCTAAAATGATCGTCTGCGCAGTTTGCGGATCGTTGCACTCAATAAGGTGTTCTGCTAATACAAATCGTAGTCCATTATCATGTTGGATCTTACGAGGCTGTGCCTTCCACCAATTTTTCAGCCCATCACAACCATTTTCGGACATCTTCTGTCCCATCAGCCCAATATAGGCTTGTTGACGTAATTGCTCTAATTCATCATCTGTATGTAGGGCTATTTTCTGCATTGAAGGGATGATATCAAGTAGTGCTTGCCAAGCTTCTGTACGTATATACGCAGTTTCTGCTAAGCGTAATACTTCCGGATGACGAGGCACTTGATTGAGTAATTCATCAACCCCAGTACGAGCAGCATGGTTTTCATTTTGTGCCAGTAAAATGCGTACTCGGGTAATATCAACGGGTAACTGATTGGTATCAGCAAGCTCAGAAGCACGCTCCAGATGTTGCTGTACTCTAAACTCATCACCCCGTTGTTGTGCTGCTTCTGCTGCTAGTAAATAGTTTACTACAGGTTGTTCCGCATAATCGGCATTGCGGCTCATCAGCTTTTCTACTTGTTTGAAATCACCTTCCGCAAGTTTCATTAATGCTAACCGTGTTTGTTTACGTGCTCGGCTGCGTTTGCGCAAAGAGAACCAACTATAGGCTTTAGAGCCTGTACCAATAAAACGACGATAACACCAGCCAAGCAAGAGCAATATCAGTTGCAGTAAGACAAACATGATCACAAGACTGGTAACGCTAGTTTCAATATCCCAATTATCGGTTTGTATAAAGACATAACCTTGATGACCCGCTAATACAGGGCCGAAGATTATCCCTGCAATCAATACCACAAATAGGAGTAAGATCTTGAACATAAATTTATTCTCCTTGTGGTGCTACGGTTGTTGATGTCGTTGTTCCTGATGTTGCACTATCTTGTGCTGCATCAACCGCATAAGGGGCTTGTGTAGCTTCGGCATCTTTGGCTTCAACCGCTTCTGGCTGTGATGTCTCGTTTTGGGTCAGCAAATTACGGATCTGCTTTTCTACTCGTTTTTCTAACAGAGAGAGGCTTTTTAATTCTGTTGGCATTGCAAGAGTAATAGGCTGCTTTTCAAGCTCATTAATACTGTCTAAGAAAGCCGTTGTATTCGGATCGGTGGTATCAAAATAGGCGCGTACCCAAGTAGATACCGCTTCTAATGATTGTTGATAAATCTCTGTTTGATGGCGAGGCACCGCTTGAGATGCAATTAATAAACGAGAGCGGATATTTTCTCGCAGATAAATATCTTGGTTTGGAGCTAATAGTGGAATAGCGGTACTGTCTCGACGACGGATAGTAATAAAGTCATCCATAAAGCTTTTCCAGCTTTTACTGAGGTTTTGCTTCCAGTCAGAAAGCGAGCCTGAAATGGCTTCATCATTTTTATCCATCGGTGAGCCATCACGCTCAAATCCAGATAAGCGTAGGTTATCAACCTGATTAGCTAACTGATTTAATTGTAAAATAGTACCATCATTATCAATTTTGCTCAGCGCGGCTAAGTTGCCAATATCTTCATTAATGGCGCGGCGGATGGCCAATAAGCTTGGGTCATTCATTTCTGCTAAGCTACTATCTGCACCTTTTAATAAACTTACCGCTGTGACGACATCTTGGTCATTCCATAATTTGCGGCCCGCCATTTTTACCATAAAATCAGCTTGCGCTAATAGCCAGCTCTTTACATCTGCACTTGAGATAGCAGCAAATTGCGTTTGTAAATTTTGGATTTGACGCTCAGTAACTTGGCGTTCATTTTGCAGTTTATCAATAGTGAGTTTTTGTGAGTTAAACTGACTGTCAATATTGTCAAAACGTTGTTGATAAGTATCTTGCAATTGTTGTAATTGTGCCAATTGTGATTTTAGCGATTGGTTTTCTGTACTTAGTTTAGTCGCTTGTTGAGTGGTGTAATAATAAAGACCACCACCGATTGCCAGAATAACGAGGATCGCAACGGCACTCCCTATCAAACCTGAACGCTTATTGTTTACAGGTTTTACTTCTTGATAGCGGATATCGTCATCAGCCTTTGATGTACCATTCTGCAAGTCATTTTCATTCGTATTTTTCTGTTCCGTCATATCGGCGTCTCATTTAAGTTCTATATTAATGCATGAAATAAAGCATCATTATTGGCACTTTCAGCAACGGTTATTTTTTTAAAGCCTAATGTGCTAGCTATTGTTGCTAATCGTTTACTGACCACCACTAAATGACTGTCTAACAGCCATGCTTTTTCAGATCCAGCGACTAGATAAAAGAGTTGTTGCAACATTTCGCCACTGGTGACCACAAAGGTATCCACTTGGGCATTTTTCCACTTTAGCGCAAACTCTTCAGATACATAATCAATAAATAGACGCTGATAACATTCACATTCATCAACAATTGCACCGCGTTGACGTAATGTTGTGGCAAGTAGTTCGCGACCACCATTGCCTCTTAGTAGTAGTACTCGCTTGTTTTCTATTTGTTGAAGTGAAGACAAGGCCAGTAGGTCTTCACTGGTTTCTCCAAGTTCTGGATAACGTATAGAATGTCCTGTTAATTGCTGAAACTCTTCTGCGGTGCTTTGACCTATTCCATAATAGAATAGCGTATCTGGCCATGATTGTTGTAATTGATTTAGTTGCCAGTTTGCGTACCACACCGCATTTTTAGAAAGTAAAAAAAGGTAATCACCCGTACTTAGCTTATTTAATTTGTTTTCTAATATGGAAAGCTCTTTACCCGCGGCTATTTCTATTAAAGGTGCATGAAAAGCATGCTTTCCCGCATCAATTAAGCGTTGTGTAAGTTGTTCTCCTGCTGGGCTAGGACGAGTGATTAAAATACTCATATCGCTGTATTACCTTGATATACAGCGGTTAAAATCTCTCTAGCTCCTTTATCTAGTAGCTCTTCGGCAAGAGAAATACCAGCTTGTTCTGCATCTTCAGGTGATACTAAGCGTTCGCCACGTAAAATAGTTTCACCATCAGGGGAGCCAACTAATGCTCGTAGCCAAATTTTGCTGTTTTGCCAAATTGCATAACTACCAATAGGTACTTGGCAACCCCCCTCAAGGCGAGTGTTCATCGCGCGTTCTGCTTTTACACAAGTTGCAGTATCTGCGTGGTTAAGGGCGGCTAATAAGGCTTGAGTATCATGATCATCTAAGCGACACTCAATGCCAACGGCACCTTGTCCTACCGCAGGAAGAGATTGTTCCGCAGACAAAGAAGAACGAATACGCTCAGTTAATTTAAGACGTTTTAAGCCCGCGACAGCAAGAATAATAGCATCATAGTCGCCATTATCGAGTTTACTTAAACGGGTTCCTACATTACCGCGTAAATCACGAATAATTAAATCGGGGCGCAGTGCTTTTAATTGGCATTGGCGGCGTAGGCTTGAGGTACCAACGACACTTCCGGCTGGCAGTTGTTCTAATGAATCATAATGATTAGAGACAAAGGCATCACGGGGATCTTCTCGCTCACAAATCGTCACCAACCCCAGACC
The DNA here is from genome assembly GCF_963894685.1 of Proteus sp. G3927. Classification (NCBI taxonomy): domain Bacteria; kingdom Pseudomonadati; phylum Pseudomonadota; class Gammaproteobacteria; order Enterobacterales; family Morganellaceae; genus Proteus; species Proteus sp. G3927. The sequence goes on along the minus strand of NZ_CAWQGX010000006.1, from coordinate 52,996 downwards.
TTCAGGAAAATCAATGGGGACATCTTTCATTGAATGTACGGCAATATCAGCACGAGAGCTGAGTAGTGCTAGTTCTAGCTCTTTGACAAATAACCCTTTACCACCCACTTTCGCTAATGGGGTATCTAAGATGATGTCGCCTTTCGTGACCATCGGTACTAATTCAACGACTAAGCTCGGATGAGCGATTTGTAGTTGTTCTTTAACATAAAGCGCTTGCCACATAGCAAGAGGGCTTTGGCGTGTAGCAATACGGATGGTACTTTTTGACATAATATTATTATCTCTTCCGAGCGAGTTAGCATAATTTCTGTTTATAAATAAGGCTTTGTTTTAACACTTTAAGGTTCATTTTTCCAGTTAAGGCGTGGTGTGGTAAGGAAACAATGAAACATAAAGAGGTTTTAAATCAATATTAGTGAGGTAAAAAATAAAAAAAGGGAATTACAAATAGTAAAAATCGTTATTTTTATCTTTTTACTGTTTTATATCTATATAAAAAGTGTGGTTATTTACAATATTTAAACATTAAATTAATTTATTTAACAATAGTGAGAGGAGAGAAAGGAGAGACTTACAGAATTTTCTGAACACATTGATAAAACAACCATTATTTTAAGGTGACCCTTTTCTATCTATTTTTTCTATAATATAAAACCACCCAAAAAATTAACAAAAATATTAATTAATAAAAAAGAAATAAAATAATTAAATAAATAATGAAAATTTAAATTTTATTTAAATAGACAATGATGAAGTTTGAATATGTCTTTAATTAATTTTATTGTTTATATTGTTATTATTTACTTATTTTTATAGATAATTCATAAAAAGAAGCAATACTATATATAGTTATTATATATCAATGGGTTATGTTTATTATTATTTTTTTACTCTTTTTTAGGTAAAGGTAAGTATTTTTTTCAACTTGTTATCACAAGGTAACTCGTCGATTTTAGCTGTTTTATGGCCGATCAACACTTTTTTCTATATGTTTTCTCTATAAGTAAAATAGACTATCTCTATGATATAAAAGTCATTATTTGCTCTGCTTTATACGATTAAGCGACTAAAAAAGCAATTTAGATCTTGGTGCTATATTTTGAGATCCTCTTTACGCCTTGCTTGCAAGGTGTTAAATTGATCACGTTTCCGAGATTTTGTTAGTAAAGTTTTATCTATTAATAATTGAATAATTAAAGCTCGGTAATTTATAAACTCAGATTCTACTATTTTCTTAGTATTGTTCAGGCGAAACTCTTGTATCTTTATATTGAAACACTGAAGCAACGGCTGGATGCGATTAATCAACTCAGGCTGGAACGTGCATTTGCATCGATGAGTGATGTGTTTAAACAGGTGTATGGTTTAATTCCTGTTTTACTGCATTACCACCACCCTCAGTTGCCAGGCTATATTCAAGGAAATGTCCCTCATGGTACATGTTTCTTTGAACCTGATGACGTGCAACGTCAATGGGTCAATAAGCTGACTAATGCATCATGTGATGAGCCAATGAATGGATACACCAGCGGAGAGTTACCTATTACGGGTATCTATTCGATGGGAAGTACTTCCTCGATTGGGCAAAGTCACTGCTCCGATATTGATATTTGGGTCTGTCACCAATCTTGGCTGGACCAAGATGAGCGTGCACGTTTACAACGTAAATGTTTACTGATCGAACAATGGGCGGGAGAATTAGGTATTGATGTTACTTTTTTCTTAATTGATGAGAACCGCTTCCGTCATCATGCAAGTGGTAGCTTAGGTGGGGAAGATTGCGGCTCAACTCAGCATATCCTGTTACTTGATGAGTTCTACCGTACCGCTGTTCGCCTTGCAGGTAAACGTTTGTTATGGACGATGGTACCAGTAGAAGAAGAGTACCATTACGATGAATATGTTAATTCACTCTATGCCCAAGGTGTATTAACGCCCAATGAATGGCTTGATTTAGGTGGATTAGGTGAGCTTTCTGCCGAAGAGTATTTTGGTGCAAGCCTGTGGCAACTCTATAAGAGTGTTGATTCACCTTATAAAGCCGTATTAAAAAGTATTTTATTGGAAGCCTATTCCGCGGATTACCCTAATGGCAAATTGTTGGCATTAGAAATGAAACAGCATCTTCATCGTGGTGAAATCGTAAATTACGGTTTAGATGCATATTGTATGATGCTTGAGCGCGTAACCCGCTATTTAGTTTCGATTAATGATTTAACCCGCCTTGATTTAATCCGTCGCTGTTTCTACCTGAAAGTTTGTGAAAAATTATCTAATGAAAAAAATGAGAATGAACCTGCAGGTTGGCGACGCCAAGTATTATCTCAGTTAGTCACGCAGTGGCAGTGGGATCACGAACGTTTAGCGATATTAGATAATCGTGATAGCTGGAAAATAGAGCGCGTTCGTAACGCACATAATGAATTATTAGATACGATGATGCAAAGCTATCGTAATCTTATTCGTTTTGCGCGCCGTAATAACTTAAGTGTCAGTGCTAGTCCACAAGATATTGGTGTATTAACACGTAAGCTTTATGCCGCTTTTGAAGCGCTACCGGGTAAAGTAACCCTGGTTAATCCACAGATTTCTCCTGATTTATCCGAGCCTCATTTAACCTTTATCTATGTGCCACCGGGACGCGCTAATCGTAGTGGTTGGTATCTTTATAATCGGGCTCCCGATTTTGCACATATTGTTGGTCATCAACCGTTAGAATATAACCGTTACTTAAATAAATTAGTGGCGTGGTCTTATTTTAATGGGTTACTTACTAAAGATTCACAGGTTTATATTCATCAAGGTGACTCCTCTTGTGATGAAATTAAACTTCATGAATTAGTGCGGGATATCTCGAGTCATTTTCCTATTCGTTTACCTGCCCCGACGCCTAAAGCACTGTATAGCCCTTGTGAAATTAGACATTTAGCCATTATTGTCAATTTAGAAGTCGACCCAACAGAGCGTTTTTCTGATCAAGTGGTGCATTTTGATTTTAGAAAGTTGGATGTATTTAGCTTTGGCGAGGAAGAGCAATGCTTAATTGGCAGTATCGATTTACTCTATCGTAACTCTTGGAATGAAGTGAGAACGCTGCATTTTAATGGTACGCAATCGATGTTGGAATCGTTAAAAACTATTTTAGGTAAAATGCACCAAGATGCGGCCCCACCTGCATCGGTTGAAGTTTTTTGTTATAGCCAGCATCTACGTGGTTTAATTCGCACCCGTGTTCAACAGTTAGTCTCAGAATGTATTGAATTGCGTTTATCAACCAATAGATTAGAGCCAGGGCGTTTTAAAGCATTACGTATTGCAGGGCAAACATGGGGATTGTTCTTTGAACGTCTTAATGTTTCTGTGCAAAAGTTGGAGAATGCCATTGAATTTTATGGGGCTATTTCATACAACAAATTGCATGGATTACCCGTTAAATTAGGTAAAGATGCCCGTTATCTGCCCGCGGTGATTGATGGTTTTGCTTGTGAAGGGATTATTCAGTTCTTCTTTGAAACAACAGAGGATAATAATGTCTTTAATATCTATATCTTAGATGAAGCTAATCGAGTGGAGATTTATTCTCACTGCGAAGGTAGTAAAGAAGAGCTAGTAAAAGATGTCAGCCGTTTTTACTCTTCATCTCATGATCGCTTTACTTATGGCTCAAGCTTTATCAACTTCAATTTGCCACAGTTTTATCAAATCGTGAAAGTAGATGGAGCAACGCAAGTACTGCCTTTTGCTGGGGGATCGTTTGGTAAGCTAAGTGATCTAGGTAAAACAGCGCCAAAAGAAGAGATGAGTACTAAGCCTATTCAAGGATTTAATGACTATCAGGCTGTACATCATCACTGATCATCGACACGGCAAAGCCGATAGAGAAGTGATGGGGACTTTTCCGCACCCATCACTTAGTTGTCTGTGTTAAAAAGAAAATGCTTCACCACTTTGTTCGCTGATTGCTTGAGCCAACATGGTTAAAAATTCCCCGCCACTACGATCGCAAACCCACTGTGTACCTTTCCAATCAAAATGATAACCGCCAGAACGCGTTGCTAACCATACTTGATGAAAGGCTTCCTGACGATTAATGATAATTTTACTATGATTTTCAAAGGTTAATGTCATTACGCCACCATTGATTTCACAATCAATATCCGCATCACCTTCATAATTATCAATGGTTTGTTCTATTTCTGACATCAATTCGTCAGCTAATTGGTGAAATTCACTATCGTTCATCTTCATTTTCCTATTTGCTTTTCGAGATCTAACTGCGATTATAGAGGATATTAACCAAATTAATGATAGGCAGATTTCGAATGAAAACGTATTTACGTTGCACCCTTGCTATAATAACACTGATTTCTCTTTCTGGTTGTGGCTTGAAAGGCCCTCTCTATTTCCCGCCTGAAGATACTCAGGCAAATATGACTCAGTCATCCCAGCCAACCCAGCAAGTTGAGACTTCCTCAACACAAAACAATTAGTCAATATTAGAAACGGGACACCCGTTTCAGGCAGGGTTAAGATGCAATTTTCAAAAATGCATGGGTTAGGCAATGACTTTATGGTTGTTGATGCTGTTACCCAAAATGTTTATTTTTCACCAGAATTAATTTGCCGGTTAGCCAATCGACATACTGGTGTTGGGTTTGATCAACTGTTAGTAGTTGAAGCACCTTATGATCCTGAATTGGACTTTCATTACCGCATTTTTAATGCTGATGGGAGTGAAGTCGCACAATGTGGCAATGGTGCTCGCTGTTTTGCTCGATTTGTGAGACTAAAAGGGCTTACAAATAAAAGAGAAATAAAAGTCAGTACCCAGTCTGGCAGAATGACCTTACATGTTATGGATAATGAAGATGTTTGTGTCAATATGGGAGAGCCAGAGTTTGAACCACAAAAAGTACCGTTTCGTGCTCAAAAAGTAGAAAAAACCTATATTATCAGAGCGATGGAACGAACAGTTCTATGTGGTGTGGTGTCAATGGGAAATCCGCACTGCGTGATCCAAGTGGAAGATATCAAAACTGCGGAAGTTGAGTCATTGGGCTCAGTATTGGAACAACACGAACGCTTTCCAGAGCGCGCCAATATTGGTTTTATGCAGGTAGTTGATAGAAATACATTGCATTTACGGGTATTTGAACGTGGTGCTGGAGAAACTCAAGCTTGTGGAAGCGGTGCCTGTGCCGCTGTCGCGGTGGGGATCTCCCAAGGTTTATTAGATAGAAAAGTGAAAGTTAATTTACCGGGTGGATCATTATCAATTGAATGGAAAGGTACAGGAAACCCACTTTATATGACAGGACCTGCTGTGCATATTTATGATGGAACAATCCAGCTATAATATTATTTTTGAGAGGTGCTTGGTATGACGGATAAGAATGAGCAGTTTTGTTACCCTGAGAAAAACGAACTCAACGATCAAACCATCATTGATTATCTCAAGGAGCATCCTGGTTTCTTTATCCGTAATGCCAGCTATATTGAGCAAATGCAAGTTCCTCACCCAGTAAGAGGGAGTATCTCATTAGTTGAGTGGATAATGTCACGTCAGCGAACACGTATTCATTATCTTGAAGAGGATATGCGTTTGTTGATTGAGCAAGCAGCAGAAAATGAATCTCTATTTAGCCAATTACTAAGGCTTATCTCTGAGTTATCCCGCTGTAATTCATTAAAGGAAATGCTGGAACAGTTAAATCTTTGGGCGAAGGAGTTAGGGCTTTACTCAGTACAACTGCGTCTTTTCACCGATCGTTGGCAATTACAACCTCCTTTAGATGCTCAAACACTCGCACTATCTCGTCAAACATTTGAGCATTTCCGTATTCAGCGTATGGGCGATAATAATCACTATTTGGGGCCATTAAATGGCCAAGAAATTATGTTATTAATGCCTAATGTTCGTCGTTCTGGCTCTGTGGCACTCTCATTATTAGGGCATTATGGCGATTTAGGGGTGATCATTTTTAATAGTCGAGATAGCCAACATTTTCAAGAAGGTATGGGAACGGCAATGTTGGATAAACTCGCACAGATATTACCTGAGTTATTAACTCGCTGGATCGCAAGACAATGAGCCAAATTATTGACGTCCCTGAAACACTCTCATTAGCCATTGATAGCTTCTTAAGTTATATCGAAGTTGAACGGCGATTAAGTCCGGTAACGGTAGAAAATTACCAGCGACAATTAGTGACCATTGCACAAATGATGGTTGCAATAAAAATCAACCAATGGTCGTTACTGGAAAGCCAACATGTGCGCATGTTATTGGCTAAAAGCCATCGCAGTGGATTACAACCTGCAAGTTTAGCATTGCGCTTTTCAGCATTGCGTAGCTTCCTTGATTGGCAAGTTTCTCAAGGAATGTTAGCAGTAAACCCCGCCAAAGGGGTTCGAACACCCAAATCAGGTCGTCACTTGCCTAAAAATATGGATGTTGATGAAGTCAGTCAATTGATGAATATCGACTTAAAAGATCCCCTCTCTGTAAGGGATAGAACGATGCTGGAAGTGATGTATGGCGCTGGATTACGTTTATCTGAACTGACTAACTTAAATATCAATGATATTGATCTCCAAGAAGGCGAAGTCCGAGTATTAGGTAAAGGAAGTAAAGAGCGTAAAGTTCCCTTGGGAAGAAAAGCCGTAGAGTGGTTACAGCATTGGTTTGCCATGCGGGAGCTGTATTCTCCTGAGGACACCGCGGTTTTTATCTCAACGAAAAGCGGTAAACGATTATCTGTTCGCAGTGTGCAAAAACGTTTTGAACTTTGGGGGGTGAAACAAGGACTCAGTAGCCATGTTAATCCTCATAAACTGCGCCACTCTTTTGCCACTCATTTACTTGAATCAAGTGGTGATTTGCGAGCAGTACAAGAGCTATTAGGCCACGCTAATTTATCAACCACACAAGTTTATACTCACTTAGATTTTCAGCATTTAGCGAAAGTCTATGATGCTGCTCATCCAAGAGCTAAGAGAGAAAAATCATAATGCACTTTTATCGCACTCTGATGCCGATTGCAGCGATGACTTTTGATTTAGACGATACGCTGTATGACAATGTTCCTGTGATGGATAAAACAGAAGAAGAGACCTTAGCGTTTATCCGTCAGTATGATGAGCGTTTTCACCATTTTACTGAACATGATGTAGATGCTTACAAACAGCCGCTATTAGAAAATAATCCTGATATTTTTCACGATATCACTCAGTGGCGTTGGTTAGCGGCTAAAAATATGTTGTTAGACTATGGCTATAGTGAAGCTAAAGCACAGCAAGGTGCTGATGAAATTATGGCTCATTTTGCTTATTGGCGTAGCCGTATTAATGTCCCTAATAATACCCATCAAGTGTTGACACAACTGGCGGAAAAAATCCCATTAATCGCTATTACTAATGGTAATGCTAATCCATTAAGCTGTGGGTTGGGGCAATACTTTACACATATTTTAAAGGCAGGGCCTGATGGGCGCTCTAAGCCTTATCCTGATATGTTTGATAAGGCAGCTTCGTTACTTAAACTCCCTCATCAGAATATTTTGCATGTAGGCGATCATCTAGTGACGGATGTAGAGGGCGCGGTTAAAAGTGGATTACAGGCGTGTTGGATTAATTTAGATAATCGCAGTTTGTTTACCGAAGGTGAAACGCGTGTTATGCCTCATATTGAGATCACTGAATTAGCTAAACTGGTTGAATTAATTTAATCATAGACGCGCTCTGTGCAGGTCTTTATCCACTTTTCAGTGGGCATAGTTTTGCATCGGGCGTAAAATCCTGTTAGTTTGTTGCTTAATAAACTAACTTCTGTATATATCCACAGTATTTCTCTTCACTCAATGATTGGTAATTATGGACGTCTCATATCTGCTCGAAGGCCTTAACGATAAACAGCGCGAAGCCGTTGCAGCACCGCGTGTAAATATGCTGGTACTTGCAGGTGCTGGTAGTGGTAAAACACGCGTATTAGTACATCGCATTGCTTGGTTATTATCTGTTGAACAAGCCTCTCCTTTTTCCATTATGGCGGTAACATTTACTAATAAAGCTGCAGCAGAAATGCGTCATCGTATTGAGGACTTGATTGGTACTAGTCAAGGGGGAATGTGGATAGGTACCTTCCATAGTCTCGCCCATCGTTTATTACGGGCGCATTATCTTGATGCTGGTTTACCTCAAGACTTCCAAATCATTGATAGTGATGATCAATACCGTTTAATTCGTCGTATCGTAAAATCCATGGCTCTTGATGATAAGCAATGGCCTCCTCGTCAAGGTATGTGGTATATCAATGGAAAGAAAGATGAGGGACTCCGCCCACAACATATTCAGACCTATGGTAACCCCGTGGAAACCACATGGTTAAAAGTCTATCAAGCTTATCAAGAAGCTTGTGATCGTGCAGGCTTAGTGGACTTTGCGGAGTTGTTATTGCGTGCCCATGAGTTGTGGCTGAATAAACCACAAATTCTAGAACACTATCAACACCGTTTTACCAATATCTTAGTGGATGAATTCCAAGATACTAACCGTATTCAATATGCTTGGATCAGGATGTTGGCAGGACAGACTGGTAAGGTGATGATCGTCGGTGATGATGATCAATCTATTTACGGTTGGCGTGGGGCTCAAGTTGAAAATATTCAAAACTTTTTAAATGAATTTCCCGGCGCTGAAACCATCCGCTTAGAGCAAAATTACCGCTCCACCAGTAATATTCTAAAAGCCGCTAATGCCTTAATTGCTAATAATAGCGATCGCTTAGGTAAAAACCTATGGACAGAAGGGGCTGAAGGCGAGCCGATTTCACTCTATTGTGCATTTAACGACCTAGATGAAGCGCGTTATGTAGTAGGGCGTATTAAGCGTTGGCATGAAGAGGGAGGCGCCCTTGCAGATTGTGCCATTCTTTATCGTAGTAATGCCCAATCGCGCATCATGGAAGAAGCGCTATTACAAGCGAATATGCCTTATCGTATTTATGGTGGACAGCGTTTCTTCGAGCGTCAAGAGATCAAAGATGCCCTCTCTTATATGCGTTTAACAGCGAATCGTCACGATGATGCCTCTTTTGAACGTGTTGTGAATACGCCAACGCGTGGAATTGGTGATAGAACCTTAGATGTGGTTCGCCAAGTAGCCAGAGATAACCAAATCACATTATGGGAAAGTGCATTACAGGTTATCGAGCATAAAATGCTAGCAGGCCGGGCTATTGCGGCAATTGCGCGCTTTTTAGAATTAATTGAGACGTTAGCAAATGAAACAGCGGATATGCCGTTGCATGTGCAAACAGACCGTATTATTCGCGATTCTGGCTTAAAAGCGATGTATGAGCAGGAAAAGGGTGAAAAAGCACAAGCGCGGATTGAAAACTTGGAAGAGCTGGTGACGGCGACTCGTCAATTTAGCTATCAAGATGAAGACGAAGATTTAATGCCATTGCAAGCTTTTCTCTCTCATGCGGCATTAGAATCAGGAGAAGGACAGGCTGATGCGTATCAAGATGCTGTTCAATTGATGACACTACACTCGGCGAAAGGGCTAGAGTTCTCACAAGTGTTTATTGTCGGGGTTGAAGAAGGCATGTTCCCAAGCCAGATGTCCTTGGATGAAGGTGGGCGCTTAGAAGAAGAGCGTCGGCTAGCTTATGTTGGCGTGACGCGTGCCATGAAAAAGTTAACACTTACTTACGCTGAAAACCGCCGTTTATATGGTAAAGAAGTGAGCCATCGACCTTCGCGCTTTATTGGCGAGTTACCAAAAGAGTGTGTTGAAGAAGTACGGTTACGGGCGACGGTTTCACGTCCCGTGAATCATCATCGTTTAGGTACACCGATTGTTAGTAATGATACAGGTTACTCCCTTGGTCAACGGGTTAAGCACCCTAAATTTGGTGAAGGTACTATTATTAATATCGAAGGTAGCGGTGAACACTGCCGATTACAAATAGCCTTTAATGGTGAAGGCATTAAGTGGTTGGTTGCTGCTTTTGCACGATTAGAGTGATTGGTTATTTATTGACACTGTTAATTTTTTAAAAGAGAGCAATATAAAAAAACACCCTTACTAATCTAGAAGATAGTTAAGGGTGTTTTTTTTAATGAACATATAATTAACAGAATTAATAATTCCGTTACAGATTATTTTAACGGAGTTAGCTGATGAAAATTACTTCTATATTATTTGATACTTATTATCCAATTAAGCCTGTGACAAAAATCGCTGAGGATTTCTCTGTTGATAAAATGCCTCCAGTGGAGCCTATTTATGAGCAGCGTTTTGATACTTACCATCCTAGTGCTCCTGCCAACCCGTTTGAAGAAGATCTCTATTGTCGATTATTACGACATCAACGTGATTTTGTGCCGCGCATGAATCTCTATTTAAGTGGGGTGATCGGTGCTATCCGTATTGCAACTAATTCTACATCAACATTCTTTAGACGCTCACAACGCCGTATAGAAGCGATAGCAATGGGTTGTAATACAAAAGAAGAGCACTCAAGCCCTGCCAGAAAGGGGTATCTTTCTGGCGCTTTCATTAGTATTGATAATTTAGCTCAATAGTAAGTATGTGCTAACTTCGTCTTAAACGTTGCTGAGTGTAGAGTGCATCTAAAGTAAATAAGATAAGGGCGACCCAAATAAACCCAAAGGTCACTAAACGCTCCGCATCGATTTGTTCTCCATACACCATAGTGGCGAGAATAAACATCAATGTGGGTCCTATATACTGGAAAAATCCTAGGGTAGATAGACGCAAATGTTGAGCTGCTTCGGTAAAGAGCAGTAAGGGTACGGTGGTGATAACCCCTGCAGCAATCAGTAATGTATTTAGCGACCAGCTATTTTCTAACATATTGCTGGTGGGTGAATGGGTAAAAAAGAGGATATAAACTAAAGCAACAGGAAACAGCCACAGTGTTTCTATTGTCATACCCGTTTGTGCATCTACCCCAAGTTTTTTACGTAATAGTCCATATAGGCCGAATGTGACTGCTAAACTAAGGCCGATAACAGGTACAGAGCCGAATTGCCATAATTGGATAAAGACGCCAGTAAAGGCTAAGCTTACGGCGAACCATTGCATACGGCGAAAGCGCTCGCCTAAAAAAATCATACCGAATAACACATTAACTAATGGATTAATAAAGTAACCAAGGCTGGCTTCTAACATAAATCCGTGGTTAACCGCCCATATATAGATAAGCCAGTTACTGGCAATAATCACCGCAGTAAGTGCTAACATTAGTACTTTTTTGGGCTGACGAACAAGTTGGCGTAAATAGGGCCAATGGCGAGTGATCGACATTAAAAGCAACATAAAGAAAAATGACCATAAAATACGGTGTGTTAAGATCTCTTCTGCGGGCACTTCTTGAATGCTTTTAAAATAGACAGGGGCAATACCCCAGATCAAATAGGCGCCTAGGGCACATAAAACGCCTTTTAAAGTGTTTTTCTGGCTCATGCTATCTCTGGTATTGATGGAAATGAAATATGTGACGGGGTTATCATACCCAATGACATTATCTAATGTGTCATTAGGCATGTTTTTTTACAAGTAATTAATATTAATCTACCCAAGATAATGGATAAGTCGCATCAGCCAACAATATAAGTTGCTGTGCCGCTAGCGATATGAACTTGTTTTTCATTGTGTAATTCAACCCTTGCCACAGAAACTTTATTACCACTACGTAGTATATGACTACTTGCGGTAAAACATTCCCCTCGCCCTGGGCGTAAATAATCAACACGTAGATCGATAGTGCCCATTTTGGCCAGTTTTTGTTCGAGTTGCTCTTGGGATATAGGGGCTAGACGTGTTAGGGCATTACCTACACAGACTAAACCTGCACTTACGTCTAAAACCGAGGCTATCATGCCACCATGTAAAATGCGTTGTGCGATATTGCCAAGCAGTTTGTCTTGGTAGCGAAATTGGATCTCAGCATAATCTTGTTCGAAGCGAATTAATTCTAAACCTATTAGTTGATTAAAAGGCATTTGATAGACAAAAACATGTCCAATCAACGCTTGTGCTTCTTCCAGTGTTAATATTTTCTCCATTTTAAAGTTCCTCGACATTTTATTATTAGGTTAATGTTTTGTTAATAATAGATGACAAAAAGGTAATTTCCCATTCATCCGATTAATAGAGTGGCGAGAAAATATATGAGATTTAATGGAAATAACGTGTAAAATATGGACGCCTAACGCGAATAAAGCTGATTTATAAGCGCTCACGACAAATATTAAGTGCTATCTTTTATATTGTTCACTAATAATACAGGATAATTAACTATGCGTTACATCCGTTCTTTACTCACGGTGATTTTAACCTACCCTGTATGGGGAGTGGCGGCGGAGATATCACCTGTATCATCTCCAACACCGTTGGTTCAGGGCAGTATTATTTCCGGTCTATTACAAGAGTATGATTCACCCTTTGTACTTTACCCTTATGAATCTAATTATATTATTTACACAAAAACCTCCGATATGAATAAAGAGGCGATTGCCAGTTATGATTGGGGTCATAAGGCTAAAAAAGATGAAGTTAAATTTCAGATAAGTCTTGCATTCCCGCTGTGGCGTGGCATTGCCGGGGAAAATTCTGTATTAGCAGCTTCCTATACGCAACGCTCTTGGTGGCAGCTAAGTAATAAAAAAGAGTCTGCGCCGTTTCGTGAAACCAACTATGAACCACAACTGTTTTTAGGTTGGGCGACGGATTATCAATTTGCCGGTTGGACATTAAGAGAAATTGAAACGGGATTTAACCATGAATCGAATGGCCGCGCAGAGCCTACTTCACGAAGTTGGAATCGTGTTTATGCACGTTTTATGGCGCAAAAAGGTAATTTCCAACTCGATCTGAAACCTTGGTACCGTTTTAATGAAAGTGCTAAAAATGATGATAATCCCGATATTAATCGCTATATGGGATATTACCGCTTAAAAGCGGGTTATCGTTTAGGCGAAAGTACGTTTACTTTAACAGGGCGTTATAACTGGAGTAGCGGATACGGTGCTGCCGAGCTAGGCTGGAGCTATCCTATTACCAAGCATGTACGCTTTTATACCCAACTATTTAGTGGGTATGGGGAGTCGATGATTGATTATAATTTCCGTCAAACTCGTATCGGTGTCGGCGTTATGCTCAATGATATGCTGTAATTTTCCTCATTCTAGGGTAGCATAACACGACAAGTGGTGATGGCACCTTTATACTGGTGCCTTTTCTTTTACTCCTCATTATCGTTCTTACCAGCTTTTCAGAGGAATGGCGTGTCCACAGCAGAAGTTCTTAATTCAATGCCATCAGCTCAGGTTATTTTGCGCGAAACCTTTGGTTACCAGCAATTTCGACCAGGCCAGCAAGAGATTATTGATACCATTATCACCGGGCGCGACTGTTTAGTCGTCATGCCGACGGGAGGGGGAAAATCGCTTTGCTATCAAATACCTGCGCTTTTGCTTGATGGCTTAACCGTAGTTGTTTCTCCGTTGATTTCCCTAATGAAAGATCAAGTTGATCAACTCTGCTTACATGGTATTGACGCGGCATTTCTTAACTCAACTCAAAGCCGAGATGAACAACTGCAAGTACAAATGCGTTGTCAACGGGGTGAAATAAAACTGTTATATATTGCACCTGAACGCCTAATGATGGAGAGTTTTCTTCACCATTTAGTGCAATGGCAGCCTGCTTTATTAGCGGTGGATGAAGCACACTGTATTTCTCAATGGGGTCATGATTTTCGCCCTGAATACCGAGGAATTGGCTTATTAAGACAGTATCTTCCTGATGTCCCTATTATTGCGTTAACGGCGACGGCTGATAATACAACACGTCATGACATTATTAATCAGCTCGCGTTACGCACTCCTTTAGTTCATATTAGCAGTTTTGACCGCCCAAATATTCGTTATACTTTAGTTGAAAAATATAAACCGCTCGATCAACTTTGGCTGTTTATTCGTGGGCAGAAAGGAAAATCAGGCATTATCTATTGTAATAGTCGCAGCAAAGTAGAAGAGACCGCTGAACGACTAGGCAAGCGAGGATTAAGTATCGCGGCTTATCATGCGGGTATGGATATTGCTACACGAGCGAAAGTGCAAGATGCTTTTCAACGCGATGATTTGCAGATTGTGGTCGCAACGGTCGCTTTCGGTATGGGAATTAATAAACCCAATGTACGTTTTGTGGTTCATTTTGATATTCCGCGTAATATTGAATCTTACTATCAAGAAACGGGACGCGCAGGACGCGATGGTTTACCTGCACAAGCGGTACTGTTTTATGATCCCGCGGATATGGCTTGGCTACGTCGTTGTTTAGATGAGAAGCCAGAAAGTGAACAAAAAGCGATTGAATCCCATAAATTAAATGCCATGGGGGCTTTTGCCGAAGCACAAACTTGTCGACGTTTAGTGTTACTTAATTACTTTGGTGAACACCGCCAACAAGCTTGTGGTAACTGCGATATTTGCCTTGATCCACCTAAACAATATGATGGGTTAGTGGATGCACAAAAAGCGTTATCTTGCATCTATCGTACCGGACAACGTTTTGGCATTGGTTATATTGTTGAAATTTTACGCGGTGCCAATAATCAACGCATTCGCGATAATGGTCATGATAAATTGCCAGTTTATGGTATTGGTAAAGCCCATAGCCATGAATATTGGATGAGTGTGATCCGCCAATTGATCCATTTAGGTATGGTTGCGCAAAATATCGTTCATCGTTCTGCATTACAATTGACTGAGATAGCTCGACCGATATTGCGTGGTGAGGTGTCATTACCCTTGGCAGTACCACGACTATTAAGCCCAACAAAAAGCCGTTATCAGCAAACAAAAAATAGTCATCGACAGTACGATAGGAAATTATTTGCGAAACTACGCAAATTACGTAAATCTATTGCTGATGAAGAAAATATTCCACCCTTTGTGGTATTTAATGATGTCACACTGATTGAAATGGCGGAACAATGCCCTGTCTGCCCTGATGAATTGTTGTTGATCAATGGGGTAGGACAACGAAAACTAGAACGATTTGGGCCAGCATTTATGACACTTATCCGTGATCATATTGAGGGGTTCGAATAGCGCCAACGAGGAGGAGCCGAATGACAACCACACTTTTTCAGCACATGTGGTTATCTCGTGAAAAGCAATTCTCTGCTTTTACGAATGGTATCTTATTGGACTTTTGGAACCAACGACAGGAAGGCGAATTTACCGGAGTCGATGGCGTGAGCATTCGCTATGTTCATTGGCGCTCTTCATCACACAAAAAAGCGTTGGTGATCTGCTCTGGTCGTAGTGAAAGTTATGTAAAATATCCTGAAGTGGCCTTCGATTTTTATCATCTTGGTTATGATATTTTTCTTCTCGATCATCGGGGGCAAGGATTATCAGGGCGCTTATTAGATGATCCGCAAAAAGGCCACGTAGAAAAATTCAGTGATTATGTCGATGATTTATCGACATTTATTGATACTATCGTTTTGCCTTATCACTATCAGCACTATTTTGCGTTAGCCCATTCGATGGGCGGCGCTATTTTAGCCAGCTACCTATTACGTAAACCAGATACTTTCCAAGCCGCCGCACTGTGTGCGCCGATGTTTGGGATTAATTTACCAATACCACGCTGGGTGGCTAATTTTTTAGTTAACCGTGCAGAACAAAGTGTTTCAGAAAGAAATAATTACGCGGTATCAACGGGCAAATGGTTTCCTTTGCCATTTATCTTGAATGTATTGACTCATAGCCATGAAAGGTATCGTCGATACTTACGTTACTATGCCGATTTCCCTCAATTACGTTTAGGTGGGCCGACCTATCATTGGATGAAAGAGAGCCTAGAAACGGGGGATTGGCTGATTGAACATGCAAAAGAGATTAACACCCCTTTGCTAGTACTTGAAGCTGAGCTAGATAAAGTGGTGGATAATCGGGGAGTAAGGGCTTTCTGTGATGGTTATAGTCAGTCCAGAACAAGAGAAGAAAAGCAAAAATTGCCACTTGTGATTGAAGGTGCGCACCATGAAATCTTGTTCGAAATAGATAAGCTACGCTCACAAGCATTAATTGAAATCTGTGAGTTTTATGATAAGCATTTATTTTAATCAGGAATGTGTATGTATTCGATAGTTGCTTCTGATCTTGATGGCACCTTGTTATCACCTAACCACTTATTAACTCCCTATACCAAAGAAACGTTACATCTGCTTATTGAAAAAGGGATCCATTTTGTGTTTGCCACAGGACGTCATCATATCGATGTGGCACAAATTCGTGATGGGCTTGGTATTGACGCGTATATGATCACTTCAAATGGGGCTCGAGTACACAATACGCAAGGCACTCTTATTTTCAGTCAAGATCTTGAACCTGAAATCGTTTATGACTTAGCCCTAATGGTGTTTGATCACCCAGATATTGCAACGAATATTTATAGCAGTGATGACTGGTATATCAATAAAGAAACGCCTGAATTAAAAGAATTTTTTAAAGAATCGGTATTTAATTACCGTCTATTTGAGAAAACAGGCTTCCCAACAACGCAGGTGTGCAAAGTCTTTTTTACCTCAGAAGATCATGAATTGTTAGTTGAGTTAGAAAAGAAAATTAATCAACGTTGGGGTAATAAAATTAACGCAAGTTTTTCGTTGCGTAATTGTCTAGAGATTATGGCGGGTGGGGTATCAAAAGGAGAGGCACTACAAAAAGTCGCTAAGCTGATGCAACATTCAGTCAAAGATGCCATTGCATTTGGTGATGGTATGAATGATAAAGAGATGCTACAGATGGCGGGTAAGGGCTGCATTATGCAAAATGCCCACCAGCTACTAAAAGATCTATTACCGGATATGGAAGTGATTGGCTCAAATGTTGATGATGCTGTTGCACACTATTTACGTAAGTTGTATCAGGTTTAATCACAACCAATGGGATAAATTAAAAGGCGGATAATACTTCCGCCTTTTAGTTTAAGAGCGCAATTTACTTAATGATATTGCAGGGTAAATTGCAGTGTTCCATCAGCTTTGCCTGCGGTGGTAGTCTCAGAAGTTTGTATATAACCCGCTTCTAAAGGAATAGAAAAATTACCACTGTTATTCTTTTCGCTCACCGTTATCAATTTTCCTAACTCAATAGGTTGGTTTTGGTATTTCACCTGAATGCCATAGCCTTTGGCTGTATTGCTATCATTGGCATTATTAAGGCTAATTGTGCCGGCGGTTTGGCTAGCATCAGGGGTGCCATCGAATTTTATCTTAATGGGTGAAACGGGATCACAATCTAAATCGATATTCACATCTTGTAGACTATCAGGGCTAACAGAGCCAACACCATTAAAGCTCGATTTTGCCACAGAGCCTAAAGGAACATTAATATTATTATTGATAACTTCACAGCCACTGGAAACAATATTAAGGGGATTAAGGTAAACCTTTGGTTCAGTACGGCCAGTATTGTCACTGGTGATAAATCCCCCATTGTGATACAAAATCAGCATAGCAACCCATGTGCTTGGAATGGTTTGTGATTTGATATTGTTACGCAGTTTATATAACGTCATTTTTAAAGAAGCGGTATAACTACTACGGTTTAAGTTACTTGTGCAAATAAGGCGATTACTGTAGTTGCCATCAACATTATATAGTCCATCGACATAAGCGGAACCGGTGCAACCGACAGTAATAGTCCCGTGTAGGGTATAACCGATACCACTAGTCCCTAATTCACGCACATAGGCACTGCCTACTTTAGGGCTGGAAGCTGAAATATAGCCGGGCAAGTAGATCCCCGCCTGTACTGGGCCTGTGATATTCCACCAAGTCCAGCCATACATAGTGCCTAAGTCAATCGTTGCCAGCTCTGTTAAAATAGGCGCGGTTCTTGAAACATAAATTGGATTGTTATAACTCACCGTTCTAGTGGTTGTATCGGCACGATATTCAGCAAAAGCGGTTGATGTATACAAAAGTGCAGACAGACAACCCAAAGTTATATATTTATTCATATTTATCACCTATCTGCAGTCCAGTTGTAAAAATTGAATTTTCTCGAGCGATAGATCGGCGTTTAATGTTGCTTGGCACTGTTCGGTAGCACTATTCCCCCATTTGGCTTGTAGTTGACTACTTGCAGGTACACCATTTAGGAAAACCTCACCATCATTAGCCACAATCCCACTGGAAATCACTTGTCCATCTTGGCTAATTTCAACTTGGCTACCGAATGGTAAAGGTTTACCGTTATAAGAGAGGTTCACTAATACTCTTGCACCCTTGCGAGCTTTAAAATCGGCTAAAACAATCGCGCCTTTCGTTGGGATCACTGTTGTTGAAGTGAGTTCCACATCGTTGTTTCCCTTTAAGGAAGCGGGATCAACCGTTACTCTATTGCGTTCATAACGGGAAACGTTAGGGATAACGGCATAACCTTGAGCATTGGTATATAAACTTTGCGCACTGCTAATTTTCAAATGATCAATATCTTCCGCTTTGATTAAAATAGCGGAGTCATAGATAGTGCGAGATGGGGTTATTCCATCTTGATGGATTAATAACGCGCCAGTTGCTCCCCAATTCACTGACTGGAAACGTTTATCATAGTTATAACCAGCACTGATTTCGCCGCCCGAAGCACTATAACTACCATTGATAGCACCGCTATATTCTTGGCGAGTATGGTTATAGTTTTGCGAAATATCATACTGAAGATTGTTATCTTCGAGACGAGTACCACTTAAACTTACAGAACTTATCGAATCACCTTGTTTACTGGTGTTATAACGATAACTTAACCAATTGTTATTGCTGGTCATATTGAACGGCAGGTTAAAGTTAATCGATAAAATTTGATCGGTTAATTCGCTTTCTTGCCGTTTATTATAGGCATAAGAAATACTATAACTGAGTGAGCGATAATTAGAGTTAAAGCTTAGGTTGATATTGCGATCGACTCTATCTTGATACCAATAGTATTGCTGATAACCATTTAAAGAGAGGTAACCAAGCTCTCCTAATGCTTGCGATACTGAGATCTGAAACTGTTTTTTCTTACGATAAAGCTGTGAAAAGCGTTCATTCGTGGTTGAAAAATCATAATAATCTTTAGTTGAGTAGCGATAAGACGCTAATGAAAATCCTGTTTTGGTATCCGGTAAATATTTTGAATACTGGATACGATAAGATTGCCCTTGTGCTTTATGGTTATCGATAAGCGTGGTATTTGCATGAGTTATATCGGCTGAAATCGCCCCTAAATACCCCATATTTACGCCGGCACCTATCGCATAAGCTTGATAATCTGCTGAAAGTAGCGTACCTCCATAAAGGGAAAAATTATAAGGTAAGCCGTAAATGGCAGAAGCTTGTAAAAAGGTCGGTTTTCGCTCTGCGCTATCAGCATTATATTTCCCCAAGTCGAGACTATATTTTAAGTTCCCAGCTCGTTGCATCATGGGGACTGCAGAGAAGGGTTGGGAAAATGTACGTTTGCTTCCATCAGCTTCTTCAACAGTCACTTGTAAATCACCACTATAAGAGGTGGGATAGAGATCTGATATTTCAAATTCACCGGGAGGAACAGAGGTTTGATAAATAACACTATTATTTTGGCGAATAGTCACCATTGCGTTGCTTTGTGCAATTCCTCTTACAACAGGAGCAAAGCCACGCTGACTTTGTGGCAACATGCTTTCATCTGAGGCTAATTTAATACCACGATAAGGAACACTTTCTAACACATCATTACTTGATGCGGTTTCACCTAGTGTTAATCGACTTTTTAAACGGCGGATATCGCGTTCAACGTAAGTTTGTAGACTGTTCCATTCTGCGGCGTTATCACTATTTTTGTTGTAAGTGCTGTGATTACGTACACGCCAAGCGCCTAGATTAATACCACTGCGTAATCCTAAAAAGATATTGTCACTGTCTTTTTGGTCTCGATACCAATATTTATTCTGACGATAGGTGTAATTAATAAAGGCTGCATTAATCCCATCATTCCATTCTGTGGGGGATATATAACCTTGCCCATAGTTATATAATGCAATTTGTGGGATCGAAAATGATAATCGCGCACGTGAAAAATCATATTTATATGTAGCATTAGGAATAACACGAGCAATATCCGTTATTTTACTACTATCAGGTTGTTGGCTAAACGCGTCTGTAACGGACCCTTTGACTCCCCAATTGAGTAAATCCTGTTTACTGATTTCAGGCGCCAGCACTTTTTTATCGTCATCAAAAATAAAACGAATTTGACGATTATCGATAAGTTTATCGTTAAGATAAATATCGACAGAATAGACACCAGGAAGTTGTCCTCCTGCATAGGACAGGTAATTCAGACTGTTAATATCTGCAACGTGATTTTCGATACCTAAATTAAGTGCTTCAGGATTAAAAATATCTTCAGCAAGAACAGTATAAGGGAATAAAACAGTCGTGATAGCAATAGCTAACACTCCACGACGATAAAGATTATCTGCCATGTTGATGGGTAATCGTTTTGTAGATACTGCTATCATAGAAAAAGTCATCGCCGTATACTCTTAATTTAATACTTTATCTACAGTCGCACCGTAATCATTGATAAATTGAACGGTAACTTTCTGCGGAATATGATTTTCTTTTAGCAAGACCACTTCTTGGTGAGGATTAACAAAATCATTAAATGGGTAGCGTTTATCACCCACTAAGATATGTTTAATTGTCAGGTGATACGGCGTATCGTTATTTATTACTAACCCTTTATTTTGTTTAGATAATTTCACCTTATCAAAATCAAGTGGTTCAATATCATGGGCACGGAGAAATAATTTAAATTGAGAGTTAATCACTAATTGGAGTTGATTCTCTGGACTTTTTTCCATCGGTGGAATGGATTTGATATTGAGCCAATAAACCACTTCTTGGTTTGATGCCAAAGGTGCTCCGGTATATGAAATTCGCGCCGTGCCTGAACTATCTGGCTCAATACGAAATAGTGGAGGTGTTGCAATAAAAGGTGTTTTTTCATCACCTTGATAAGCTGAAACCCAACTTTGAATTAAATAGGGTTTTTCCTTATCCGTATTCATAATTGGAATACTGATTTCACGTAGATTATCGTCATAGACAAAACGTGTTCCTCCCACACTTATTCCAGCAGCTTGGCTAGCCGTTATGAGGGAAAATAGTAAAAATAATATTAGGGAAATATTCTTTTTCATAAGTGGCCATAAGTTTGAGGAGAGGTGAGAGGGTAATGGTGATTACCCTCATATTTATCATTTATTATTTATATTGGATGCTATATACAGCAGAGCCATTGGCAGGGCCTGGTGTTGCCGCATCAGTTGCTTTATAACGAGCAACGTAGTCTAGGTTAATTTCCGTACCTGTGATCTGTACATCTTGTGAATCGTCATACAGTTTGATTTGGGAAACAGCATCTTTCTCAAATAACGCGATACCTACGTTAGTTGCGCCACCAGAAACTTGATCTATAGCTAAGATATCTCTGTCGCTTGCATCACGAGTACCGCCAAAACGTACGGCTACCGTGGTATCAACAGGGCAGTCGATTAATTTAATGGTAAAATCTTTCAGGCCAGCAACTTCCCCTTTGGTTGCTAAGCTTTTAGAAGAAACTTTGCCTAAGTCGACGGTTAAGTTTTTAGAAGAGCCATCAACAGTACATGCTTGATCGGTTATTTCTCCCGTAAAGTTAATTGTGCCTGATGCTAAAGCAGCAGGTGCTGAGAATATAGAAAGAGTCACTCCTAATGCACAGAGTGATTTATTTAATTTGCTCATGATCGGTCCTATATAAAAAGTAAGCGAACTTACTTTTTAATCTATTTATAAGTATATATGTGTATAAATTTATTTGCATAGACAGTATGCCGATAAAATATAACACTGCTAATTTTTTAAGTTAATAAACATTTACATGAGTTTTTTTGTTCTTACATCAAATTATTTAATATGTCGTAATTTAATTAAAATGATTTTTTATTAAAAGTTTTTAGATATTTGTTGAATAGCTAATTGTTGATAATAAACTTTGCAAGTTTTCATTAATAAATGAATTTTTATTCAAATATAAATAGAATTTAT
Organism: Proteus sp. G3927; assembly: GCF_963894685.1. Lineage (NCBI taxonomy): Bacteria > Pseudomonadati > Pseudomonadota > Gammaproteobacteria > Enterobacterales > Morganellaceae > Proteus > Proteus sp. G3927. The sequence continues at coordinate 30,825 of NZ_CAWQGX010000006.1, read as the reverse complement.
ATTCCTTCTCTTTTTTATGCGTTATTAATTGTTTTATTGTTTTTTTATTCAATTCATCTTGAATAAAAATAAGGGGGAGACGTGCATAACCTAAACCATGCTGAATTAAGCTAATTGCTGTCTCTACAGAGCCAACTTGAATGACTTGGGCCTGATTATCAGTATCGGGTGAATCAGGAGAAAGAGAAATACAGCTATGCCTTTGTAATTCCTGCAATAATTCCTCATCTTGTAGTTTCTGTAATGGGCTATCTGGATGTGATACTAAGGTAGTTGTAATGCTTTCTAAAACAATAGGTTGCAGTGATTTAATATAATAAGGTGACACAATTAAATCATATTCTTTTTGCGCTAAAATTTCTGATTTGCTGAGAGAATTCCTATAAATATTAATATCATACTGTTTATTCTGCTTAATAAATTGTGAGATTTTATTTAAAAAAAGATCAGCGACATACATTGGGTCAATTAGTACGTTAATTCTTAACTTATTGTTAAATTTGATGTTTTTTGCCTTTTTTTCTAGAGATAATGCTTTTTCTGTCACTTCTCGAGAAAGTGTTAGCAATAGTTCTCCTTCAGTAGTTAATACTGCGCGTCTTTTTTCTAAAGAAAGTATTTCTATACCCAAGGTTTGTTCTAACTTATTGATAGTATAGCTAATTGATGATTGAGTCCTATGTAATACATCAGCGGCTTGAGCAAAGCCACCGTAATCAACAACAGCTTGTAAGGTGATCCATTGGTCTAATGTTGTGCGGGATTTTTCCATAATGGAGTCCTTCTTATTATTGTTTATTAATAATGCATTTTAAACGAAGCTAGCAATATATCTTAGCATTGTTAATAGGTAATAATACGCATTTTTTTTGTGAGTTAAAAAAATATTAACATTATAAGTTGTAATGCTACTTTTTAATTAGAGAAGAATATTTATAGTTATTTTTTATTGTTATCTTTGAATATAACACTTAAATTTTTATTTTTTTATATGTAATTTTTATAACTATTGTTTTTATTTTCATTAATAGTCCACTTAAGTTTTAGTATTTTTTTAATATAAATTGTTAATTGATGATTTATATTTCTTATTTGTGTTTTTTATTTTTCTTTTTTCATTTTATTTTTTTATTTTGTTTTTATTAAATATAAATATTAATTAATTTCTTAATTACTTATTTTTTAATAAATATGTTTATCTATTATATTTAAAAATAAAGATAAAAAAGAAATTGGCCAAGTTAGTGTTCACCTCGTGTGAAGAGAAAACAAACTTGCGTATATAATAAATTAATACACTTATCTTTTTTAGACTACTTGTTGGTGTTTCATATAGCAATTTGAATGATTTTTGCTACGTCACGCTGATGCAGCAAGGAAAAGGAGAGGATAATGATAGGTTAAAAAATAAACTAAAATTATTTGACTTAAGTTAAACAAAAATTAAATATGATAAAAATAAGTAAAATAAAATATCGAAAATAGTATTTTAATACTCATTTATTGAGTAAATTTAAGTATAAAAACGTATTTTTGTGATCTTTAGCAATAAAAAAAGATAGGCGTGTTTGCACAAATTTTTGAAGAATACAGAACAAATATGGCTTTTTATATTGCAAAAATTGATAAAAATTAAAATAAGAGAAAACAGTAAGCAACTAAGATGGTCGCTATTATTTCTTAATTCTTTACTTAGTAAGAAGGATCTTTGGTAATAAAAGAGATCTCTATAAGTAAATAGAAAACTAAGTAACATTTTATGATGTTCATATTCCAATATTGTATAATTATATATCGATAAAATAGTTTCATTGTGTTATTAATCATCAATTTTATTAAACAAAAAAGTGAAAAAAAAAAGTTATTAATAGTGATAGGTAAACGGAGTGTGCATACCTATTGTGGTGTGACATGCGTCATACCAACAGAATAGCTGTTTATAACTGGCTGTTTGTATTGAATGCTAGGCGCATAACAGTGGTAAGAAGAGTGGTAACAAGAAGCAAAAATGCCACTATTTTGGTTTTTTCATTTAAATTAGTGGCATTTTTATTCAAAGTAATAGATGTAATTGACTACAATCCGCCTACTTCTCTTGGTGTTGCACGCATTGAAGTACTAATGGTATTACCCACCATATCTACCCGTGCTTGGAACGGCGGGAATGGTAATGGAATGCCATGCTCTGCAAAGGCTAGCAGAATATTTTGATGGATCTCATGTCTGGCTGGCATTCTATGTCCCATTTCTGCGGCATAAACACGTAACTCGAAGATTTGGATCCCTTGTTGTAGGTCAACCAAGTAAACCTCAGGAGCGGGGTTGTCTAAAATCATGGTAGAGCGTTTAGAGGCTTCTAATAAAACATTGGTCACTTGTTCACTATTGCAATCAGCTGGCGCAGGGATGGTCATTACGATACGTGTAATAGAGTCTGATAATGACCAGTTAATAAATTGCTCTGTAATAAATGCTTTATTAGGCACAATGATCTCTTTTCTATCCCAATCGGTGAGCGTGGTGGCTCGCGTATTGATTTTAGAAATATTCCCAGTCAAGTTACGGATAGTAACGGTATCACCAATACGGATTGGCTTTTCAAACAAGATCATTAACCCTGAGATAATGTTGGCAAAAATTTCTTGTAAGCCAAAACCAAGACCTACCCCCATAGCGGCAATTAACCATTGTAGTTTTGACCACTCAATACCTAATAATGAGAAACCAACGATACTGCCTATTAGGGTGATGCTGTATTTCGTTAAAGTGGTAATGGCATAACCTGTACCAGGTGTTAGATCTAAGTGTTGTAAAATTGCCAGTTCAAGCAGTGCTGGCAGGTTTCTTACCAATTGTGCCGTGATAATAATCACTAATATAGCGACTAAGATAGACCCCATGGTAATGGGCTGGATAGTATTGACGCCATTAACGGAGGAAGTCACATCCCATAGTCGGATATTATCGACAAAAGAGAAGGCTGTATTGAGCTCTGACCAGAGTAAAATCATGGACACGAGTGCAATCATGGTCAGAATAGAACGTACTAGACCAATAGATTGTGCACTAATCGCATCAAGGTCAATGGCTTGATCTTCCAACTCTAAGTTAGCGGTACTCTCACCACTGCTGCCAACAATGGTATTCTCATCTTCCCCTTTGGCTCGTTGAGCTAAAATTTCTGCCCGTTTTTGTTTGGCTCGTTCAAAGGCAAGCTTACGACGTTGGATCAGCATCCATCGTTGAATAATATGATAAATAATCAGCAAGGCAAACCAAATCGCCACAGACATCTCTAAGCGACCCAGTAATACGATGGAGGTTGAGAGATAGCCTAAGATAGCCGCGAGGGCTGCAAGAACAGGGGCAACAAGTAAGAACCACCATAAAATGGTATTTATCACATTATCACCAGAGCCATGTTTATCTAAGTAAAGCGGCACATGTGCCTTTTTTAGGCTTGAGGTAATAAAACTTAAAGCAATGCACAATAATAAAAAGCAAAAACGCCCAACCGTTGGCGCAAATTCTCTGTCACTATAGTATTCAAAGGTGATAAGCGACATCATTAACGGCACAATGACGAAAATCGACAGTTGATAAAAGCGCATCGCTTTTTTCACACGACTCTCTTTCCATTTAAATTGCGCGATAAATAACCCATTAGGGCGAGCAAAGGTAGCACTTATCATAAATAGCCATAGCACAGGGGCTGCGGCAGTCACACCATAACCAATCGCTCCCGCCATGGGATAACGCCATTCGACACTTTGTAAACCATATCCTACGGCAGACCATAATAGCGGTAGTGGTAAGGCGATTAATATTGACCAAAATACGGTACGCACCGTTAATGAGAAATGATCTTGAGTGACTTTACCAATGCGATTACTGACTCTTTCAAGAAACGCATTGTAATGCTTACGGGTACGAAGACTAAAACCGACAATAGATAGGGTGACCAGTAGATAGATAAAGGTATCTTGGTTTTTGAGCATGTTAACCGCAGCATGCCCTAATTGTGAGAAAGTATCTAATGAAAGTAGGCGAGTAATATCTTTAATTAATAAAACCGGATAATTGAGTTTTATTGGGCTGATATCGGCCACCCAGAACATATAGCGGTTTGTCGCATCTTTTGTCTCTTTTAAGGCATCCGCAAGTTGTGTTGTGGCTACTTTGAGTTTGGTTAACTCTAAGATTTGGGAGTCATAACCGGATAAAAGAGAATTGAGTAACTCTTGGCGTGCTTGAATGAGAGAGTCAAAAATATATTGCTGAGCTTCTGGTAGCTTTGAGCCATCGGCAGTTTCAGGAGGCTGGATTTTGCCTAGGTTTTCTAGCATCTCTTCATAGCCTAATCGCTCAACACGTAACTGAACGATATCTCTATCCAGCTCTTGAGAGCGGGGCATTTCAGGTAAGCGAGCCAATTGTGTTCTTAATGCTTCACCTAATGCCGTAGAGCCACTTAACCATTGGGCTTGCTCTCGAATGGTTGTGAGTGTCTGTCTTACTTGTTGGGTTTGTTGTGTTGTTAGACGCTGTTTTTCGGTTAACTCACTCATTTCTTGCGTCTGTTTATTGAGGATCTGAGAAAGTTGACGGTTAGTCTCGATTTGCTTAGTCAGAAACTCGGGGAGTTCGCCCCCTTGCTCGGCGAGCATCTCTGTCTTTTCTAAAGCGAGATCTGCCACTTCTTGGCGCTTAATATTCAGTAAACTACGCAATTGTTGCAGTTGTACATCAAGTCGTTGATAACGTTTTTTAAATAGCTCCAAGCGCAGTCGAGTAATTTCTTGACGATTATTAGCAGAAAGTTGCGCCATTTCCAGCTCATTAACCATCGCTTTTCGTGCTGTGACTTCAGCTTGGGTTAATTTATTTTGTGCTTCTGCTAGTGGGGTGTTTGATGCCCCTATTGCCGCTAAACGCGCCGTTGCATCACTTAGTAAACGACGAGCTTCTGAAAGTTGCTGAGGGAGTAAATTGAGTGATTCGCTGATTTCACGGCTTTTATCTTGCTCTTGTTGTTGTAGCCGAGCTTGTTCCATCAGTTGGCTACTCACTTGAATGATTTTTTGCTCAAGCTCAGGAATAGTAATTTTTTCTGGAATTGTTGGAACTGAGTGACTCTCTTCGAGTAATTTAGCCCTTAGCTCTTGAGTGATCTGCGGATATTCATCAATAGTCTTTTGATAATTATCCGCATTAACTTGAGCTTTTTCACCATCATTTATCCAATTGATGGTGCCTTGTAGCGCCTGAACAGTTTCAATATCTTGAGGATTAGTACTGCCTTCAAGTTGTTTGATATCTTGACGTAATTTATCAACATCCGCAGCAAACACCGAAGTATTGAATGAGATAGTCAGAAAAAAGCTAAAAAGTAGACTGATTATCAGGCGCACAAGGTTTACTCCGAATTACGAATTATTCATTAATGGTATTATTATCGCAGGCCTTATGATCAGTGCCTGTGGCATTAATGATAGAGCCTAGTAGTTCTCCCATTAATGTTACAGAGCCGTTCATCAGATCTTTATTTAATTGAACACTATTTTCAGGGAAGAGGTTAATAACGGTCGAGCCTAATTTAAAGCGTCCCATCTCTTCACCTTTTTTCAGAAATATAGCGCCAACTTTATCCGCTTGAGGATAAGTCCAACGTTTAATAATACCTTCACGTGGTGGTGTTACCATGCCACACCAGACCGTTTCAATACTCCCTACAATGGTCGCTCCAACAAGAATTTGTATCATGGGACCAAATTGGGTGTCAAAAAGGCAAATAATACGTTCATTACGAGCAAATAAGTTAGGAACATTTGCCGCAGTTAAAGGATTAACAGAAAAGAGATCGCCGGGGACATAAATCATCTCTTTTAATAACCCATCGCAAGGCATATGAACACGGTGGTAATCCCGTGGTGAAAGATAGGTTGTAATAAATTGCCCATGGCGGAACTGGTCGGCCAAGGTAAAATTACCTGCTAGCAACGCTTCAAGGGTGTAAGAGTGCCCTTTGGCTTGTAAAATTTGATCGTCTTGGATCTGACCAAGCTGACTGACAGCGCCATCTGCGGGGAGAGCCAGTTGGTTATCTCCTTCAACAATAGGGCGAGCGCCATCTTTTAATGCACGAATAAAAAACTCATTAAATGTTGCATAAGCCTGAAATTGGCTCTCTTTCGCTTCATTCATATCAACTTTATATGCGCGAGCAAACATTTTGATAGCAAATTGAGTAACGCTACCCGCTTTTTTATTGGCAAACCAACCAGCTAGCTGTGTTAGCCATAATTTAGGCAATAGATACTGTAGTTTAATTTTTAGCTTGTCCAAAATGGCAACCTCTGGGATCGAACGATAAAAAATCGACAAAAGGGGTCTATTGTACCCACCCTTAATAGGGTTGTCAGTGAATCTATGCTTAAGAGTCTAAATTAATATTTTTACGCACTTTCACCTGACTCATACTTTCTAAAATACGATGATAGTTTTCAAATCGGGTTGGTGCGATTTCACCTTTATCTACGGCTTCGGTGATCAAGCAACCCGGATCGTCATTATGCTTACAATCACGGAATTTACAGCCTCCTAAGAAAGGTCGAAACTCAATAAAACCTTTGGTCACTTGCTCAGGTGTTAAATGCCACAAACCAAATTCACGTACCCCCGGTGAATCAATAACATCGCCTCCTAGAGGGAAATGGTAAAGGCGCGATGCGGTGGTGGTATGTTGTCCAAGCCCTGAGTTGTCAGAGACTTGATTGACCAGAATACTTTCTTCCATTGGTGGTAAGAGAGTATTGAGAAGGCTCGATTTACCCACACCTGACTGGCCAGCAAAAATAGAGATGCGGCCAATTAATGCTTGAGTTAATGCTTCTAATCCCTCTTTGGTATAGCTTGAGACTTCAAGCACTCGATAACCAATATCTTTATAAATTTGCATCCACTCACTTACCATCGCTCGGCTTTCTGCATCTAACATATCGACTTTATTCAATACAATAAGGGGTTCGATATTTAAGGTTTCACAAGCCACTAAGTAGCGGTCGATAATATTAAGTGAAAGCTCAGGTAAAATGGCTGAAACAATAATAATTTGATCGATATTAGCGGCAATAGGTTTAATACCATCATAATAATCTGGGCGAGTGAGTACAGAAGTACGCTCATGAACAGCTTCTACAATGCCATTGACGCGCACATTTTCTTGGGTTTGTAATGCAGGGCGCCACACCACTCTATCGCCTGTGACTAGGGATGAAATAGTACGGCGAATATTACAACGAGTAATAGAGCCATCTGCAGCTTCAATATCTGCATGTTGCCCAAAGCGACTGATAACGAGGCCTTCGGTCGCTTCGCCTAATTGTGTATCGTCTAATTCAACGTGATTTTTTTTCTCTTTGCTTTGCAAACGCTTTTTATGATTTTCTTGTACTCGGCGTTGCTGGCCTTTAGATAATTTACGTTTTGTCACCGATCCTCACTTGTGTTATTCGGTTAGATGTTCTTTTGTCGTGCTTATTGAGTAAACGCGCTATGATAAAGGTTAAAATATCATGTCTCACTCTAAGAAACAGCTAGGATATATTATGTCAAAAAGCGAGAACAATCTTATCTGGATAGATCTGGAAATGACCGGCCTTGATCCTGAACGCGATCGTATTATTGAAATTGCCACTATCGTCACCGATCCCCAACTTAATATTTTAGCTGAAGGTCCCGTTATTGCCGTACATCAATCGGATAAATTACTCGCCTCGATGGATGAATGGAATACTACAACACATACGGCAAGTGGTTTAGTTCAGCGGGTTAAAGAGAGTCAGTATGATGATGCGGCTGCACAACAAGCCACTATCGAATTCCTTGAAAAATGGGTGCCACAGGGTGCATCACCGATCTGTGGTAATAGTGTGGGGCAAGATAGACGTTTTCTATTTCGCTATATGCCTGAATTAGAAAAATATTTTCATTATCGTTATCTCGATGTCAGTACACTAAAAGAGTTAGCTCGTCGTTGGAAACCTGAAATCCTTGAAGGATTTAAGAAAAAAAATACTCATCAAGCGTTGGATGATATTCGAGAATCTATTGCTGAATTAGCCTATTATCGCCAAACCTTTATTAAAGAGTAGAAATTAGCGGATTGATGGCTGATATTGCATCATTGTGACGATTTTATCGTCATGCAATCAAAAAAACGCATTTTTTTACTGATAAGGGCTTGCGGTTAAGCATTTTTCTCGTATAATGCGCATCCCGTACCGATGAAGAATTTCGTTTGTACGGGTGTAAGAAAGACGCGGGAATAGCTCAGTTGGTAGAGCACAACCTTGCCAAGGTTGGGGTCGCGAGTTCGAGTCTCGTTTCCCGCTCCAATCTTTCTTCGATAGTTATCAGTATTAGCGACGCGGGAATAGCTCAGTTGGTAGAGCACAACCTTGCCAAGGTTGGGGTCGCGAGTTCGAGTCTCGTTTCCCGCTCCAAATCTTTCTTCGATAATTATCAGCACAAAACTTACCAAATGCGGGAATAGCTCAGTTGGTAGAGCACAACCTTGCCAAGGTTGGGGTCGCGAGTTCGAGCCTCGTTTCCCGCTCCAAATCTTCTTCCAAAGACTTCAATAAACTCAGTAAATTCTTATAAATCAAAGCGTTTGTCGTAATAGCATTAGCTAAGCTGTTTTTAGAAGTCGGCCTGTCTCTCTATGATAAGAATATACAGTAAGATATTTTTACCCTAAAAGTCGCCGAGTAAGCAGGGCTTGCATGTCTCGTCTGCCATCCGCAATAATAAAGATAACCACTTGTTTTGCTATTGTGTGATAGATGACACGATAAGGTTTAAAAAAGATTTGCTGATATTCACGAATACCTAAACTTTGTAATTCCTTTGGAATACTGCCTTTCATAGGAAAGTTAGCCAGTGTATTAGTGATCTTAAGCAGCTCATCTAATACATAATCTGCATTATCTATGCTGTCGTGGTCGGCAATATAGTTATAGATGTCCTCTAAGTCTGTTTCGGCATCTTTCGTCATTACCACTTTATAGGACGCCATTACGATTATTTCCTTTTACTTTTTAAACGCTGAACAACGCTTTTTATATCTTTTACTTCACCTGCTTCAACTTGTTGCTGACCTAACGCCAATATTTTAAGTAAGGCTAATGTTTCCTGTGTCTCTTCATAAGAGGTAATATCCTGAATAACCGCTTTTGCTTCGCCATTTTGAGTAATAATCATCGGTGCACCAGATTCAGTGAGTTTAGTCATCACTTCGGCGGCATTAGCTTTTAAATAACTAATTGGTTTGATTTGTTCTGAGTAACGCATATCTACCTCAATCAATAAGACTAAATTAAGTCTAAAAAAGTCTAATCTGAGTGTAAAGAGATAAAAGCTAAAATGCAATATAGAAAACCTTTAGCGAAAACCGCTTAATGAACAGTCCAACTCTATGAGGTCACTTCAACAGGGCGGGGAGCAGTCACGCATAAGCAACAATACAAAGCGTTATTTTGTTTAATAACACCCAAATAAAGCTATTGCATTCTAAAAGTCACAAGGACATAACTATGGACAGGAAATAGCAATACTTGTATAAAATATAACCAAAAAATCTTTATTTTCTCTCTCACTTTTTAAAAATGAGTCTACACTGTGGTAGGTGCAGATCAGCGATTGTAGCTAATACACTTAAAGCGAGTGACCCATTGCAGTGCAGAAAAAGGGAAATCGATAACAGCAAGAAAGATCAAGCTATTTTTTTGTGATCTATCTTTGATCTTTGCTTGCATTTCTATTTAGCCAGCACTAGAATGTGCGCCTTTCCTCGTTTAGGGGGGAGCTAAACCTCAGATCAATTTTTGTTGTTTAGGTTTTTATTCTGTTAAATATACTTTGAAGAGTATTTTTTATGAAGAAAAGTATTTTTATGACTTTTCTTTGGAAAAAAGAGCCCGAGTTCCACTTATCTTAATATTCTTATCGAAATAAATTATCCACAATAAGATGCTCATAATCCTTGCATCTAGCACTAATTTATTTTTTTACTGCACAGAGTTATCCACAGGCTGCTATCATTGAGTCATTAGCATATTATGCTAGTGAGTTAAATATTGCTTTTATCTATCCAATTGATAAGTAAGTTTATTTTTATTTTTTTTAATTTGTGCCACACTTCGCTTGAATTTTTTCTTCATATTGATAGACAAAGAGTTTTTATTTTATTCACAGGTGAAATTATCTCATCTTATGAGTATGCGTATCATGTTAAAAACTAAGCATCACGAGGTAGGCCCTTAGTTATTGCCCTTACTAGACGTTTTTGTTGTGAAGTCTGTATTTTTAGCGTTTTTTCTTCTCTTTTGGCTTTCTGTTGGGCGATAGCCCAGTGCAAATGTTCATCTAAAACCTCCCCTAAACCAAAGCGCTCTTGCAAGGCCAGTACAATTTTGTCCTGATAAGGGGCATTGCCTAACGCAACACTAATATTTCTTAGCCAACGTAAATAGCCAATTCGTCGGATCGGTGAACCTTCTGTAATACGCAGAAATTTTTCTTCACTCCATTGGAATAGATACAGCAATTCTGGTGTATGTAAGGCACGGCGCGGAGAAAAATCATCTTCCTCTGTGAGCGAAGAAAAACGATTCCATGGGCAAATTAATTGGCAATCATCACAACCATAGATACGATTGCCCATCAAAGGGCGAAATTCTTCAGGAATAGCGCCTTCAAGTTCAATCGTTAGGTAAGAAATACAGCGACGAGCATCAATGGTGTAAGGCTCTACGATGGCGCCTGTTGGGCAAGTGGTCATGCAAGCTACACATTTACCGCATTGCTCTTCAACGGGAGAATCAATAGGCAAAGGTAAATTAATTAATAATTCACCGAGAAAAAACCAAGAGCCGGCCTGATTATTGATAACAAGTGAGTGTTTACCAACCCACCCAAGGCCAGCTTTCACGGCCAATGGTCGTTCCATTATCGGCGCTGAATCAACAAAAGGGCGAAAATTAACAATACCTTGATATTCAAACTGTTGGCAATATTGCGTAATTTTTTCACCTAATTTTTTAAGGCGTTGTCTTAATACTTTGTGATAATCTCTACCCAATGCATAACGGCTAATATAGCCTTGCTCTGGATTATTAAGGGTACGAGCAAAAGCGGCATCTGTTGGCAAATAGTTCATTCTGACGCTGATCACACGCAATGTGCCCGGCACCAATTCATGGGGTCTTGCTCGAGTCATGCCATATTTAGCCATCCATGCCATTTCACCATGATACTGTTTATCTAACCAAGCTTGTAAACGAGGCTCTTCGAGCGATAAATCAGTATCGCAAATTCCTGTTTGTTGGAATCCTAGTTCAGTTCCCCAACGTTTTATATTTTGAGCAAGGTGATGAAGATCGAGTGATGACATGAGCAACCGAAATAATAGCTAATAGGTGAGTCCTAAGAGTGCGCAGTGTATCATAGTGCAACGATAGGAAAAATCCTCGTAAGAAATAGATTTATGGTATGGTTATTTGAAATTGATTCTGATAATAATTTACTTTAAGTGAATATAAAAATGGTCTGTTTGCATGTGCTCTAACATGCTATTAACTAAGTCGTTATTACCTAACAATAGATTGTATGAATATGAAAGAATGGGTTGTTACATTAGAAGATGAAGCTGCAACAGTAAAACTAGGGCATTCAGTCGCAATGGCGACAAATAACCAAGGGCTTATTATTTATTTATTTGGTGATCTAGGGGCCGGGAAAACCACCTTTAGCCGCGGATTTTTACAAGCTTTAGGTCATCAAGGTCATGTTAAAAGTCCAACATATACCTTGGTAGAGCCTTATATGCTGACACCACGCCCAGTCTATCATTTCGATCTTTATCGCTTAGCTTCAGCGGAAGAGTTAGAATTTATGGGGATACGTGACTATTTTGCACAAGATCCACTGTGTCTCATTGAATGGCCTTCTCAAGGGGAAGGGTTTATACCTAATGCGGATTTAGAGCTTCATTTAAGCTATGAAAATGAAGGTCGTAAAGCCCATTTTATTGCCCTTTCACAGAGAGGGAATGCTGTTTTATCCCGTATTCAGTCTGCATAAAGGAATATTGATTATGTCGAGTCTCATCACTATTGTGAGCCAATGTCAGCGTTATATTGCCACCTTTTTGTTGGTTGTTCTGTCACTTTTTGTGGTGCAAATAGCACAAGCCGCTACGGTAACAGAAGTGAAGGCCGAAAATGGGGATGTGGCTACAACACTTACATTTTCGTTTAGTGGTGGGAAACCAAGCTATAGATATTACTCACTGAAAAATCCAGATAGGTTAGTGATGGATTTTAAGCAAGGTAGCCAAATAACGGGTTTACCTGTGACATTAAATCGTCAGCAATTAGCACAGAAAATTCGCACGACACAATCAAAAGATAGCCAATATCAAAGTATGGTGGTAGAGCTTGCCAAACCAGTGGTGGTGACGGAGCGCTTATTAAATAGCAATGGTGAATATAAGTTAGTACTTACTATCAAACCTATTAATGCTCGACAAAATAACAATACATCAACGACGGTCAGTGTAGTGGCGTTATCAGCAAACAAAGCCACAAATACGGTGGCTAATCAACAGATGGCGCCTTTGGTGAGTACGCCTAAGCAACCCGTTGCACCTGTAGTACCGGTAAAGCCTCGCACAACCTCGAATAAGCCCGCGTCGAGTGATCGGCAAATAATTATTGCGATTGACGCAGGGCATGGGGGTCAAGATCCCGGCGCTATTGGGCAAAAAGGTAATCGTGAAAAAGATGTTACCTTAAGAGTGGCAAAAAAATTAGAAGCGATTTTGCGTAATGATCCTATGTTCAAACCCGTTTTAACCCGCAATGGCGACTATTTTATTTCTGTTGCTGGACGCTCTGAAGTGGCCCGTAAGCAAGGTGCCAATATGTTAGTGTCTATTCATGCCGATTCTGCACCTAATCGCAGTGCGCGCGGGGCATCTGTTTGGGTATTGTCAAATCGTCGCGCGAATAGTGAATTAGGTAAATGGCTTGAACAAAGCGAAAAACAATCAGAGCTTCTCGGTGGCGCCGGTGATGCACTCGCAGAAGGGGTTGATCCCTATTTAAGCCAAGCGGTATTAGATTTACAATTTGGTAATTCACAGCGTGTAGGCTATGACGTTGCGGTAGCGGTGTTATCTGAACTTAGAAAAGTAGGATCATTACATAAAAAAACACCAGAGCACGCCAGCTTAGGGGTTTTACGTTCACCTGATATTCCGTCTATTTTGGTCGAAACAGGTTTTATTAGTCATGCCGCTGAGGAACAATTGCTGATTTCAGATGCTTACCAAGAGAAATTAGCCGCTTCAATCTATGCCGGATTAAAAAATTACTTTCTCGCTCATCCCTTACAGAATGGGCCAAAATAAAGATAAACGTGGGATAAGGTAATGGCGATTAATTTATTACCTCCTCAGTTAGCAAATCAGATTGCAGCAGGGGAAGTCGTTGAAAGACCCGCTTCTGTTGTTAAAGAGTTACTTGAAAACAGCTTAGATGCGGGTGCGACAACAATTGATATCGATATCGATAAAGGTGGCGCTAAGCTAATTCGTATCCGCGATAATGGATGCGGCATTTCCCGTGATGATTTGAAGTTAGCACTTGCTCGCCATGCAACAAGCAAAATATCGACACTGGATGATCTTGAAGCCATTATGAGCATGGGGTTTCGTGGTGAAGCCTTAGCCAGTATCAGCTCTGTATCACGTTTAACCTTAACATCTCGTACCGCATCTCAGGAGGAGGCTTGGCAAGCCTACGCCGAAGGGCGTGATATGACAGTGGCAGTCAAGCCAGCAGCACATCCGGTGGGGAGCACAGTTGAAGTGCTCGATCTTTTTTATAACACTCCTGCAAGACGTAAATTTTTACGTACCGAAAAAACAGAGTTTGGTCATATAGATGAAGTAGTACGTCGTATAGCCTTATCCCGCTTTGATGTGTCAATTAATTTAACCCACAACGGTAAGCGTGTGCGTCAATATCGCGCTGCGAAAGAAACTCATCAGCATCATCGTCGTTTAAGTGCTATCTGTGGTAATCATTTTGTTGATCAAGCAATGCAACTGACGTGGGAGCATGGTGATCTGGCAATAAAAGGCTGGGTAGAGCATCCTTTAGCTCCAGTGCAAAGCAGTGAAATACAGTACTGTTATGTCAATGGGCGCATGATGCGCGATAGATTGATTAACCATGCTATTCGTCAAGCATATGAGGGTTATTTGCAAGGTGAACAGCAACCCTCTTATGTGCTTTATTTAACCGTCGACCCTCATCAAGTGGATGTCAATGTGCATCCTGCCAAACATGAAGTGCGTTTTCACGAATCGCGCTTAGTACACGATTTTATCTATCAAGCTGTCCTGAGTGTGTTAAGGCAGGTTACAGAAGATACGTTATCTTTAGATGAAGAGGATAATGGGGCTTTAACTGCCACAACATTTCCTGAAAATCGCCAAGTTGCGGGAGAAAATGTTTTTTCGCAGCCTTATCAAGCACCAGTAACCTCATCTACGCAAAAAAAGAGCACGGGAGCTTACCAAGGAAGTGCAGGAAAAGGGTTAACAGATACGCAAAAGAGTCCCCAAAAAACGCTAGATACACGTCAGTTTGGTGAGAGTTATCAACGTACGCAAGGCATGCTTTATCAAAAAATGATGCAAGAAAGTGCGAGCGATGTTGAAAATAAAGAAAAAATACCCCTATTTCCCCCTCGTCCCCCATTGAATTTGGTTGATGTTGGTCATACAACTAATAACAATGAAACAAATGTAATTTCAGTGGTGCCTCGTTCTGTTAATGCCAGCGCAGCGCAAACAGATTATACTTTTGGCCGGGTATTGGCGATTTATCAGCAGAAATATGCGTTAATTGAATCTTCGCAAGGTCTAGGGCTGTTAGCATTGGAAGAAGCTGATTTTCTGTTAAAATGTGCCCAGTTATTGCCAGAAAATGAAAATCTGAAACCCCAACCTTTGCTAGTGCCTTTAAAAGTCACACTCAGTAAAGATGAAATTAATACATTTAAGCAGTTTCAGGCGTTAATCAGTGATTTTGGGATTGTTATCGACATCTCTCATGGTAAAGCGACGATCCACGCGGTCTCGTTGCCGTTGCGACAGCAAAATTTACCTGTATTACTGACAAAGCTATTAGCTTATTTGGCAACAGAAAAATTATGCTCTAAACAACAAATTGGGCATTGGTTAGCAAAACAGTTAAGTCATGAGTCGGGTGTTTGGTCACAGGCTCAGGCAGTAGGATTATTGGCTGATATTGAACGATTATGTCCACAATATGTCAGACAGCCGTCCAAAAACTTATTACAATTAATAGAATTACAACCTGTGGTAGCGGCACTGAATAATGAGCGAAGTAAAAACGCAAATAAAACCTAAAGCAATCTTTCTGATGGGGCCAACAGCCTCTGGTAAAACCGCATTAGCCATTGCGCTAAGACAAAAACTGCCCGTTGATCTTATTAGTGTTGATTCTGCTCTTATTTATCGTGGTATGGATATTGGTACTGCGAAACCGGATGAGACAGAGCAGTCGCTTGCACCACATCGTTTAATTGATATTCTAGATCCCGCATTACCTTATTCTGCCGCAGACTTTCGTAAAGATGCGTTAAAAGCAATGGAAGAAATTACGGCTGCAGGACGAATTCCACTATTAGTGGGCGGGACTATGCTATATTTTAAAGCGTTATTAGAAGGCTTATCGCCTTTACCCAGTGCTAATCCAGAAATTCGTGCTGAAATCGAAAAAAAAGCAGCCGAACAAGGGTGGGAGGCAATTCATCAAGAGCTAGCATCCGTCGATCCCGTTGCGGCCAAACGGATCCATCCTAATGATCCTCAACGCCTTTCTCGTGCACTGGAAGTTTACCTGATTTCAGGTAAATCGATGACAGAATTAACTCAAATATCAGGCGAAGCATTGCCTTATGATGTTTATCAGTTTGCGATTGCTCCGAAAGATAGAAATGTACTTCATCAACGCATTGAAGCACGTTTTAAACAGATGTTAACGTGTGGCTTTGAAGATGAAGTAAAATCATTATACCAACGGGGCGATCTGCATGAAGATTTACCTTCTATACGTTGTGTCGGCTATCGCCAGATGTGGTCATATTTATCCGGCGAAATCGATTATGATGAGATGGTTTATCGAGGGATCTGCGCTACCCGGCAATTAGCGAAGCGACAAATCACTTGGTTAAGAGGTTGGCATGATGTTCATTGGTTAGATAGTGAAGATTTTGAACAGTCTCTTAACACTGTTTTGCAGGTAGTTAGTGCATAGATGGTAGGTTTGTGTAAAATTGATAGTTGCTAAAGTGCAATTTTTGAGTAGTTCATTTTTTCGAACCATTAGGTTCTAGTATAAAACAACAAAATAAGGAAAACATAGAATGGCTAAGGGGCAATCTTTGCAAGATCCTTTTCTGAACGCATTACGTCGTGAAAGGGTCCCTGTTTCAATCTATTTGGTAAACGGCATTAAATTACAGGGTCAGATCGAATCTTTTGACCAATTTGTTATTCTGCTGAAAAACACTGTTAGTCAGATGGTATACAAACATGCTATCTCTACCGTAGTACCTTCTCGTCCTGTTTCTCATCATAGCAATACAGGTACCAACCAAGCGGGTACAAACTACAGTGGCGGTAACGCGACTCAGCAGGATGATGTTGCAGAATAATTATCAAATATTATTCTTAATATAATAAAAACATAGGTAGGGAGACTTTACCTATGTTTTTCCTGTTTTTATAAAGTCCATGAGGTTTCGCCTTTGTTTGATCGTTATGAAGGTGGCGAATTAGCCGTTTTAGTGCACGTTTTCTTTTCGCAAGAAAAGGATATTGATGACTTGCAAGAGTTTGAATCTTTGGTGACATCTGCCGGTGTAAAACCAGTTCAAATTATTACAGGGAGCCGTAGAGCGCCTCACTCCAAATATTATGTGGGAGAAGGTAAAGCGGAAGAAATCGCAGAAGCAGTAAAAGCGAGTGGTGCAGATGTGGTGCTATTTAATCACGCACTCTCACCGGCACAAGAACGAAATCTGGAAAGACTTTGTGAATGTCGTGTGGTTGATCGCACGGGAGTTATCCTCGATATTTTTGCTCAACGAGCAAGAACTCACGAAGGAAAGCTACAGGTAGAACTCGCTCAGTTACGTCATTTATCAACCCGTTTAGTTCGAGGGTGGACACACTTAGAACGACAAAAAGGGGGGATTGGATTACGTGGCCCTGGCGAAACACAGCTTGAAACGGACCGACGTTTGCTCAGAGGCAAAATTAGTCAAATTCTAATGCGTCTAGGCAAAGTTGAACGTCAGCGTGAACAAGGACGACAAGCGCGAAGTAAAGCTGATATTCCAACGTTATCTCTGGTGGGTTACACCAATGCGGGTAAGTCGAGTTTATTCAATCGTATAACCTGTGCTGATGTGTATGCTGCTGATCAGTTGTTTGCGACACTGGATCCTACCTTAAGACGAATTCAGGTCGATGATGTTGGTACCGTGGTGTTAGCTGATACGGTTGGTTTTATCCGACATCTACCTCATGATCTGGTGGCGGCATTTAAGGCAACGCTACAAGAAACACGTGAAGCGACATTGCTTCTTCATGTTATTGATGCCGCTGATAGCCGTTTTGAAGAGAACATTCATGCAGTTGAAAATGTATTAGAAGAGATTGATGCTCACGAGATACCGACACTGTATGTGATGAATAAAATTGATCTTCTTGAGGACTTCACCCCAAGAATTGATCGAAATGAAGATAATTTACCTGTTAGGGTTTGGGTTTCTGCACAAACAGGTGAAGGTATTCCTCTGTTATATCAGGCGTTGACAGAGCGCCTTTCAGGTGAGATCGCACACGTTGAATTGCGTTTACCGCCAGAAGAAGCAGGGCGATTACGTAGCCGTTTTTATCAATTACAGGCTATTGAGCGTGAATGGATTGAAAAAGACGGTAAAGTTGGGCTAATCACCCGAATGCCTATGGTAGACTGGCATCGACTTTGCAAGCAGGAGCCTACTTTATTGGATTACGTGGTCTGATAATTGGCCATACTAAAGAACATTAACTGAGAGCTGGCGATGAAATCGGCTCTTAAGCCTGATAAATCTAATCATAATAATGGAGCTAGAACATGGCGTGGAATCAGCCCGGTAACAACGGACAAGACCGCGACCCGTGGGGGAACCGAAACGGCGGTAATAATAACGGCGACGGGAACTCTAACGGTAATCAAGGAGGTCGGGATCGTAAAGCATCAGATCTCGATGATTTGTTCCGGAAACTGAGTGCAAAACTTGGCGGTTTCGGTGGTAAAAAAGGAGGAAACTCCTCTTCTGGGCAAAATGGCGGTCCTCGTGGTAATGCTGGAAACGTATTAGTTTCTCTTGCATTAGGTGCTGTGGTTGTCGTTTGGGCTGCCAGTGGTTTTTATACCATTAAAGAAGCCGAACAAGGTGTTGTGACTCGTTTCGGTAAATTTTACCAAATCGTCGAGCCTGGTTTAAACTGGAAACCGACTTTCATTGATGAAGTTCAGCCTGTCAACGTAAAAACCATCCGTGATTTAACTACGGGTGGCATGATGTTGACATCAGATGAAAACATGGTTCAAGTTGAGATAAACGTTCAATATGTTGTCTCAGATCCAGAAGCATTTCTCTTTAATGTCACAACGCCAATGAATAGCCTAGGACAAGCGACAGACAGTGCCGTCCGTGGTGTAATTGGTCGTTCAGAAATGGAAAAGATCCTGACATCGAACCGTTCAGAAATTCGTGATCAAACTCGTCAAGAATTAGAAGAGACGATCCGCCCTTATAAAATGGGGATCTCCATTGTGGACGTCAACTTCCAAGTTGCTCGCCCACCAGAAGCGGTAAAAGCGGCATTCGATGACGTAATTGCGGCACGAGAAGAAGAGCAGAAAACCATTCGTCAGGCTGAGGCTTATAAAAACGAAGTGTTACCATTAGCGAAAGGTAACGCACAACGTATGATTGAAGAAGCAACCGCTTATAAAACGAGTGTGGTGATGAAAGCAGAAGGTGAGGTGGCGAGTTTCGCCAAAATCTTACCTGAATATCGCGCAGCACCGGAAATTACTCGTGAGCGTCTGTATATTGAAACAATGGAAAAAGTGTTGTCGAAAACACGTAAAGTCATTGCCAATGACAAAGGTAACAGTATGTTGGTTCTGCCTTTAGAGCAAATGTTACGCCAGCAACCAAAAGCGCCAACGTCATTTAATAGTGTCACAGAGGCACCTGCGCGTATTTCAACCCCTACGCCAAGTACCAACACAACACCTACTCAGAAACCAGCAACAACTTATGGTAACGGTGGATATGGTAGCAATAATAGTGGTGGTTATGGTCAGCCTTATGGCTCTAATCAAGGAGGACAATAATCATGCGTAAAGTTATCGCTGTTGTTGCAGTTATTATTTTAGCGTTGTTGTACTCCTCAGTATTTGTCGTGCAACAATATGAACGCGGTATTATTTTACGTTTCTCGAAAGTGGTACGTGATGGTGAAAATAAACCGGTCGTTTATGAACCGGGTATTCACTTTAAAATTCCATTTATTGAGAATGTGAAAAAACTGGATGCGCGTATCCAAACGATGAATATCCAGCAAGATCGCTTCTTATCAGGTGAGAACAAAGACTTGTTAGTTGACTCTTATCTGAAATGGCGTATCAGTGATTTTAGTACTTACTACCTAGCTACTGGTGGTGGTAATACGATGCAAGCAGAAACCTTATTGCGTCGTAAATTTAGTGACCGTTTACGCTCTGAAATTGGTCGTATGAGTGTAAACCAAATTATCACTGATTCACGTGGTCGTTTAACCATTGATGTACGTAATGCGTTGAATGAAGGTACACCTTCTCGCGATAAAAGTGATGCAGATGATGCTATTGCTATTGCTGCGAAGAAAGTGGCCGAAGAGACCAAAGGTAAAGCTCCTGCTATCAATATGAACAGTATGGCGGCATTAGGTATTGAAGTGATTGATGTTCGTATCAAACAAATCAACTTACCAATGGAAGTTTCTGAAGCCATTTATCAACGTATGCGTGCAGAGCGTGAAGCGGTTGCTCGTCGTCACCGTTCACAAGGTCAAGAAGAAGCGGTGAAAATCCGTGCTGCAGCAGATAAAACAGTGACAGAAACCTTAGCTGAATCGGAGCGTGAATCGTTACGTATTCGAGGTGAAGGGGATGCGCAAGCAACTAAACTATTTGCTGATGCATTCAGTCAAGATCCTGACTTCTATGCGTTTATCCGTAGCTTACGTGCTTATGAGAATAGCTTTAATAAAGACGGTAATGACGTCATGGTGTTAAGTCCAGATAGCGATTTCTTACGCTATATGAAAGCACCAACTAAAGCGAGAGCGATTGAAGAGTAATCGTCATCGTTCAAGAAAATAAATAATCATCCCCTAAGATAAAACTTAGGGGATTTTTTTAGCTTTTAATCAAGCAGATAGAATTAAAACAAATAAAGAAAATCGTTTTTTATTATTGAATGAAACGAAAAATCGCTCGCAACCATTTCCAAATTGTCTTTAGCTGAGATAGTATAAAGTGAAAATTGCATTTCAAGATAAACCTTCGGCAATCCCGAGGCGTCTTCTTAGCCATTTTCACTTTTATGTCACTCTGCTTCCTGTTTTTGCGATCAAAACTGTTGATAAAAATCACAAATATCTTGTGATGTGGTTTTTTCGGGCAAAAATATTGACAATGGCAAGATAATCTATTGCTTAAAAGCGGGGATGGCATAATTAGATAAAATCTACTGTAACTCTTGAATTGAGATGGTAGAATCCTTTTTTAAGCAACCGAGTGTATTTTGAAATGAGTAATAACGTTGTCGTATTAGGCACCCAATGGGGTGACGAAGGCAAAGGCAAGATCGTCGACTTGCTGACAGAACGTGCTAAGTATGTTGTTCGTTACCAAGGCGGACATAACGCAGGTCACACCCTAGTCATTGACGGTGAAAAAACCGTTCTCCACTTAATCCCATCAGGCATTCTTCGTGAAAATGTTGTCAGCATCATCGCAAACGGTGTCGTATTATCGCCAGAAGCACTGATGAAAGAAATGACACAGCTCGAAGAGCGTGGTATTCCTGTTCGTTCACGTCTACTGCTGTCAGAAGCTTGCCCATTAATTCTGCCTTATCACATTGCATTAGATAACGCCCGTGAAAAGGCGCGTGGTGAGAAAGCGATTGGTACTACGGGTCGTGGTATTGGTCCTGCTTATGAAGATAAAGTCGCACGCCGTGGTTTACGTGTTGGTGATCTATTTGATAAAAAAGCATTCGCTCAGAAGCTTAAAGAGATCATCGAATACCATAATTTCCAACTGGTTAATTATTACAAAGTTGAGCCTGTTGATTACCAAAAAACCTTAGACGATATCATGGCGATTGCTGATATCTTAACTGGGATGGTTGTTGACGTTTCTGACTTACTTTACAAAGCAACACAAAAAGGTGAGTTAGTGATGTTTGAAGGGGCGCAAGGTACTCTATTAGATATCGATCACGGTACTTATCCGTATGTCACCTCTTCAAATACGACCGCAGGTGGTGTTGCAACAGGTTCAGGCTTAGGTCCTCGTTATGTTGGTTATGTATTAGGTATCATTAAAGCCTATTCTACCCGTGTTGGTGCAGGTCCATTCCCTACAGAATTATTTGACGAAACCGGCGATTTCCTGCGTGAAAAAGGCCAAGAGTTCGGTGCAACAACAGGTCGTAGTCGCCGTACTGGTTGGTTAGATATTATTGCTATCCGCCGTGCTGTTCAAATCAACTCATTGTCAGGCTTCTGCATGACCAAACTTGATGTCTTAGATGGTCTGAAAGAAGTTAAAGTGTGTGTAGGTTATCGCTTACCAAATGGTGAAGTGATTGAAACTACACCATTAGCAGCAGATGATTGGGAAGGTATTGAGCCTATTTATGAATCTATGCCTGGCTGGAACGAAAGCACTTTCGGCGTTAAAGATAAAGCACAGTTACCACAAGCCGCGTTAAATTATATTAAACGCGTTGAAGAGTTAACTGGTGTGCCTGTTGATATCGTTTCTACAGGTCCAGATCGTTCAGAAACGATTATTCTCCGTCATCCATTTGATGCATAATTTATTGTATTAATTGGTTTGATGTGAAAATCGTCCCTGAAAATGACAGGGGCGATTTTTTCGTATCTGTAACAAAGCCGAACTGAGTCACTATGTTGATTAGCAATAAAACGAGAAACAGTTTCCCACTCGGTTGCGTTTTTGTTTTAGGGCTATGGTCAGAAGTGAAATAAGATAACGTTATTTTGTTGTCAACTAAGAGAAGCGATCTGTTGAAAAGCGACAGGATCGCTTTTTCTTTGCCTGTGATATCGCTATTATTTTAATGGTTGTGGTGAGTAAGCCTAAAAGCGCGGACTTTTGAGTATATCTTTGCTAAATGTCCAAAAATTAAACATAATATTGCTTAATAAAATGATATTCTCATTACTCATTATTTATCCTTTAACTTCTTTAACTGGGAGTTTTACTTTTCAGAGGTCATTGTGCAATTAACCAGTTTTACAGATTATGGATTGCGGGCGTTGATATATATGGCTTCATTGCCAGAAGGCAAAATGACGAGCATCACCGAAGTGACGCAGGTCTATGGTGTGTCACGTAATCATATGGTTAAGATTATTAATCAGCTAAGTCATATGGGATTTGTCGAAGCGATACGTGGAAAAAATGGTGGTATACGCTTAGGTAAACCTGCCGCTGATATTATTGTCGGCGAGGTCGTTCGTGCTTTAGAGCCGCTTTCACTGGTTAACTGTAGTGCTGAGTTTTGTCATATCACCCCAGCTTGTCGATTAAAACTTGTATTAAATCAAGCGATAGAACAGTTTTTGAAAGAGCTAGACCGTCATACACTGGCTGAATTGGTAGAAAACAACAGCCCCTTATATAAATTGTTATTAGAAGATGTTTGAGTCGACAATTTCATCATTCTGATAGCTTGGAGGTCATAATGTCCAAAGATCCTTTTCAGGATAGAGAAGCCGAAAAATACGCCTCTCCAATTGCTAGTCGTGAATTTATTTTAGAAGAAATGAAGAAACGCCCGGCCCCGATGAGCCGTGAAGATATCGCGCAGGCATTGAAAATTTCAGGTGAAGAAAATCTGGAAGCATTACGTCGTCGTTTACGGGCTATGGAACGAGATGGTCAGTTAGTTTTTACTCGACGTCAGTGTTATGCCTTACCTGAACGCCTCGATCTTTGGAAAGGTAAAGTTATCGGTCACCGTGACGGCTATGGTTTTTTACGTGCGGAAGGCCAAAAGGATGATCTCTATCTTTCACAAGATGAAATGAAAAAAACCATGCATGGTGATGTGATTTTAGCGCAACCCCTAGGCATGGATAGAAAAGGGCGTCGAGAAGGTCGCGTCGTTCGTGTTCTTGAACCCAGAAACAGCCAAATTGTTGGGCGCTATTTTATTGAGTCAGGTATGGGATTTGTGGTACCTGACGATAGCCGTTTAAGTTTTGATATTCTTATCCCTAAAGAAGATATCATGGGCGCACGTATGGGGAATGTGGTGGTGGTTGAAGTTACCACAAGACCAACACGGCGTACTCAAGCGGTAGGACGCATTGTTGAAATTTTAGGTGAAACTATGGGGACGGGAATTGCGGTAGAAATTGCACTACGCACCCATGAAATTCCTCATACTTGGCCACCTAAAGTAGAAAAAGAAATCGCTGATTTAAAAGAGGATGTGCCAGAGTCAGCGAAACAAGGTCGCGTTGATTTGCGTGATCTCCCTTTAATTACCATTGATGGTGAAGATGCGCGAGACTTTGATGATGCCGTTTATTGCCAGCGTAAAAAAGGCGGGGGCTGGCGTTTATGGGTAGCAATTGCAGATGTGAGCTATTATGTACGCCCTCAAACTGCATTAGACACAGAAGCGCGTAGCCGAGGCAATTCGGTCTATTTCCCATCTCAAGTTGTCCCTATGCTGCCAGAAGTACTGTCGAATGGATTATGTTCATTAAATCCACAAGTCGACCGTTTATGTATGGTTTGTGAAATGACCGTTTCTGAGCAGGGGCGCCTTTCATCTTATAAATTCTATGAAGCCGTAATGAGCTCTCATGCGCGAATGACTTACACCAAAGTATGGAAAATCATTCAAGGTGATGAAGAGTTACGTGAGCACTACCAACCGATCGTAAAAGATATTGAGCACCTTTATGAGCTATACCAAGCCCTCGATAAGGCGCGTGAACAGCGTGGTGCCATTGGTTTTGAATCGGAAGAAGCGAAATTTATTTTCAATGCAGAACGTCGTATCGATCGTATCGAACCGGTTGTACGTAATGATGCACATAAATTAATTGAAGAGTGCATGATTTTAGCCAATATTGCGGCGGCGCGTTTTGTTGAGAAAAATGAAGAGCCTGCGTTATATCGTGTGCATGATAAACCCAAAGAAGAGAGCGTAATGAATTTACGTTCGGTATTTAATGAACTGGGTTTAACGTTACCGGGAGGATTAACACCGGAGCCAGGCGATTATGCGCGAGTCATGAAAGAAGTCGAAGAGCGTCCAGATCACGAAATGCTACAAACCATGGTATTGCGCTCCATGAAACAGGCGATTTACGAGCCTGAAAATCGAGGTCACTTTGGTTTAGCATTAAAATCTTATGCTCACTTCACTTCACCCATCCGTCGTTATCCTGACTTAGCATTACATCGTGCTATTAAATACCAGATAGCGAAACAGCAAGGCCATGGCTCACAACGCTGGACACCAACGGGTGGCTATCATAGTGATATGGATACCATGCTTCAGTTAGGGGAACACTGCTCTTTAACTGAACGTCGGGCGGATGAAGCAACCCGTGATGTGGCTGATTGGCTGAAATGTGATTTCATGCTTGATCAAATTGGTCAGCAATTTACCGGTATTATTACCAGTGTCACTGGTTTCGGTTTCTTTGTGCGCTTAAACGATCTATTTATTGATGGTCTTGTTCATGTATCCACATTAAATAATGATTACTATCAATTTGATAATGTTGGACAGCGTTTAATTGGTGAGTCATCAGGTCAGGTGTATCGTCTGGGTGATGAAGTTGAAGTGAAAGTTGAAGCGGTCAGTATGGATGAACGTACTATTGACTTCTCATTGATTTCAACAACACGTAAAGCACGTAACCCCGGGAAAACAGCACGTGTTCGTGCGTTAAAAGGGGGAAAAGACAAGAAAAATGCGAGCAGTAGTAAGTCTCGTCGTCGTGATGCCAGCAAAGACAAAAACTTTGAACCTGATAGTGCCTTTAGAAAAGGTAAATCAAGTAAAGAAAAACAGAGTAAAGAGAAAGTCATTAAAGAGAAAATTGCGAAGGACAAGGCGAGTACTAAACGCAAAAAAGCCTCTGCACAAACCAAAAAGATAGAGGCGAAATTAAAAGCCAAACGTGCGGCGAAACGCACTAAAGCGTAGTTATACAACGAAGTCATTCACTGTTTGACTCCTATTAAAAAGGCGGATTTTCCGCCTTTTATCTGTTATTGTGCCTTTTATTTTTTAACGAGTAACAACCGCTATGAGCGAAGATATTATTTATGGTATTCACGCAGTAAAAGCACTGCTTGAGCGTGATCCGATACGTTTTAAAGAAGTTTATGTGTTAAAAGGACGCGAAGATCGTCGTTTAATGCCGGTGATCCATGCGCTGGAAGAACAAGGGATTTTAGTTCAAGTTGCTAATCGCCAATGGTTAGATAATCAAACTGAAGGTGCGGTTCACCAAGGGATAATTGCTAAGGTAAAACCTAGTCGTCAGTACCAAGAACAAGATTTACCGGACTTATTAGCTGAAGTAGGTACACCTTTTCTATTAGTGTTAGATGGTGTGACTGATCCACACAACTTAGGCGCATGCTTACGTAGTGCTGATGCGGCTGGTGTTCACGCAGTCATTGTACCAAAAGATCGCTCAGCTCAATTAAATGCCACGGCGAAAAAAGTCGCTTGTGGTGCTGCAGAAAGCGTACCTTTGATCCGTGTAACCAATCTGGCACGTACTTTACGCTTATTACAAGAAGAGAACATCTGGATTGTTGGCACCGCGGGGGAAGCGGATCATACATTATATCAAAGCAAACTCACAGGGCCTTTAGCTTTGGTTATGGGGGCTGAAGGTGAAGGAATGCGCCGTTTAACCCGCGAACATTGTGATGAGTTAATCAGTATTCCTATGGCAGGCTCAGTCTCTTCATTAAATGTCTCCGTGGCAACCGGAGTTTGTTTATTTGAAGCAATGCGTCAGCGTATTTCTGTAAAATAACACTGCGCGTATTTTATTCTCTTCCTCCCTTGAGTTTTATTGCGTGGGGGGGTATAGTTACGCGTCAATTTTTTCAGTCACACTTAAACAAGTTCCTTGCCTCCATGGGTGGTGACTGACCCTGACAGGAGGCTGATAAATCCGTAAGGAGCAATATCAAATGCGTCATTACGAAATCGTTTTTATGGTTCACCCAGACCAGAGCGAACAAGTTCCTGGTATGATCGAACGTTATAAAACCGCTATCACTAATGCTAATGGTCAGATCCACCGTCTCGAAGACTGGGGTCGTCGTCAACTGGCTTATCCAATCAACAAACTGCACAAAGCACACTACGTTCTGATGAACGTTGAAGCTCCGCAAGAAGTGATTGATGAACTGGAAACTACTTTCCGCTTCAATGATGCCGTGCTCCGCAACATGATCATGCGTACTAAACACGCAGTGACTGAAGCTTCACCAATGGTTAAAGCAAAAGACGAACGTCGTCGCGATGTTGCTGAAGATCTTGATGAAGAAGAAGTTGATGATGTAGCAGAGGATTCTGAAGAGTAATTAGTGTTGTGACGGCTAATCGATTAGTGCTAACAGGCACTGTGTGCAAAGCATTGATACGAAAAGTTAGCCCTGCTGGGATCCCGCATTGCCAATTTGTGATTGAACATCGTTCAACACAAGAAGAAGCGGGATTAAAAAGACAATCATGGTGCAGAATGCCCATTATTGCCAGTGGGAAAGCGTTACAAACTGATACTCACAGTATAACGGTCGGTAGCAAAGTTACCGTTTCAGGATTCATTAGTAGCCATCAGGCGAGAAATGGATTGTTTAAACTGGTATTGCATGCCGAACAGATTGAATTGATAGATTCTGGAGACTAGCCATATGGCACGTTATTTCCGTCGTCGTAAGTTCTGCCGTTTCACAGCGGAAGGCGTACAAGAGATTGATTATAAAGACATCGCTACGCTGAAAAACTATATCACTGAAAGTGGTAAAATTGTACCAAGCCGTATCACCGGTACTCGTGCAAAATACCAGCGTCAGCTGGCTCGTGCTATCAAGCGCGCGCGCTACCTGTCTTTATTACCTTATACTGATCGTCATCAGTAATAGGTATTATATAGTCCATTAATGACTTGTAGAGGATAAGGTAATGCAAATTATTCTGCTTGATAAAGTAGCGAATCTGGGTAGCCTGGGTGATCAGGTTAACGTAAAATCGGGCTATGCTCGTAACTATTTAATCCCACAGGGTAAAGCTGTTTCTGCGACTAAGAAAAACATCGAGTTTTTCGAAGCGCGTCGTGCTGAGTTAGAAGCTAAATTAGCTGAAACTTTAGCTGCAGCTGAAGCTCGTGCAGCGAAAATCACTGCGCTGGGTTCTGTCACTATCAGCTCTAAAGCGGGTGACGAAGGTAAACTGTTTGGTTCAATCGGTACACGTGACATCGCTGATGCAGTAACTGCAGCTGGCGTTGAAATTTGTAAGAGCGAAGTTCGCCTGCCAAACGGCGTTCTGCGTACAACTGGTGACCACGAAGTTCACTTCCAAGTTCACAGTGACGTATTCGCTGAACTGAATGTAATCATCGTTGCTGAATAATCATTAGATTAAACAGTTATGTTGATAGAAAAACGCCAGCTTAGCTGGCGTTTTTTATATAGGTTATTTGCTCTATTTCTCCACACCGCTTGTTGACACTATGGCGTACGATAATAACTACCATCACTTAGCCGAGTGAAGGTAATAACAGTACCGGTATTGTCAGTCACTTCAAGCATACTCACTTCACCTTGTGAACCTCGTTGTAAACGAATGGTTTGTCCGGCGCGTAACTGGCTTAACGGCTTTTGTGGGCCTTCTGATTTCGCCATAGTAAACGCATCATTGACAAGCAACTGATTATCTCTAAATAGTTGTGCAAGGGTTTGCCCCTCTTTAATGGTATAAGTTTGCCAATTTTCAGTCGCGGTTGACGGTGTTTGAGGCATTGTGTTTACTGGCGTATTGTCATTGGTATTATTGGCTTCACCTTCTTCTGGTAAGTCTTCTGTCTCTTGCTCAGCATTTAGACTATCTTGTGCTGGTGGTAGTGTATTAGGGACATTTTGTGTTTCATTTGAGACAGAAGGTGCTACAGGCACAGGAAGATTTTGTGTCGAAGATGAGGGTTGAGGTGGGGTGGTATTTTCACTTGTTGGCCAGAAAAAAACGACTAACAAAATAATGGCAATAACAACGATTGCTCGACGATGTAAGCCTGGGAATTTGCCCATATTCACCTCATGATTGAACTGTGAATCACTATCACTAATTGTAACCTCTTTTTTATTTCTTGTTGCCATACTAGCACGAACCATGATC
Organism: Proteus sp. G3927; assembly: GCF_963894685.1. Taxonomy (NCBI): domain Bacteria; kingdom Pseudomonadati; phylum Pseudomonadota; class Gammaproteobacteria; order Enterobacterales; family Morganellaceae; genus Proteus; species Proteus sp. G3927. The sequence goes on along the minus strand of NZ_CAWQGX010000006.1, from coordinate 1,911 downwards.
CTTACCTGCTCCCTGAATTCTTTTCAGAATTATCTCTTTAATTTGATTACGTCCTTGAAGGTGTTACCAAAAGCACCCGATGCTTAATCACCTATAGTTGTGCGATTAAGCGAGACAGAAGAATACTGAGTGTTATCTATTCAACGGCATAATGTGGCGAATGTTTAGCATTTATTTGTTTAATAGACTTACTCTGCTTAATCAAATGTTCTATGTTGCCTCACCCTTTGCAATACGTAGAGATGGCACTATCACTAATAGGTATATAAAAAAAATGATCAAAAAAACTAGCCATTAAAATAAAAAGGCGCTACATTATCGCAACTCAATATTGTTATATTATAACATTACATAAAGAAGGCGAGTATGAAAGAAAATATTCATCCACAATATCGTACTGTCATTTTTCATGACACTAGCGTAGATGCTTATTTTAAAGTGGGATCAACCATTCAAACTGATAAAACTATTGAGTATGAGGGGCAACGCTATCCTTATGTCACTTTAGATGTCTCTTCTCAGTCTCATCCATTTTATACCGGTAAACAAAAAACACATTCTCAAGAAGGTAATGTGGCACGCTTTAATAAGCGTTTTGGCCGATTTGTTAATTAGGGAAGAAAAAAATGCAAGTATTAAGTTCATTAAAGAGTGCGAAGCTGCGCCACCCTGATTGTAAAGTGGTACGCCGTCGTGGACGTCTGTATGTAATTTGCAAATCAAATCCACGTTTTAAAGCCGTTCAGGGGTAACCTATGCAAAAACCAATCCTTTCTTGTCTTTTGATTATGGGTTTTTTAGGTAGTGCTATGTCTGTTTTGGCACATGGACATCATCATGAAAAAGTACGCACACAAGCACAAATAGATGCTGCGAATGGGATTTTTGAGGACAAGGACGTTCTCAATCGCTCATTAAGCGATTGGGATGGCGTATGGCAATCTGTTGAACCCTATCTGCGTAGTGGCGAATTAGATATCGTTTTGCAAAAGAAAGCGGAGACGAAGCAAGATAAAACAGTAGAACAATATCGAGCTTACTATACACAAGGCTATAAAACCGATGTTGATATGATTGGTATTGAGAATAATATCGTAGAGTTTCATCGTGGTGATAAAGTCGATAGCTGTGAATATCACTATGATGGTTATCGTATTCTACATTATCAATCGGGTAAAAAAGGTGTTCGCTATCTGTTTAGATGTGACGATGCCAACAGCCAAGCTCCACGGTTTATTCAGTTTAGCGATCATATTATTGCACCAGAAAAAGCACAGCATTTTCATCTATATATGGGAAACAGTTCACAAGATGAATTACTTAAAGAGCTAACTAATTGGCCAACCTATTACCCTTATTCAATGAAAGGGGAAGATATTGTTCATGAAATGCTTTACCACTAATTAAAGTGAATAAATAACCTATTGGGCTGACATCAATACCCTTGATATTTATCGAGGGTATTGTTTATCCAAAGCACCGTAAAACTCCGTCCTTCAGGTCGGGGATATAAGGCGCGGTTTTTTAACTAACGAGGTGTTTCCTGTTGCTCAATGTACTGGCGGATAATGGATATTGGTGCGCCACCACAACTCCCCGCGAAATAACTTGGCGACCAAAGAACCCCCTTGTAGTAATCACGTTGGGCAATATCAGGACGATCACGTCGAAGTAATCGACTCGATACCCCTTTAAGGCTGTTAACCAGATTAGATATCGCCAGTTTTGGCGGGTAATTAATCAGTCAATGAACGTGATCCCGTTCCCCATCCATTTCAACCAGTTCAACATCAAAATCAGCACAAACACTGGCAAAGTAGCCTCGCAATTTTTCAATTGCATCCTGAACAAATATTTTTCGCCTGTATTTTGTGACAAAGACCAAATGGACGTGCATCAGGAATACACAAT